>NZ_CP020694.1:1532500-1839000 GCF_003611275.1 Sulfitobacter sp. D7
GGGGTCGTCGGTCTGACCCGCGCGCTGGCGTTGGAACTGGCGCGCACCGGCATCACCGTGAACGCAATATGCCCGGGCTTCATCGACACGCCGCTCTTGGAACGCTCGGTCGAGAATATCACGGCGACCACCGGCAAAAGCGCCGAGGAGGCCCGCGCCTTGCTGAAACGCGCAAGCCCGCAGAACCGCTTTGTCGAAACCTCCGAGGTCGCAGGTGCTGTGCTCTACCTGCTGTCGGGCGCCGCGGCTTCGGTCAACGGCCACGCGCTGGCGCTATCGGGGGGCGAAGTATGAGCGACGTGGCCAAGGATCGCGTGCGCCTCTGGCTGCGGCTGCTGAAAGTCGTGCGGGGGTTGGAGCAAGAGTTACGCGATACGCTGCGGCGTGAGCATAACACGACGCTGCCGCGGTTCGACGTAATGTCGGCCCTCTCGCGCCATCCCGAAGGGCTGAAGATGAGCCAGCTTTCGGGCGTGCTGCGCGTGTCCAACGGCAATGTCACCGGCATCGCCGATCGTCTGAGCGAGGAGGGGCTGGTCGAACGCATCCCGGTCCCCGGCGACCGCCGCGCGATGATGCTGCGCTTGACCCCCGCGGGCACGGCGCAATTCGCCCGCCAAGCGCAGGCGCATGAAGACTGGATCAACGAAAAACTGCGCGGAATCTCCTCCGAGGAAGCCCGCGCCATGGCGGCCCGCTTGCAGGCTTTCGCCGCCCAAACGGAAGAAAAGGAAAAAGCCAATGCGCAGTGATGTGACGCATTTCCAATGTGAAATCAAAGACCGGATCGCCACCGTGCGGCTTGACCGGCCTGACCGCAAGAACCCGCTGACCTTCGACAGCTACGCCGAGCTGCGCGACTGGTTCCGCGATCTGGTCTATGCCGATGATGTCGATGTGGTGATCTTCGGCTCCAATGGCGGTAACTTTAGCTCTGGCGGAGATGTGCATGATATCATTGGTCCGTTGACCCGCATGAACATGAAGGAACTGCTGCGTTTCACCCGTATGACCGGCGATTTGGTCAAGGCCATCGTGAACTGTGGCAAGCCGGTCATTGCCGCCGTCGATGGTGTCTGCGTGGGCGCGGGCGCGATCATCGCCATGGCCTCGGACCTGCGGCTGGCAACGGCAGAGGCCAAGACCGCCTTTTTGTTCACCCGCGTGGGCCTTGCGGGCTGCGACATGGGCGCCTGCGCGATCCTGCCGCGCATCATCGGCCAGACACGGGCGGCCGAACTGCTCTACACCGGGCGCGCCATGTCTGCCGAAGAAGGGGAACGCTGGGGTTTCTACAACCGGCTGGTGACAGGTGAGACGCTGGAAGATGAGGCGCTTAAACTGGCGCAGAAAATCCAAGCCGGCCCGAATTTCGCGCATATGATGACCAAGACGATGCTGGCCCAAGAATGGGCGATGTCCATCGAACAAGCGATCGAAGCCGAGGCGCAAGCACAGGCGATCTGCATGCAAACGGGCGATTTTGAACGCGCCTACAACGCTTTCGTCGCCAAGGAACGCCCGGTCTTCGAAGGGGACTGAGATACGAATAGCCAAAAGATAAACACGCGGGGAGGCGTAAACCATGGCTGACAAGAGTTTTCTCGACTGGCCCTTTTTTGAGCCGCGGCACAAGGAGTTGGCGCTGGCTCTGGACGAGTGGGCGGCACGCGAGTTGAAGAACGTGGATCACGGCGACACCGATGGGGCCTGCCGCGATCTGGTGACGATGATGGGCCAAGACGGCTGGCTGCGCCACAGCGGCGCGGAGGGGGACGAGGTGCTTGATGTGCGCAGCCTTTGCCTGATCCGCGAAACGCTGGCGCGCCATGACGGGTTGGCGGATTTTGCCTTTGCTATGCAAGGGCTTGGCACCGGCGCGATCTCGCTTTTCGGGAGTGATGAGCAAAAGGCCGAATGGCTCCCCAAGACCCGTTCGGGACAGGCGATTTCGGCCTTTGCCCTAACCGAGCCGCAGTCCGGCTCAGACGTGGCAAACTCCACCATGACGGCCACGCCAGATGGCAATGGCTATGTGCTCGACGGGCGCAAGACGTGGATTTCCAACGGCGGCATCGCGGATGTCTACACCGTCTTCGCCCGCACCGGAGAGGCACCGGGCGCCAAGGGGTTGTCGGCCTTCATCGTGCCCGCCGACACACCGGGGCTTAGGGTCGAGGAACGGCTAGAGGTTATGGCGCCGCATCCACTGGCCACCTTGCATTTCGATGGCGTGAAACTACCCGGCTCGGCGCTTCTGGGTGAGGCGGGGCGCGGCTTTGCCATTGCCATGTCGGTGCTGGATGTCTTCCGCTCCACCGTCGCCGCCGCCGCCCTCGGCTTTGCCCGCCGTGCGCTGGACGAGGCGCTTTTGCGCGTCACCAGCCGTCAGGTACAGGGCGCGCCGCTGAGCGAATTGCAACTGGTGCAGGGCCATATCGCGGACATGGCGCTTGACGTCGATGCCGCCGCTTTGCTGGTTTACCGCGCCGCTTGGACCAAAGACAGCGGCGCGCCGCGCGTCACCCGCGAGGCGGCGATGGCCAAGCTTTTCGCCACGGATCAGGCGCAAAAGGTGATCGATAAGGCCGTTCAATTGCACGGTGGCGACGGCGTGCGCAATGGCGAGGCAGTGGAGCGACTTTACCGCGAAATCAGGGCCTTGCGCATTTACGAGGGCGCGTCGGACGTGCAACGTATTGTCATCGCCCGCCAGACTTTGGGAGCCATGTCATGAAGCTGCACCCGACCGGACATGAAGACACCTTCGCCCGTGAAAACCTGCCGCCCTTCGACCAGTGGCCGGACTTGCTGTTGGACCGCTTCGACTATCCCGATCGCCTGAACGTCGGCGTCGAACTCACTGACAAGATGGTGGAAAAAGGGTTTGGCGACCACACCGCACTGATCGGCAACGGGCGGCGTCGAACCTATAAGGAACTGGCTGACTGGACCAACCGTCTGGCTTCCGCGCTGGTCGAGGATTTGGGGGTGAAACCCGGCAACCGGGTGTTGATCCGCTCGGCCAACAATCCCGCGATGGTGGCCTGCTGGTTGGCGGCGACCAAGGCGGGGGCGGTTGTGGTCAACACCATGCCGATGCTGCGCGCGGGCGAGCTTGCGGCCATCGTCGACAAGGCCGAGATCACCCACGCGCTCTGCGACACGCGGTTAATGGATGAGATGACGGCCTGCGCCAAAACCTCCAAATTCCTCAAAATGGTCGCGGGTTTTGACGGCACCAGCAACCACGACGCCGAGTTGGACCGTCTCGCGCTGGAAAAACCGGTGCAGTTCGAGCCGGTGGACACCGCGCAGGACGATGTGGCGCTGCTTGGATTTACTTCAGGAACGACGGGTAACCCTAAGGCAACAATGCATTTTCATCGGGATCTTCTAATCATCGCAGATGGCTATGCGCGCGAAGTGCTGAACGTCACGCCAAGGGATGTTTTCGTCGGCTCGCCGCCCTTGGCCTTTACCTTTGGCCTTGGTGGCCTCGCGGTTTTCCCGCTGCGCTTCGGGGCCGCCGCGACGCTTTTGGAGACCGCCAGCCCGCCCAACATGATCGAGATCATCGAGAAGTACAAAGCCACCGTCTGTTTCACCGCGCCGACCGCCTATCGCGCGATGTTGCAGGCGATGGATGAAGGTGCGGACCTCAGCAGCCTGCGTGCCGCCGTTTCCGCCGGAGAGACGCTGCCTGCACCGGTTTATCACGAGTGGCAGGAAAAGACCGGTAAACCCATGCTTGACGGCATCGGCGCAACGGAAATGCTCCATATCTTCATCTCGAACCGCTTCGACGACCACCGCGCCGCTTGCACCGGCAAGCCCGTCACGGGCTATGAGGCGCGGGTGATTGACGCCGACGGAAACGAGGTGCCGCGCGGCGAGGTAGGCCGTCTGGCCGTGCGGGGTCCAATCGGCTGCCGCTATTTGGGCGACAAGCGGCAGGCGGATTATGTCAAGGACGGGTGGAACATCACCGGCGACAGTTTCACCATGGACGAGGATGGCTATCTGCATTTCGCCGCCCGCAACGACGATATGATCATCAGTTCTGGCTACAATATCGCCGGGCCGGAGGTCGAGGCGGCGCTGTTGAGCCATCCTTGTGTCAGCGAATGTGGGGTGGTGGCCGCCGCGGATGACGCGCGCGGCTCTATCGTGCAGGCGCATGTGGTTCTGGTTGACGGAACGCCCGAAGACGCCAATACTATCAAGCTATTGCAGGATCATGTTAAAGCGACCATCGCGCCCTATAAATACCCGCGCGACATTCGTTTCATCAAAGAACTGCCCAAAACCGCGACCGGCAAGATCCAGCGTTTCGCGCTGAGAGAGGATACATGAGCAGTTTCGACGAAGCCTCCAAAGGCGCCAAGATGAATTTCGCCAAGGACAAGTCCTATGGCGATTACCTTGGGCTGGACCAAATCCTGACCACCGAGAACCCGCTCGACATGGCGCATGACGGGCTGCTTTTTATCATCCAGCACCAGACTTCGGAGCTATGGATGAAGCTGGCGATCCATGAGTTGACCGCCTGCCGAAAGGCGCTTCAGGCAGGGGAATTGCGCCAGAGTTTCAAGATGTTGACCCGTGTGGCACGGATTTTCGAGCAGCTTAATTCGGCTTGGGACGTGTTGCGGACCATGACGCCGAGCGAATATACCCAGTTCCGTCCGCACCTTGGTGCCTCTTCTGGGTTTCAGTCCTACCAGTACCGTCTGATCGAATACCTGCTGGGCAACCGGATCGCGGCGCTGACCAAACTGCATGAACACACGCCCGAACCCCATGCGGCGCTGGTGGCGGAAATGCAGCAGCCGAGCCTCTATCAGGTGGCGATTGATCTGCTTTGCACGCGGCTGGGGGAGCCGTCGCTTGCCGGCAGCCCCGAGCCGCAAGCTTGGCAGCCGAAGGCCGAGGTTCAAGCCCTGTGGAAACAGGTTTATGAAGACCCGACAACCCATTGGGAACTTTACGAATTGGCGGAAAAGCTGGTCGATCTCGAAGACTACTTCCGGCGTTGGCGGTTCAACCACGTGACCACCGTGGAACGTATCATTGGTTTCAAGCGCGGCACCGGGGGCACCGCTGGGGTGACCTATCTGCGCAAAATGCTTGAGGTGGAGCTTTTCCCTGAGCTTTGGCATGTGAGAGGAGCACTGTAAGTGTCTGTTTTGAAAAAAGATCAGTTCATCCTACCGGAGGGCGTCATCTACCTCGACGGCAATTCGCTGGGGCCATTGCCCAAGGCCGCCGCCGCGCGGGTGCAGGAAATGATCACTGCGGAATGGGGGGAGATGTTGATCCGAGGCTGGAACCAAGCCGGTTGGATGGAACAGCCCGCCCGCGTTGGCAATATGGTTGCCGGGATCGTTGGTGCGCCAGAAGGCTCGGTCGTGATGGGCGACACCCTGTCGATCAAGGTTTTTCAGGCGCTGGCCTCGGCGCTGAAGCTGCGCCCGAACCGCAAGGTGATCCTGTCGGACAGCGGCAACTTCCCGTCGGACCTCTACATGGCCGAGGGGCTGGTGGGGCTTTTGGAGCAGGGCTATGAGCTGCGCACCGTGGCGCCAGAAGAGGTGACGGGGGCCATCGGCGAGGACATCGCCGCGGTGATGCTGACCGAGGTCGACTACCGCACTGGCCGCAAGCACGACATGAAGGCGATCACCGAATTGGCCCATGCCAATGGCGCGGTGATGATCTGGGATCTGGCCCATTCAGCGGGTGCGCTGCCGGTGGACCTTGCGGGCAGCAACTGCGAGTTCGCGGTGGGCTGTACCTACAAGTATCTCAACGGCGGGCCGGGTGCGCCGGGCTTCATCTACGTCCGCGCCGATCTGACCGACCACGTGCAACCTGCGCTGGCCGGTTGGCTGGGGCACCGCCAGCCATTCGCTTTTGAGCAGAGCTACCAGCCCGGACAGGGGATCGAGCGGATGCGCGTCGGCACCCCGCCGGTGATCCAGTTGACCGCGCTTGAAGTGGCGATGGAGCTTTGGGCGGATGTGGACATGCAAGAACTGCGCGCGGCCTCTATCGCGCTGCAAGAGCAGTTTATCAAAGAGATCGAGCGCGACGTGCCGCAGCTGACCCTGGCCAGCCCGCGCAACAGCGCCGAGCGGGGCAGTCAGGTGTCGTTCCGCTTTGACGAAGGCTATGCCGCGATGCAGGCCGTGATCGACCGCGGCGTGATCGGCGATTTCCGCGCGCCTGACATCATGCGTTTTGGCTTCACGCCGCTTTATATCGACGCCGAAGATGTCTCCAAAGCGGTCGCGATTATCCGCGATGTGATGGAGAACCGTCTCTGGGATAACGAAAAATACAAGACCCGCGCGCGGGTGACCTGACAGCATCAGGCGCAGGCGCTAAGCTGGCAAGACGACCCAATTGAACGGGCCCGGTAAAGAGGCCCAAACCAACCAAGGGAGACTGAAATGAAGATGAAATCACTTGTGATGGCGGCCTCGGTCGCGGCACTGGCGGCAGGCGGCGCATGGGCCGAAGAGGGAAAGGTGAAGGTCGGCATGATCACCACCCTCTCGGGCGGCGGCGCGGGCCTTGGCATCGACGTGCGCGATGGCTTTATGCTGGCCACAAAGATGGCCGGGAACGAGAACCTAGAGGTCGTGGTCGAAGACGACCAGCGCAAGCCCGAGATTGCAGTGCAACTGGCCGACAAGATGATCCAGTCCGAGAAGGTCGACGTGATGACCGGCATCATCTGGTCCAACCTCGCCATGGCCGTGGTGCCCGCGGCGACCGCGCAGGGCAAATTCTACCTCTCACCCAACGCGGGCCCTTCGGCGCTGGCGGGCAAGGGTTGCAACCCGCTTTACTTCAACGTGGCATGGCAGAACGACAACCTGCACGAAGCGGCGGGCGCTTATGCCAATGACACGGGCTATGAAAACACATTTATGCTGGCGCCGAACTATCCTGCGGGCAAGGACGCGCTGACGGGCTACAAACGGACCTATGATGGCGCAGCGGCGGGCGAGGTCTATACTGATCTGGGTCAAACCGACTATGCCGCCGAGATCGCGCAGATCCGTGCCTCGGGCGCTGACAGCGTGTTCTTCTTCTTGCCCGGCGGAATGGGGATTTCCTTCCTCAAGCAATATGCCAACTCGGGCGTGGATCTGCCTGTTGTCGGCCCGGCCTTCAGCTTTGACCAAGGCATCTTGCAGGCCGTGGGGGAGGCCGCTCTTGGGATCAAGAACACCAGCCAATGGAACAAAGATCTCGATAACGAAGCCAACAAGACCTTCGTCGAAGCCTTTCAAGAAGAGTACGACCGTCTGCCGTCGCTCTACGCCAGCCAGGGCTATGACACCGCGAACCTGCTGCTAAGCGCGATGGAGAAGGCGGATGTGTCGGATGCCGAAGCCTTTGGCGCGGCGCTGAAAGAGGCTGATTTCGACAGCGTGCGGGGCAAATTCTCGTTTGGTAACAACAACCACCCGATCCAAGACTACTACGTGCGCGAAGTGGTCAAAGAGGGTGATGTCTATACCAACAAGCTGATCGGCCCCTCGTTGACCGATCACGCGGATGCCTACGCGGCTGACTGCAAAATGTAATCCCGCGCGGCCCCGGGCGCCGAATTGGCGCGCCGGGGCCGACGTATCAACGCTTTCACGCCGGTCCTCGCGTCCGGCGCGCCGGGAGGCTTTGCCAAATGTCACTCATCCTGCTGATTGAACAGGTGCTGAACGGAGTCCAATCCGGGGTCATGCTGTTTTTGATGGCCGCGGGGCTCACGCTGATCTTCGGGGTCATGGGGCTCATTAACCTTGCCCATGGTTCGCTCTACATGGTCGGTGCCTTTGCCGCCGCGGCGGTTGCGGCGGCGACGGGGTCGTTTCTCTTGGCGCTGGTGGCGGCCTTGGCCGCGGCGGCGCTGGCGGGCTGCTTGATCGAGATGACGGTGATCCGCAGGCTCTATGACCGCGACCACCTCGACCAAGTGCTGGCGACCTTTGCGCTGATCCTGATTTTCTCAGAAGGCACACGGTTTCTCTTTGGCTCCTTCCCGCTGTTTCTCGACATTCCGGCGGCCCTGTCCGGCCCGGTGACCCTGCCGGGGGGCATCCAGTATCCGCTCTACCGGCTCGTGATCATCGGCGTCGGTCTGGTAATTGCTGCAGGTCTGTTCCTGCTGATCGCCCGCACGCGCATCGGCATCCAGATCCGCGCAGGTGAGGCTGACCGCGAAATGATCGGGGCGCTTGGCGTCGATATCGCCAAACTCTACACGCTGATCTTCGCCCTTGGGGCCGCCCTTGCGGGTCTCGCCGGTGCGCTGGTGGGCGCGATCCAGTCGGTGCAGGTGGGCATGGGGGAGCCGGTGCTGATCCTTGCCTTTGTGGTGATCGTTATCGGCGGCATCGGCTCAATCAAGGGCGCGCTGATCGGGGCGCTACTGGTGGGGATGACGGACACGCTGGGATCGGTCCTGCTGCCGCTCTTTTTTGCGAATTTCATGGAGGCCTCGGCGGCCACGTCCGTCGGCTCCTCGCTCGCCTCCATGTCGATTTACATTCTGATGGCGGGGGTCTTGCTGTTCAAACCCACCGGCCTCTTTGGGGAGGCCTGAGCCATGATGCGCGAAAAACTCGTAAACCTCTTTCTCTTCCTGCTGCTGCCGGTGACGGCGCTGGCGGCTTTCGCGTTGGACGAGCCATTCATCATCACGCTGGCCACCAAGGCGGCGATCCTCGCCCTTGCGGGCGTGGGGCTGAACATCGCGCTCGGCCTCGGCGGGCTGGTGAGCTTTGGTCATGCAGCATTCTTTGGGATCGGCGGCTATGCCATGGGCATTCTCGCCGCCCATGCGCAGAGCTACACACCGATCATGGAGAGCCCATTTCTGATCGAAGGCACCAAGTCGATGCCGGTGATCTGGCTGGTGGCGATTGCGGTCTCTGGCCTTGCTGCGCTGCTGATCGGGGCGCTGTCTTTGCGCACCTCGGGCGTCTATTTCATCATGGTCACGCTCGCCTTCGGGCAAATGCTGTTCTACTTTTCGATCTCATGGCCCGCCTATGGCGGCGAGGACGGGCTGTCGATCTATGTGCGCAACGGCTTTCCGGGGCTGAACACGCTTGATCCGCTGATTTTCTTTGCCATCGCCTTTGCGGTGCTGGCGCTGGTGCTGCTGTTTGCAGGGCGTCTGGCGCGGGCTCCTTTCGGCCTTGCGCTGTCGGCGGCGCGGCAGAACGCCGAGCGGGTCGAAGCCGTGGGCCTCGCGCCCTTCTGGCTGCGGCTGGTGGCCTTTGTCATCTCGGGAGCGGTGACGGGGCTGGCGGGCGCGCTTTTTGCCGATCTCAACCGTTTCGTCAGCCCGACGATGTTCTCGTGGCAGACCTCTGGTGAGATCATGATCTTCGTGATCCTTGGCGGGGTTGGGCGGCTCTTTGGCCCGGTGGCCGGGGCGGCGCTGTTCATCTTGCTTGAGCATGTCTTGGGCGGGCTGTCGGAGTTCTGGCACATCTATCTGGGGCTGTTGCTGTTGCTGGTGGTGCTCTTTGCGCGCGGCGGCATGATCGGCCTCGTTGCCGGACGGGAGGTGGCCCATGACTGAAGGGATGACGGATGTGCTGTTGGACGTGCGCAACCTGCACAAGAGCTTTGGCGCGTTGAAGGCGACTGATGATGTCTCCCTCACCCTGCGGACGGGCGAAATCCACGCGCTTATCGGCCCCAACGGGGCGGGCAAGTCGACGCTGATCAAGCAGATTGCGGGCGGGCTGCGCTCGGACAGCGGGTCGGTCCATTTTGCCGGGCAGGACGTGACACCGATGACCACCGTGCAGCGGGCGCGGGCGGGGCTGGGGCGAACGTTCCAGATTTCGTCGCTGGCGATGGAATACACGGTGCTGCAAAACGCGGTGCTAGGCGCGCTTGGCCAATCGGGCCGGGTGATGCGCTTTTTCGCGCCGGTGATGCGGCAGCAGAAGTTGCGGGAAGAGGCGATGCGCGCCTTGGAGTTGGTAGGGCTCGCGGATCACGCGGCCAAGCGCACCGCGGACCTGTCGCATGGGCAACGTCGCCAGCTTGAGGTCGCCGTGGCGCTGACCCTACGGCCCAAGGTGTTTCTGATGGATGAACCGATGGCGGGGCTCGGGGCCAGCGGCTCTAAGGAGATGACAGGCTTTCTCGACGGGCTGCGCCGCGAGGCGCCGATCCTGCTGGTGGAACATGACATGGACGCGGTTTTCGCACTGGCGGACCGCATTTCGGTGCTGGTCTATGGCCAGATCATCGCCAGCGGCACGGCGGCCGAGATCAAGGCCGATCCGCAGGTCCGGGTGGCCTATCTGGGCGAGGAGGACGCAGCATGAGCTTGCTGGAGTTGAACGACATCACCGCCTCCTACGGGCCGACGCAGGCGCTTTTTGGCGTCGATCTGTCGCTGGAGGCGGGCGAGGTCTGCGCGCTGATGGGGCGCAACGGGATGGGCAAATCCTCGACCATCAAGGTGATCTGCCGGATGCTGAAACACGATGGCGGTGGGCTGCGCTTTGACGGGCGCGACATCGCGGGCCTGCCCAGTTTCCGGGCCGCGCAGGCCGGGGTGGGTCTGGTGCCCGAGGGTCGGCGCTGTTTCGCGCCGCTGACGGTGCACGAAAACCTCATCGCCGCCGCTCGCCCCGGTGCATGGGACGAGGCGCGGGTCACGGCGCTTTTCCCACGGCTGGGGGAGCGGCGCGATCAGGCGGCAGGCTCGCTTTCGGGCGGGGAGCAGCAGATGCTGGCGATTAGCCGTGCGTTGATGACCAACCCGAAATTGCTGCTGCTGGATGAAGCGACCGAGGGCTTGGCCCCCGTGGTGCGCCAAGAAATCTGGGCCGCTGTGGCGCAGCTTAAACGCGACAGCGGGCTGGCGCTTTTGGTGGTGGACAAATCCCTCGCCGAGCTGCGCCGCGTGGCCGATCACGCCGTCATTCTCGAACGTGGCCGCTCGGTCTGGTCTGGCCCGATGCCCGCGCTCGATTCCCAAATCGCCGATCAATTTCTCGGCGTGTGACTGTTAACAAAAAGGAACACGACATGTCGCATCAAATCATTCAGCCCAAGGGCTGGGCCCCCGCGAAGGGCTATGCAAACGGCGTGCTGAGCGCGGATGGTCACCTGTTCGTCGGCGGTCAGATCGGCTGGACCGCCGAGCAGAAGTTCGAATGCCATGACTTTATCGGCCAGATGAAACAGGCGTTGCAAAACATCCGCGAGGTGGTCGAAGCCGCTGGCGGCACGCCCGAAGACATCACCCGTCTGACGTGGTATGTGACGGATAAGAAAGAATATCTTGCCGCGCAAAAGGACGTGGGCCGTGCCTATCGTGAGGTCATGGGCAAGCATTTCCCGGCCATGGCGATGGTGGTCGTCGCCGGATTGGTCGAGGATGACGCCAAGCTTGAGATCGAAGCCGATGCGGTGATCAACCGCTAAGCGATCCCGCCGCCGGGGTCAGCCCCGGCGGCGCAGCGCCGGAAGCGCCGCCGAAAAGGCCGAGGACAGCGCAAAGAGACCTGCCGCGATGCTGACGATGCTGGGCCCTGTCGGCGTGTCGAATTCCAGTGATGCCATCAGCCCGCCCAACGCCGCCAGAGCGCCCAGTCCCATCGCCCAAATCGCCATAGTCTCAGGCGTGCGGGCAAAGGGGCGCGCGGTGGCGGCGGGGATGATCAGCATGGCGGCGATGAGCAGGGCGCCCACGACCTTGATGGCCACGGCCACCATGATCGCCAGTGCCAGTGTCAGGATCAATTGCTCGCGTTTCGGGTTCCCGCCAGAGGCTTGGGCAAGATCGGGGTTCAGCGTGGCGGCCAGCAGCGCCGACCAACGCCACGCCAACAGCAGTGCCACGGCCAGCGCACCGCCCCAAATGACGGCAAGGTCAAAGCGGGTGACGGCGAGGATTTCCCCAAAAAGGTAGGACGACAGATCAACCCGCTGCCCCGGCAGCAGGGACACGGCCACCAACCCAAGCGCCAGCGCGGAATGGGCCATGACGCCCAAAAGCGCATCGGCGCTGACATTGCGACCCGAGAGCGTGCTGATCACCAGCGCCATCACCAGCGCCACCAAAAGCACGCCTGCGGTGATCGGCAGATCGGTCGCCAGCGCCAAGGCCACGCCCAGCAAGGCCGCGTGGCTGGTGGCATCGCCGAAATAGGCCATGCGCCGCCAGATCACGAAACAGCCCAAGGGCGCGGCGGCCAGCGCCACGCCAAGCCCGGCAAGCGCTGCGCGCAGAATAAAATCGTCAAGCATTCTCGGTCTCTTTGTGGTGCCCATCACATGCGTCGCCGTGGTGGTGGGTGTGATGGTGGTGGTGATGGTCGTGATCATGGCGGTAAAGCGCCAGCGCCCCTTGGGTGCCGCTGCCAAAGAGCGCGCGGTATTCAGGCGCGTCGGCCACGGTTTCGGGCGTGCCTTCGCAGCAGACATGGCCATTGAGACAGAGCACCCGGTCACTGGCGGCCATGACGACGTGTAGATCATGGCTGACCATCAGCACGGCACAGCCCAAATCTTGGCGCACCGCTTCGATTTGGCGGTAAAAGGCGGCAGAGCCGGGTTGATCCAGCCCTTGGGTCGCCTCATCGAGGATCAGCAGGTCAGGTTTTTCCAGCAGCGCACGGGCCAGCAAGACGCGCTGGAACTGCCCGCCGGAAAGATCGACCATCTGCCGCTCGGCCAATTCCGGTACGCCAGCGGTGGCAAGGGCATCGCGGATCGCCTCGGGCTTTTGGCGGCGCGGCAGGTTGACGAAACGGCGCACGGTCAGCGGCAGGGTGGCATCGATCTGCAACTTCTGCGGCACATAGCCGATGCGCAGCCCCGATTTGCGCGACACTTTGCCCGCCGCCGGTTTCAGTGCCCCGATCAGCGCCCGCAGCAGGCTGGATTTGCCCGATCCGTTGGGGCCGACGATAGTGACGATCTCCCCCGGTTCGATGTTGAAGTTCACATCGCGCAGGGCGGTTTGCCCGTCGTGGCGCAGGGTCAGGCCACGGGTCTCAATCAGGCTCATGCGCCGGTCTCCTGACAGGCGGGGCAAAGACCCTCGGCCTCGACCACGCTGCGCTCGATGCGGAAGCCTGCGGCCCGGGCGGCATCGCCAAGGCGGCTTTTGGTGGGTGAGGTTTCGGCCTCTGCCACCGACCGGCAACCGCGGCAGATCAGAAAGGCGGGCGCGTGGTCTTCGCCCGGATGCACGCAGCCCACATAGGCGTTGAGCGCTTCGATCTTATGGGCTAGCCCGGCTTTGACAAGAAAATCCAGCGCGCGATAGGCCACGGGGGGCTGCGCGCCCAAGCCTTCGGCCGAGAGGTGGGCCAAGAGGTCATAGGCGCCCAAAGCGCGGTGCTCTGACAGCAAAATTTCAAGCGCGCGGCGGCGCACCGGCGTCAGCCGCAGCCCGCGCGCGGCGCATTGTGCTTCGGCGGCCTGCATGGTGCTGCGCATACAGGCGGCATGATCGTGATCGCGGAATTCGATGGCGCTCATGGGGGACCTCAATTCGTTTGGGTATTGATATGTTATAACAGCGGTGTTAGCAAGGTGATACTATAACATTTGAAGGTCTGCCATGTATCGTTTCACGCTCCCCGCTGCCATTCTTGCCTCTGCCGCATCGCCGCTTTGGGCGGATGTGCCCGCAGTCGCCACGGATATCGCCCCGGTTCACGCGCTGGTGTCTCAGGTGATGGAAGGGGTTGGCACGCCCGACCTCATCGTGCCGCCGCGCAGTTCGCCACATGGCTATGCGATGCGCCCTTCCGAGGCGCGGGCGCTGAGCGGGGCGGACTTGGTCGTCTGGGTCGGCCCGTTGCTGACCCCTTGGCTGGCCGATCCGCTGGAATCTCTGGCCAGCAGCGCGAGCCATCTGGCCTTGCTGGAGCAGCCGGGCACCCGCGTCTTGGCGTTCCGTGAGGGGGCGACATTCGAAGCCCATGATCACGGCGATGAGGGAGATGAAGACCACGGGGCGGAGGAGCATGCCGAAAAGGGGGATGATCACGAAGCGCATGGTCACGACGCGCATGGTGACGAGGCGCATGAGGAGCATGATCACGAAGGGCATGACCATGAGCAGCATGACCACGACGCGCATGGTGACGAGGCGCATGAGGAGCATGATCACGAAGGGCATGACCATGAGCAGCATGACCACGACGCGCACGGTCACGCAGGGCAGGACGACGCAGGACATGACGCGCCAGCGCCTGACGAAGACCATGACGATCACGGGCATGATGAGGCTCATGCGCATAGCGGCGTCGACCCGCATGTCTGGCTTGATCCGCAGAACGGTCAGCTTTGGCTGGGCCAGATCGCCGAGGCGTTGGCCGAGCTAGACCCCGACAACGCCGCACAGTACCGTGAGAACGCCGCCGCAGCGCAGGCCGAGCTTGCCGCCTTGGAAGAGGACATCGCCAAGACCCTCGCCCCGGTTAAAAGCCGCCCCTTCATCGTTTTCCATGATGCCTACCACTATTTCGAAGCGCGTTTTGACATCGAAGCACGCGGCGCCATCAGCGAGAATGACGCCCGCGCGCCCGGCGCGGCGCGGGTTTCTGAACTGCGCGACTTGGTGGCCGAAAGCGGCGCGAAATGCGTCTTTGCCGAGCCGCAGTTCAACCCCGGCCTGATCGCCGCGGTGACCGAAGGGCAGGGCACCGGGACCGGCACGCTCGACCCGCTGGGGGCTGATCTGGAACCGGGCGCAGCGCTCTATGCCGATCTGCTGCGCGGCATGGCAGAGAGCATGGCCGCTTGCCTGTCGGATTGAGCCTAGCGCCGAAACGAAAAAGTGGTGCAGCCGGGGAAGCTGCACCACATCTTACATGCTGAAATAACTTTTATAGAATTCTGATCAGACGGCGATTTTACCGCCGCCTTCTTTGGTGATGACAACCACCGCCGGGCGCGGAGGCGTCTTGGGGTCGAAGTCGGGCCAGCGGGTGGCTGGGTCTTCGAACGTGCTTTCCCGCTCAAAGCCGGGGATGTCCTTGGTCCCGTCCGTACCGGGGTGTTGCACCGCGACGAAAAGCGCCTCGCCATCCTCCGTAAAGTAGGGACCGCACATCTCACCGCCCACGGGGCAGCGGAAGAAGAGCTTTGAGGTGCCGCGCGCCTCGCCTTCGGTCTCTAGCGCGTAAAGCCCGTCGGATTTACCGGTCTTGCCCCAGCTGCTGCCCTGATCGGTGCTGATCCAGAGCCGCCCGTCGGCGTCCATCGCGGCGTTGTCGGGGCTGCCGAACCAGCCGTTTTCCGAAGTCTCAGGGTTCCACTGCGCGCCGACCTCGGCAATCTTTGGATCACCGCATTGCACAAGGATCGACCATGTGCCGCTTGTGGCGGCGTGGTCGGCGTCGGCCTCTTTGATCTCGATGATATGGCCAAAACTGCTGTCGGCGCGCGGATTGGCGGCGTTGGTGTCGCCTTCTTTGCGCTTGGTGTTGTTGGTCAGCAGGATATAGGCCGTGCCATCGCCGCGCGGCTGCGCGTCTTCGGGACGGTCCATCGGGGTGGCACCCAGAAGGTCGGCGGCGAGACGGGTGTCGATCATCACGTCGCCTTGGTCGCTAAAGCCGTTCTCGGCGGTCAGCGGCCCGGAGCCATGCACCAGCGGCAGCCAGTTGATCGAGCCGTCCTCTTCAAACCGCGCGACATAGAGCGTGCCATCGTCCAGCAGAGAGCCATTGGCCGCCGGATCATCGGAAACGGTGCCTTCGGAAACGTATTTGTACTGGTAGTCAAAGCGGTTGTCGTCTCCCATATAGACCACCAGCTTGCCATCCTTGCTGACCGTGGTCTCGGCACCTTCGTGGCGGAAACGGCCCAGAGCGGTGCGTTTGACGGGGGTTGAGGTCGGGTCCATTGGGTCGACCTCGACAACCCAGCCGAATTTGTTGGGCATGTTGGGTTCGGCATCCACGTTGAAGCGGTCGTGCTTTTGGCCCCAAGCGTACCACATGCCCGGTACGCCGTAGCGGTCCCAAGATTTCTCTTCCACAGCACCGGTGATGTCGGGATTGCCATCGGCATCCAGCTTGTCGGTCCAGAAATAGCCGTGGAAGTTCTCTTCGGCCATCAGCCATGTGCCCCAAGGGGTCAGTCCGCCCGCGCAGTTGTTGAGAGTGCCGATGACGTTGGTGCCGCTGGGATCGTCATTGGTCTTCATCCGCGCGTGACCAGCCGCAGGGCCGCTGAGCGTCATGGCTGTGTCGAGGGGGGTGATACGGCGGTTCATCTTGCCGTCGCGCACCACCTGCCACTTGCCCGCATCATCGCGGGCAATTTCCACGACCGATCCACCGTGCGCTGCCATTTCAATGTCGATCAACTCAGGCGTCATGCCTTTGAAGTCGACTTTGTCCTGACGGCCAAGGCCGGGGAACATGACCTCTTCGTTGGTGTATTCATGGTTCACGCACAGGAGGCCACGGCTGCCGTCTTCGTTTAGGGGCACAAAGCCCACGTAGTCGTTGTTGTAGCCGAACTGTTTGAGCTGCGCGGCGGCGGTCTGGTTCATCACGTCGAACTCGGGCGCGTCTGCGGTGATCGGATCGCCCCATCGCAGCAGGATCTGCGCGTCATAGCCGGGGGCGACGTGGTGGGTTTCATCATTGCCCCACGCCAGTTCATCAAAGACA
Source organism: Sulfitobacter sp. D7 (assembly GCF_003611275.1). Classification (NCBI taxonomy): domain Bacteria; kingdom Pseudomonadati; phylum Pseudomonadota; class Alphaproteobacteria; order Rhodobacterales; family Roseobacteraceae; genus Sulfitobacter; species Sulfitobacter sp. D7. The sequence continues at coordinate 1,549,189 of NZ_CP020694.1, forward strand.
TAGCGGCTGGTGGCGGCATTGGCCTTGGACGGGGCGATGGCGGCAGCGGTGCCGAAAAGTGCTGTGGTGGCGGAAACCCCAAGCATGCCGCGCAGGATGTCGCGGCGGCCATAGCGGGCGTTGATTACATCACCGATGGTGCGCGAAAGGTTCGCGTTCGTGGGGATGTCGTCAAAGGCCTCAAAGGCTTCGGCCTTGTTGCCGATGGCGGGGTCGTTGAGAATTTCGCGGCGGGTCATCATGCTTCCTCTGGTGACTTGGCTGGCCCCCATCTGCACCATGACTGTCACGGTTTTATGACGCGCTAGACCGGGTTGTTGCGAAATCCGACAATCAGTTGGCGCAGGCCGATCGCGGCCCCGGCAAAGATCGACGCCAAGGTGACAGGTCCGCTGAAGGCCAAGACCGATATGGCCGAGATGCCTTGCCCGATGGTGCAGCCCATGGCGATCACTGCGCCAGCGCCCATAAGCCCCGCGCCGAATATCTGGCGCCGCAGTTCGCGCGGGTCTTCGCAGGCCTCCCAGCGGAAATGCCCTTGCCAGAGAGAGCCGAGGAAAGCGCCGATCCAAACGCCCGAGACGGAGCCAATGCCAAAGCTCAGAGGGCGGACAGAGCCTTGCATGGCGTAGAGCAGTGTCTCTCCCACGGGGGCGGCATAGCTGTGAGACATGAGCGTCTGTGCGCCAAAGCCGGTTTGCGCCAGCCACGCCGTGCCCGCCCAGCCCGAGACGATGGCGAGACCGGCGATCACGCTCCAAAAGACCATACGGAAATCACGGCGAAAGGCGCGGGCGCTCAGCATAAGGGCGCAGATCACCATCCCCACAGCCACGCCGATCAGCGGTACCGATCCGCCCGTGAGCGCGGAGAGCGCATGGGCGATACCATCGGGCGGGCCTGCGTTTAACTGCCGGGGGAAGAGAAACGCACGCGCCGGGGCAAGGGGGCCAGAGAGCACGGCAAAGGCCGCCAGCCCCATGACCAAGACAATGACGAAGGCGCGCAGATCACCGCCACCAAGCCGCGCCAATGCGCCAAAGCCGCAGGTGCCCGCCAGTGCCATGCCGTAGCCGAAGATCAGCCCGCCAAAGATCGCGGGCGCCCAAGAAAAAGCGATGGTCAGGTGAAAGGCGCGGTCGATGTTGATCAGGCCAAGACCGCCTAGGGTGAAACTGCCCAGCATCGCCACGCCGATGGCCAAACCCCACATGCGCATCCGGTGGCTGGAGCCGCCGTAAAGCAGATCTTCGATCGCGCCCAAAGTGCAGAACCGCCCCAATCGTGCGGCAAGGCCCAGCAATACGCCGCCCAATCCACCCAAGAGGGCGGCGGTCAGCGGCTGGCCCAGAAGCTCAATCATCCTTGCAGAATAATTCGTAGACCAGTTCCAGCATTTTGCGGGGCCGATCATCGGCAAGTCGGTAGTATATCGTTTTACCGTCGCGCCGCGGTGTCACCAAACCTTCGAGCCTGAGCCGCGAGAGTTGCTGTGATACTGCCGCCTGCCGGGTCGAAAGCAGCGCCTCTAGCTCGCTCACTGATTTCTCTCCCGAAACGAGATGACACAGGATCATCAACCGTCCCTCATGGCTGATCGCCTTGAGGAAATTCGATGCGGTCACGGCATTGGTCAGCATCCGGTCCATGTCTTCTTCAGACATGTCGGGTGTCATCACGGGCAGGGCTGTCATTCGGTTGGTTCCTCGAAATCGGTCTTGTCGCGCAATAGCATGTTCAGCATGGGCCAGAAAAATTCCGCGCCGGGGTAGCCTTCGAGCCGGCCCAGTTCGGTGTCATCTTCAACCAGCAGGAAGGTCGGCGTAAATACCACCGCGCGCTGGGGGGTGACGCTGTCTTCGACGACAGAGATATCGACGCGGCGCAGCGGGGCAAACTCCCCTTCGGCGGTTTTGGGATAGGCGGGGGCGATCTCTTTGTCCCAGCGTTCGCAATAGATGCAGCCGGGCTGTTCGACCATGACCAGTTCCACCGCCCAAACGGGCAGGGCGGTAAAGGCCGCGAGGCTCAGGGCGGTCAGTGTGCGGATCATTGGCTTGCCTGATTGACGTTTGGACAACACTCAACGTAATTTGAATATGTGAATTGTTCAAGCGCGGCGGCATGTGTCGGCGCAGGCAGGGGGTAACATGTTCGACATCACCTATGCAGGCGCGCTGCTGGCGGGGCTGCTCAGCTTCTTTACGCCCTGCATTCTGCCTATGGTGCCGTTCTACCTCAGCTATATGGCGGGGCTCAGCGTGACCGAATTGCGTGGCGATGGCGCGATTGCGCCGGGGGCGCAGCGGCGGTTGGTGCTGTCTTCGGTGCTCTTTGCGCTTGGGGTCTCGACGATCTTTGTGCTCTTGGGCATGGGGGCCACAGCCTTGGGGCAGGTGTTTACGCAATACCTTGAGCCGCTGAGCTGGGTGGCGGCGGCGATCTTGTTGGTCTTTGGCCTGCATTTTCTGGGCGTCATCAAGGTGCCGCTGCTCTACCGCGAAGCGCGGTTAGAGGGGGGCGGCAAGCCCACGTCGATCTGGGGCGCCTATGTGATGGGGTTGGCCTTTGGCTTTGGCTGGACGCCCTGTGTGGGCCCGGCGCTGGCGGCGATCTTGATGATTGCCTCGGGCATGGGTGACATCACGCGGGGTGGGCTGCTGTTGGCGGCCTATGGCGCGGGGATGACCGCGCCCTTCGTGGTCGCGGCGCTGTTTGCAAAGCCGTTTCTCAACTGGGCCGCGCGGCATATGGCGCTGGTGCAAAAGGTGGAAAAGGCGATGGGGGTCATGCTGATCCTCTTTGCCGTGCTGATCGTGACGGGCGGGGTGCAATTGATCGCGGATGCGATGATCCGTTGGTTCCCCAGCTTCACGACGTTAGGGTAACCGCAACAAGGAGGAGGACGCCAAGATGATTATCTCAAGGATAGGGGCCGCAGTGGCGGCAGCGGTGCTGGCTTGGCCATTGGCCGCGGCGGAACTGGGCGACGACGGGCTGCACAAGACGGCATGGATGCGCGACACCTTCAAAGACCTGCGCGAGGATCTGGAGGAGGCCGGGGCCGAGGACAAGCGCTTGATGCTGATGTTCGAGCAGCGCGGCTGTATCTACTGCACAAAAATGCATGAGGAAGTCTTTCCCGCCGCTGAGATCGCCGATTACATCGAAGAAAACTACTTCGTTGTGCAGCTAAACTTGCATGGCGATATCGAAGTGACCGATTTCGATGGCGAGACCCTCTCGGAAAAGCAGATGGCGCGGAAATGGGGGATTCTCTTTACCCCGACGATGATGTTCCTCCCGCCTGAGGTGGCCGAAGGCGCGACAGCGCCGCAAGCCGCGGTGGCAGTGATGCCGGGCGCATTTGGCAAGGGCACGACGCTGGATATGCTGACGTGGGTCAATGAGGAACGCTACGCCCTTGAGGGGGCTGAGGATTTCCAACGCTACCACGCGCGGATGATCCAAGAGCGCAACAATGGCAGCACGGATTGACCGATGAAAAGCGGCGCTGCGCGGGTAAAGCTATTCAAAAGTTTGAATTTGTTGTTGCGCCGCGCCGCATCCCTGTCTTAGGGTCAGGTAAACCGGATCACACATCACCGTGATCGGCACTGGGAGGAAGTTTTCGATGATGAGATGGATCGCCGCCGCAATTGTGTCGGGCGCGCCCGTTCTGGCCGCCGCTGAAACCGTGGCACCTGCCGACGTGACCTATGATGACTATGGTTCGGTTGAACAATCCTTGACCGGCACGGCCGGAGACGCCGCCAGCGGTGCCGCCATCGTCGGCAACAAAAAGGCGGGCAACTGCGTGGCCTGCCACCAGATCGGCGCGCTCAGCGATGTGCCTTTCCAAGGTGAGATCGGCCCGATGCTTGACGGGGCGGGCGACCGCTGGACCGAGGCAGAGCTGCGCGGCATCGTTGCCAACAGCAAAATGACCTTCGAAGGCTCGATGATGCCGTCTTACTACAAGACGAGCGGGTACATCCGCCCCGGCGATGGTTTCACCGGCAAGGCCGCGTCTGAGCCGCTGCCGCCCCTGTTGGACGCCCAGCAGATCGAAGATATCGTGGCGTTCTTGGTCACGTTGAAAGAGTAACGCGGGGCCCGTCGCAGCCAAGGGGCGGCGGAAGGCTCGACAGATCATCGCGGTCAGCGCACCGCGGCAATGGAATAACGGCGCAGAGCGCCGCTGACGCATAAGGAGATGAGAGATGAACTTCTCAAGACGTGAAACTTTCGGCCTCGGCCTTGGTGCCGTGGCGCTGACCATGCTGCCCGTGGGGGCCTCTGCCGCCACGGTCGACGAGCTGATCGCGGAATTCACAGGCGGGGCCGATATGGCCGACACCGGCGTGACCCTGACCGCCCCCGAAATTGCTGAGAACGGCAACACCGTGCCAATCTCGGTCGAAGCGCCGGGTGCTTCCGCGATCATGGTGCTGGCCACTGGCAACCCGACACCGCCCGTCGGCACCTTCAACTTCGGCCCCTTGGCAGGGAGCCGCAGCGCCTCCACCCGCATTCGTTTGGCCACGACCCAAGACGTTGTTGCCATCGCCAAGCTGGAAGACGGCACATTCGCCCGCACCAGCGCAGAGATCAAAGTCACAATCGGCGGCTGCGGCGGCTAAGCCCGCGCGCCCCAATTTTCAGGAGTTTTCAAAATGGCAGAAGGTGTAACCCCTCGCGTCAAAGTGCCGAAAAAAGCCGAGACAGGTGAGGTCATCACGATCAAGACCCTTATCAGCCACCCGATGGAATCGGGCCAGCGCAAAGACGGCGACGGCAACGTCATCCCGCGTTCGATCATCAACCGCTTCACCGCCGAATTCAATGGCGAGAGCGTGATCGACGTGAAGATGGAACCGGCGATGTCGACCAACCCCTATTTCGAATTTGACGCCACCGTGCCAGAGGCCGGCGACTTCAAATTCACGTGGTACGATGACGACGGTTCGGTCTACGAAGAAGTCAAATCCATCACGGTCGGCTGATCCCGCATCAGCCAGCACCATGCGTGGAACAGGGAGGAAAGACATGAAATTCAAGGCAATGACCGCTGTCGCGGCGCTTTTGGTGGCCGCCCCCATGCTGGGGATGGCCGATGAGGAGGCCGAGCTTGTCGTCAACGGCGAGATCGAGATGGTGACCAAAACCGATGCGCCCGCACATCTTGAGGGGGCAGTGCCGGAAATCATGTCTGGCTGGCGCTTTCGTTCGGCAGAGACCCAGCAAACGCAGATGGACGACTTCGACAACCCCGGCATGATCTTTGTCGACCAAGCGCAAGCGGCTTGGGACACGGCAGAGGGCAGCGAGGGCAAGTCCTGCGCGTCGTGTCACAATGACGTGGAATCGATGGAAGGCGTCCGCGCGGTCTATCCAAAGTGGAACGAAGAGGCGGGCGAAGTGCGCACGCTTGCGATGCAGATCAACGACTGCCGCGAGAACCAGATGGGCGCAGAGCCTTATAAATACACTGGCAACGACATGACCGCGATGGAGGCGCTGATCTCGGTCCAGTCACGCGGCATGCCGGTCAATGTGGCGATCGACGGCCCGGCCCAAAGCACTTGGGAACAGGGCAAAGAGATGTACTACACCCGCTACGGTCAACTTGAGCTGAGCTGCGCCAATTGTCACGAAGACAACTACGGCAACATGATCCGCGCCGACCATCTGAGCCAAGGTCAGATCAACGGCTTTCCGGTGTACCGCCTGAAAAACACCAAGCTCAACAGCAGCCACGCGCGTTTCAAGGGTTGCGTGCGTGACACCCGAGCCGAGACTTTTAGCCCCGGCAGCCCCGAGTTCGTGGCGCTTGAGCTTTACGTCGCCAGCCGCGGCAACGGCCTGTCGGTCGAAGCGCCTTCGGTGCGTAACTGATATCATATTCGGGCGTTTTGCCTGACCTGATCCCGCCCCTCACGAGGGGGCGGGACCTTTCCCTGTTTTCAAGTGATGGAGCGTAACATGCTGTCTCGCCGCGATTTTTTGCAAATGTCTATGGCTGCGGCCTCCATCTACGGCGGCTCGGGCTTCGGCAACTGGGCGCGGCTGGCGGCGCAGGACCGTTTCGATCAGGACGCGCTTCTGGAATTCGAGAAGTTCGGCAATGTCACCCTGATGCATGTGACCGACATCCACGCGCAGCTGAAGCCGATCTATTTCCGTGAGCCATCGGTCAACATCGGCGTCGGCGACAACCGCGGCAAGGTGCCCCATATCACCGGCGAGGATTTCCGCATTCGCTATGGCATCGGCGGCGGCACGCCGCTGGATTACGCGCTGACCTATGATGATTTCGTCGCCCAAGCGCAGGCCTACGGCAAGGTGGGCGGGCTTGACCGCGTAGCGACCGTGCTCAACGCGATCCGCGCCGACCGGCCTGATGCGCTGCTTTTGGACGGCGGGGATACGTGGCACGGCTCGATGACCTGTCTCAAGACCCAAGGGCAGGACATGGTCAACGTGATGAACGCGCTGAAGCCCGACGCGATGACCTTCCATTGGGAGTTTACGTTGGGGTCGGAACGGGTGCAGGAGATGGTCGAGGGGCTGCCCTTTGCCGCCCTTGGCCAGAACATCTTTGACCGCGAATGGGACGAGCCTGCGGAACTGTTCAAACCCTACGAGTTTTTCGAGCGCGGCGGCGTGAAGATCGCCGTGATCGGGCAGGCTTTCCCCTACATGCCCATCGCCAACCCTGGCTGGATGTTCCCCGAATATTCCTTTGGCATCCGCGATGAGCATATGCAGGAGATGGTCGACGAGGTCCGCGCGCAAGGCGCCGAACTGGTCGTCTGCCTCAGCCACAATGGCTTTGATGTCGACAAGAAGATGGCCGGGATCGTCAAGGGGATCGACGTGATCCTGTCGGGTCACACCCATGACGCGCTGCCCGAACCGGTGTTGGTGGGGCAGACGCATATCATCGCCTCTGGCTCGAACGGGAAATTCGTTTCCCGCGTGGATCTGGACGTGCGCGATGGCAAGATGATGGGCATCCGGCACAAGCTGATCCCAATTTTCTCGGACCTCATCACACCCGATCAAGAGGTGGCCAAGTTGATCGACGCGCAGCGTGCGCCTTATCTGGATGAGTTGACCCATGTGGTCGGGCAGTCCGACGCGCTGCTCTACCGCCGGGGTAACTTCAACGGCACGTGGGATGACCTCATCTGCGACGCCCTGCTGAGCGAACGCGATGCCGAGATCGCGCTGAGCCCCGGTGTGCGGTGGGGGCCGTCGATCCTGCCGGGCCAAGACATCACGCGCGAAGATATCTTTAACGTTACCTCGATGACCTATCCCAATGCCTATCGCACGGAAATGACAGGGGAATTTCTGAAGGTCGTGCTGGAAGACGTGGGCGACAACCTGTTCAACCCCGACCCCTATTACCAGCAGGGCGGCGACATGGTGCGCGTCGGCGGCATGGGCTTTAAAATGGACATCGCCAAGCCGCAGGGTGAGCGGATCAGCGACATGACCTTGCTCAGTTCCGGTGAGCCGATTGACCCGCAGCGGAACTATGTCGTCGCCGGATGGGCCTCTGTCAACGAGGGCACCGAAGGGCCGCCGATTTGGGATGTGGTCGAAAGCCATATCGCTAAATTGGGAACGGTTTCCGATGGCGCACGCACGCCAGTGGAAATCGTTCTGCCAGACTGAGAAAAAGCAGAATAGGGGTTCTCACGCACCAACAAATTCAATAAAATGAATTTGAATATGTGAGGGCCACGACATGACCGACGAAAACCAAACTGGGCCATCGCGCCGTGCCTTTCTGACAGGGGCAGGGGCGGTGGCCGCAGGGACGCTGGCGGGCCGCGCCAGCGCCCAGACGGACCCGGCAATTGCCATTCATCCGTGGATGCAGGAATTGGGCGACGGCGTTGATGCCGCGCCTTACGGGATGCCATCACCGCATGAGGCGGATGTGAAACGCCGCACAGTGGAGTGGCTCACTGCCGATCCGGTAAGCTCGATCAATTTCACGCCGCTGCATGACCTCGACGGGACGATCACCCCCAATGGTCTGTGTTTTGAACGTCACCACTCGGGCGTTGCCCGCGTTGATCCGGCCCAGCATCGGTTGATGATCCACGGGTTGGTCGACAAGCCCTTGGTGCTGACCATGGAAGACCTCAAGCGGTTTCCCCGGCAGAACCACGTCTACTTCCTTGAATGTGCAGCGAATTCCGGGATGGAGTGGCGCGGTTCACAGCTTAATGGCTGCCAGTTTACCCACGGCATGATCCATAACGTCATGTACACCGGCGTGCCGCTGCGGCTGGTGCTGGAAGAGGCGGGAATCAAGCCCGAGGGCAAGTGGCTGCTTGCCGAAGGGGCCGATGCCGCTGCCATGACGCGCTCAATCCCGATGGAAAAGGCGCTCGACGATTGTCTCGTCGCCTTCAAGATGAACGGTGAAGCGCTGCGCCCCGAACAGGGCTACCCGGTGCGTCTGGTTGTGCCGGGTTGGGAGGGCAACATGTGGGTGAAATGGCTGCGCCGCCTCGAAGTGGGCGATCAACCTTGGCACCACCGTGAAGAAACCAGCAAATACACCGACCTCATGGCCGATGGCGTGGCGCGGCGCTTCACTTGGGAGATGGATGCGAAATCCGTCATCACCAGCCCGAGCCCGCAGGCTCCGATCACCCACGGGCCGGGGCCGACCGTACTGACAGGTCTGGCGTGGTCGGGTCGCGGCACCATTCCGCGCGTTGATGTGACCCTTGATGGCGGTATTACATGGCATCAGGCGCGGATGGACGGGCCAAGCACGCCCAAGGCGCTGCACCGTTTCTACTATGATTTCGAATGGGACGGAAAACCGCTGCTTTTGCAAAGCCGTGCGCATGACAGCACCGGTTATGTCCAGCCCACCAAAAATGCCCTGCGCGAAATCCGGGGCGAGAATTCGATCTACCACAACAATGGCATCCAGACTTGGGCTGTTGACGCAGACGGAAAGGCCGAAAATGTCGAGATTTCTTAAACTTGCGCTGCTGGCCAGCGCCATGGCCAGCCCCCTAGCCGCCGAGCCTCTGGGCCTAGGTCGCGCCGCCACGCCCGAGGAAATCGCTCTATGGGACATCGATGTGCGCCCCGACGGTCTGGGCCTGCCTGTGGGCAGCGGCGACGTGATGACGGGCGACGGTATCTACACCGAGAAATGCTCGGCCTGTCACGGGGTCTTCGGCGAAGGCACAGGCCGCTGGCCGGTGCTGGCAGGCGGGCAGGGCAGCTTGACCAATGCGCGCCCGGTCAAGACGATCGGCAGCTATTGGCCATATCTCTCAACGGTTTACGACTATGTGAATCGGGCGATGCCCTTTGGCAACGCGCAGTCGCTGACCGATGATGAGGTCTATGCCATCACGGCCTATCTGCTCTATCTCAACGATGAGGTGGACGAGGATTTCGTGCTCTCTTCGGACAACTTTGCCGAAGCGCGTCTGCCGAATGAGGAGGCGTTCAAGCCCGATGACCGGGCAGAGGTGGAGTTTGCGGCCTTTAAAGAAGACCCCTGCATGAGCGACTGCAAACCATCGGTCGAAATCACCATGCGCGCCGCCGTGTTGGATGTGACGCCCGAAGAAACCGCCGCCAAAGCCGCCGCCAAGGCCGAAGAGGCACAAGCCGCCGAACCCACCCCCGAAGCGCCGCCCGCCGAGGCACCGGCGGTTGAGGTCGCCGAGGCTCCTGCCGCCGACCCGGCGCTTATCAAAGCCGGCGAAAAGGTGTTCCGCAAATGCAAATCCTGCCACCAGATCGGCGCCAAGGCCAAGAACCGGGTCGGCCCGGTGCTGAACGGCATCGTGGATGGCCCGGCGGGCGCGGTCGATGGGTTCCGGTATTCCAAGCCGATGGCCGCCGCCGCCGAGGCCGGGCTGGTCTGGACCGAAAGTGAGCTGAGCGCGTTTTTGGCAAGCCCCAAAGGCTATATGAAAGGCACGAAAATGTCTTTCCCCGGTGTGCGCAAAGAAGAAGACATCGCCGCGCTGATCGCCTACCTGCGTGATGCGTCGGAGTGATTGCGGCGATTAGAGAAAACTGACGTGCCTGCCCCCCTTGAACCCCCATACCGGGGGGACTAATCTCTGGGTAACAGTTTTGCGGGTATGGTCCCGCGAACAGGAACTGAGGCAGGCACGCATGAACGATCCGATCAACACCTATATGAATACGCTTGTCCCGATGGTGGTTGAGCAGACCAGCCGGGGCGAGCGGTCCTACGACATCTTCTCGCGTTTGCTGAAAGAGCGGATCATTTTCGTCAACGGCCCGATCCACAGCGGGATGAGCCATCTGGTCGTCGCCCAGCTTCTGCACCTTGAGGCGGAGAACCCGACCAAGGAAATCAGCATGTACATCAACTCGCCCGGCGGCGAGGTGACGGCGGGCCTGTCGATCTATGACACGATGCAATACATCAAACCCAAGGTCTCGACCCTGATCTGCGGCATGGCGGCCTCCATGGGGTCGGTCATTGCGATTGGCGGCGAAAAAGGCATGCGTTTCGCGCTGCCCAACGCCGAAGTGATGATCCACCAGCCGTCGGGCGGCTCGCAGGGCATGGCCGAAGACATCCTGATCTCGGCCCGCCATATCGAGCGGACCCGCGAGCGGATGTACCAGCTTTACGTCAAACATTCCGGCCAGCCGCTGGAAACCGTTCAAAAAGCGCTCGACCGTGACCTGTGGATGACCCCCGAAGAAGCCAAAGAATGGGGCCACTTGGATGAGATCGTCGAAAGCCGTGGCAAGGCCGATGATGCCGCCGCCAGCGGCAAAGACAAGAAAGACAAGTAATAGAGGGGCCCGGCGCTGCATATTTTGCGATTGTAGCGCCGGGGTCACTGGCCTAAGCTTGAGGCCAAATCTCGCAGCCTCACGTTCGGGGCGAACATACACGACAGACCTGAAAGGTTTGAGATGGCGAATAATTCCGGCAACGACAGCAAAAATACGCTCTACTGTAGCTTCTGCGGCAAGAGCCAGCACGAGGTGCGCAAGCTGATTGCGGGGCCGACCGTGTTCATCTGTGACGAATGCGTCGAGCTGTGCATGGACATCATCCGAGAAGAGACCAAAGCCTCGGGCCTCAAGGCGACCGACGGCGTGCCGACACCCCGCGACATCTGCGGCGTGCTGGATGATTACGTGATCGGTCAGGCGATGGCCAAACGCGTGCTCTCGGTGGCGGTCCACAACCACTACAAACGGTTGAACCACGCCCAGAAGGGCGGTGATATCGAATTGGCGAAATCCAACATCCTGCTGATCGGCCCCACCGGCTGCGGCAAGACGTTGCTGGCCCAAACGCTGGCGCGCATTCTGGATGTGCCTTTCACCATGGCCGATGCGACCACGCTGACCGAAGCCGGTTATGTGGGCGAGGATGTGGAGAACATCATCCTCAAGCTGCTGCAATCGTCTGAATACAACGTGGAACGTGCGCAACGCGGCATCGTCTATATCGACGAGGTCGACAAGATCACGCGGAAGTCCGAAAACCCCAGCATCACCCGTGATGTCTCGGGCGAGGGCGTGCAGCAGGCGCTGCTGAAACTGATGGAAGGCACCGTGGCCTCTGTGCCCCCGCAAGGCGGGCGCAAGCATCCACAGCAGGAATTCCTGCAGGTGGACACGACCAACATCCTCTTTATCTGCGGTGGTGCCTTTGCGGGCCTCGACAAAATCATCGCGGCGCGGGGCAAGGGTTCAGCCATGGGCTTTGGCGCTGACGTGCGTGACAATGACGCGCGCGGCATCGGTGAGATTTTCACCGATCTTGAGCCGGAAGACCTGTTGAAGTTCGGTCTGATCCCGGAATTCGTCGGTCGTCTGCCGGTTCTGGCGACCCTCGAAGATCTGGACGAAGACGCGCTGGTCACCATTCTGACCGAGCCGAAGAACGCTTTGGTCAAGCAATACCAGCGTCTGTTCGAACTGGAAGACACGCAGCTGACCTTCACCGATGACGCGCTGCAGGCGATTGCCAAACGCGCGATTGAACGGAAAACTGGCGCGCGGGGCCTGCGCTCCATCCTCGAAGACATCCTGCTCGACACGATGTTCGAACTGCCGGGGTTGGAGACGGTGACCGAGGTGGTCGTCAACGAAGAGGCCGTCACATCCGAGGCCAAGCCGCTGATGATCCACGCCGACAGCGAAAGCAAAGAGCCAGCCAGCGCGGGCTAAGACGCGACGCTAGGCAGAAAGATAGAGGGCGGGCCAAAGGGTCCGCCCTTTTGCATGAAAGGGATGATCATGAAGCGGATTTCATCGGGCGGCGCCTATGAGGAAAAGATCGGCTACAGCCGCGCCGTGATGGCGGGCGGCATGGTCTATGTTTCGGGCTGCGTCGGTGAAGGGGCTGATGTCAAAGCGCAATGCGCAGCCGCATTGGCGGCGATTGAGCGGGCACTGGCAGAGGCGGGCAGTGATTTCGCCCATGTGGTCCGCGTCACCTACATGCTGCCCGACGCTACGGAGTTTGAACCTTGCTGGCCGCTTTTGCGCGCGGCATTTGGCGCGACCCCGCCTGCGGCGACGATGATCGAATGCGGGCTGATTGACCCCAAATACCGCATTGAGATCGAAGTCACCGCGATGCTGCGCACGGGGGTAGAAGGCTAGTCTTTCTCGGGCACCAGTTCAAAGTCATCCCCCAGCCGGGCGCGCACCTCTGCGGGATCAAGGTTTGCCCAAAGCGGCCCGCTGTCGTCGATAAAACCCGTCTCCCGTAGGCTATCCTGCAACGCGGGCATATCAAGCTCCCCCATCCAAAGCCGCGCCTTGGCTTTTCCGAGCGGTTTCCACGAGCGGGTAAGGTGGCAGAGCGTGGCGGTGGTGATCCCCGCAAAACTCTGGAGGTGCTGTTCCAACCCGCGCGTGGCAGAGGACGGGCGGCGCACGACGATGGCCACTTGCTGCATGGGCCGGGCGACCATTCCCAAGAGATGCAAGGCCGACCCTTCGGCGGCGATGATCTGCTTTGCCGCCTTATAGACCGCGATCTGTTCGCGCAGCCCGTGTTTCTCGGGGTGAAAGATCGTGTAGCCCTGTGCCGCGAGACGGGTTTCCAACGCCTCTTCCCCGATCAGGTTGCCGCGCCCTGCGGGCAATTTACTGCGGCTGATATAGAGCTTTTCTGGCCCCTCGGGCGCGATCTCTTGCGCGAACCGATTGGCGATGGTGTTGCGGTAGGGTTCTGTGCCGGTGATCAAACTTCCCAGACCAAAGCCTTGCCCCGGTACGATCAACCGCTCGACCCGTGTCGGTGCGTCTAAACTCACCAGCGGCTTATCGCAGCCCAGAAGGGCAAGGAAATCACGCTGATACCCTGCCACCTCTCCGCCGTTGCGGGGGCGTTTGGGGATGAAGAGAATGCCGTCGATCTCCTCTTCAAGGTGATCCAGCGCCCAAAGACGCGCGGTGCTTTCAACCAAGAAATGCCCGAAATGCAGCCAGAGGACACCACCCCAAAGCCATGTGCCCCTGCGCTCAGCCACCTTGCCCTGCGGTGCTTCTGGCGGCGTGGTCAGCGCGCGACCGTTGCGCCAAAGTGCGGCTTGGGGGCAGGGCCGTCCATCGCTGTGCAACACCCCGGCGGGCTGCACCAACCCGCTGTCCTCAGGCAGGATGACCAGCGCATTATCCAAGGCCGTGATCTCGGTCGACCAGCCCCCCTCTGGGACGGGCGGGCGCTCGGCGGGATCAAAAGTACAGGCCCAAACCTGCCGGGTGCAATGCCCGGGTGATTTGCGAAATCCGGCGCGCTCAAGGATGCGTTTGCATTCGCGCATCCCCTCGCGGCCATAGGCCTCGGGGTGGAATTCCATCACCACGGCGCGCAGCCCGTCGAGCGCGGCATGGCGCAGAAACTCTAACTCGCCGCCTTCGATATCCATCAACAGCACGTCGGGTTTAAAGCTGCGGCGGATGTCATCAAAGCTTGCGGTGGGCACCTGAACCTCCGTCGTCTCACGCATGTCGCTATCGATGAGAGAGGAGCCGAGGAAAGAGTTGCGCAGGTGAAACGGCAGGGTTTCTGGCCGGTCGGGGGCCGAGATCACCACCTGATTGCGAAGAGTGATTTTTTCTTGAAGTCCGTTGAGCGCATAGAGCGCGCGGATGTGGGGGATCAAGTTTGGGTTTGCTTCGAACGACAGCACCGCTTCGGGCGCGGCCTTTTTGGCGACGATCGCACCCACCAGTCCCAGGCCCGCGCCCATCTCAAGCACCCGGTCACCGGGGCGGACGACCGCCAGCGCGCCTTCGATCTCTTGGCGCTCGTAGCGGCCTGCATTGATCCGCTGGATGCGCGTCTCGTTCAGAAAGGGCGACTGGGGCACATTGATGCCATGACATTCCGCCGCTGCCGGTGCGGCCCCTCTTGCCTCAGTCATCGCTGCCCTCTTTCGTTTTCCCAACCCTAGCCAGAGGTCGCCCGCGCGCCAAGCTCCTTTGCGGTGAGGCTGGACGCCAAAGCCTCCATGGTGCATATAATGGACAACAGGAACGGAGACCTCGATGGGCATTCTCAATTCACTTCTGCGCGGCGTCACTTGGTGGAACGGCCAGACGCTGAACACCCAGCTTTTCACTTGGCGCAAGGGCAGCAAGGTGGGCGAAGACGCGCAGGGCAATATCTATTACCGCAACGCCGATGACAGCAAACGCTGGGTCATCTTCAACGGTGAGGCCGAGGCCAGCCGCGTGAGCCCCGATTGGCATGGCTGGCTGCACCGCACATGGGACGAGCCGCCAACCGACAAGCCGCTGATCCACAAGCCGTGGGAAAAGGCGCATGTCGAGAATCGCACCGGCACCGCCATGGCCTATGCGCCCGCCGGGTCGCTGCGCCGCGCCGAACCTGTCGAGCGTAAGGACTATGAGGCCTGGCAGCCTGAATGATCGGTTGGCCGCGCCTGAGGTGCGGCCCCAAGTTTCACGCAATCCGGGTGGATGAATGAAAAAGCTTCTCTTGGCCGCGCTTTTGCTGGCCGCGCCGCTGCATGCCCAAGAGGGCGCACAGATCGCCAGTGCCACGGGTGGCGTTTTGCGCGCTTTGGACAAGATTTCCGGCGATACGATCGATCTGGAGATTGCCAAGGGCGACAGCCTTTCTTTGGGCAATTTGCAGATCTCCATGGTCGATTGCCGCTATCCGGCGGGCGATCCGGCGGCCAATGCCTATGCCGCGCTTGAGATCACCGAAGAGGGCAGCAGCGGCGCGCTTTTTTCTGGCTGGATGATCGCTTCGGCCCCGGCGCTGCACGCGCTGGAGCATTTTCGCTATGACATCTGGGTCATGCGCTGCAGCACGTCCTGAAAACTGACTAAACCCCCCGCGTCGAACCGTGCAGTGCCGCGTTTGGCCACATCGAGCTGCGCGTGATATTCCGCGCGGCTGATCTCTTGCGCCCCGAGAGAGGCAAGGTGATCGGTCAGAAACTGCGTGTCAAAGAGGGTAAAACTCGCATGGCGAAGCCGATCCACCAGCGCCGCCAGCGCCATTTTTGAGGCGTTGGTCCGGCGGGAGAACATGCTTTCGCCGAAAAACGCGCGGCCCAGCGTTACGCCATAGACCCCGCCCACCAGTGCTGTGCCATCCCAAACCTCAAGCGAATGGGCGTGGCCTGCGTGGTGCAGTGCGGTGTAGAGGGCGGTGATCTCGGCGTTGATCCATGTGTCTTCGCGGTCTGCGCAGCCGGCGACGACCCCATCGAAATCGCGGTTGATCGTGTGGTGAAAAGTGCTGCGTCGCATGGCGCGGGTGAGCGAGCGCGAGATGTGGAAGCCATTGAGCGGCATCACCCCCCGACGCCGCGGATCGACCCAGAAAATCTCTGGGTCGTCGCGGTGTTCGGCCATGGGGAATATCCCGATGGAATAGCCGTGGAGCAGGATCTCTGGTGTCAGATCCGACATCGGTGTCAGGCGTTACCGAGGTTGGTTTCCAGCCAATGCTCAAGCCAGTGGATGTTGTAGCCACCCGACTGGATGTCTTCTTCGGCCAGCAGCGCGTGGAACAGCGGCACGGTGGTATCGACACCATCCACGATCAGCTCACCCAAGGCCCGACCAAGACGCGCCAGTGCTTCGGGGCGGTCGCGGCCATGCACGATCAGCTTACCGATGAGACTGTCGTAATAGGGCGGGATCGAATAGCCGTCATAAAGCGCCGAATCCATCCGCACGCCAAGCCCGCCGGGGGCGTGATACTGCGTGATCTTGCCCGGACAGGGCGCGAAATTTGGCAGTTTCTCGGCGTTGATGCGGACTTCGATGGCATGGCCATTGATGGTCAGATCGTCTTGGGTAAAGGACATCGGCAGCCCTTCGGCCACGCGAATCTGTTCGCGCACCAGATCGACGCCAAAGATCGCCTCGGTCACCGGATGTTCCACCTGAAGACGGGTGTTCATTTCGATGAAATAGAACTCGCCATTCTCATAGAGGAATTCGATCGTGCCCGCGCCGATGTAGTTGATATTGGCCACGGCGTCGGCGCAGACCTTACCTATCCGCGCGCGTTCCTCTTCGGTGATCGAGGGGCCGGGGGCCTCTTCGAAAACCTTCTGGTGGCGGCGCTGAAGCGAGCAGTCGCGCTCGCCCAGATGGACCGCGTTGCCCTTGCCATCCCCAAAGACCTGAATCTCGATGTGGCGGGGGGTGGTGAGGTATTTTTCAATATAGACTTCGTCATTGCCGAAGTTCGATTTCCCCTCGGCCCGCGCAGTCTGGAAGGCTTTTTCCATGTCTTTGGCGGTTTGGGCGACTTTCATGCCCTTGCCGCCGCCGCCTGCCGTGGCCTTGATAATGACCGGATAGCCGATTTCTTCGCCCAAGCGCTTGGCGTCTTCGAGCGATGCGACGCCACCATCCGAGCCGGGCACGCAAGGCACGCCGAGCTTTTTCATCGTGTCCTTGGCGGTGATCTTGTCGCCCATGACGCGGATGTGTTCGGCGGTGGGGCCGATAAAGGTCAGACCGTGGTCTTCGATCACCTGCACAAAGCCTGCGTTTTCCGACAGGAAACCGTAGCCGGGGTGAATCGCTTCGGCCCCGGTGATTTCACAGGCCGCGATGATCGCGGGGATCGAGAGGTAGGATTGGGTGGAGGAGGGCGGGCCGATGCAGACGGATTCGTCGGCCATGCGCACATGCATCGCGTCGCTGTCGGCGGTGGAATGCACCGCGACTGTCTGGATGCCCATCTCGCGGGCCGCGCGGATGACGCGCAGCGCGATCTCTCCCCGGTTGGCGACTAGGATTTTGCTGAACATGTCCGGCCCTTATTCCAGGATCACCAGCGGGGCACCGAATTCAACGGCATCGCCGTCGCCGACGAGGATGCGCTTGACGGTGCCGGCGCGGGGCGCGGGGATGTGGTTCATGGTTTTCATCGCCTCGACGATGAGCAGCGTGTCGCCTTCGGAAACCGAAGCGCCAACGGAGATGAACGCAGGCGCGCCCGGCTCACCCTGCAGGTAGACGGTGCCGACCATGGGCGATGTCACAGCACCCGGGTGATCAGCCGGATCGGCGTCAGCGGCAGGTGCGGCGGCTGCGGAGGCAGCAGCGGCGGGGGCCGGTGCAGCGGCAGGCGCGGGGGCGGCTTGATACTGCTGCTGGGGGGCGGCCATGACCTGCTGCGGCGGCTTGCGGCTGACGCGCACGTTCAGGCTGTCATCCTCGGCATAGTCGCGTTTCACCTGAAGCTCTGTCAGGTCGTTTTCGTTCAGCAGCTCGGCGAGGGCCTTGATGAAGGCCACGTCACTGTCATGGGTGTTTTTTGTCATTGGATCCTCGAAGATTTCGACAGGCCGGCAGCCCGTCGCTGCGCGATTGATTGGCTCGCTTATAGGGCATGGGCAAAGCCATGAAAAGCCAACTGTTGTCTAGGGGGTAGGATCGGTTTTTTGCCGCGCAATGGCCCCGGGGCGCAAGAATGAGGCCGCGCCACATCTTCGCGCACCGGGTCAAGGTCACCTAGGGTCAGATCGCGAGGTATTCCGCCCGCAGTTCCGCGTTGTCCAACACCTCTGCCGCGGTGCCGTCAAAGACCACGCCGCCGGTATCAAGGATCACCGCACGGTCGGCCAGTTTCAGGGCGCGCACGGCGTTCTGCTCAACCAGAATGGTGGTGATGCCCTGCGCCTTGATCAGCCCCAGCGTCTTTTCGATCTCATCTACGATCACCGGGGCAAGACCTTCGTAGGGTTCATCCAGCAGCAGCACCTTAATGTCGCGGGCCAAGGCGCGGGCGATGGCGAGCATCTGTTGCTCCCCGCCCGAAAGGGTCACCCCCTCTTGGTTCCGCCGTTCGCGCAGGCGCGGGAAGAGGTCATAGAGCCGGTCGAGTGACCAGCCGATGGGCGGGGCGATCTGGGCCAGCTTGAGGTTCTCTTCGACCGTGAGGCCAGAAATGATGCGCCGATCTTCGGGCACCAGCGCCAGCCCCGCAGCCGAGGCTTGGTGGCTGGCCATATTGTGCAGCGGTTGATGATCGAGCCAAATCTCGCCGCGCTTGAGTTCCGGGTCGCTGACCCTTGAGATGGCCCGCAGGGTTGAGGTCTTGCCCGCGCCGTTGCGGCCCAGCAGCGCGAGAATTTCGCCTTCGTGGACGTTAAAGCTCACCCCCTGCACGATATAGCTCTCGCCGTAATAGGCGTGAATGTCCCAGACCGAGAGGAAGGCCGGGGCGGTTTGGGCGTGGTTGGCGTTTTTGTCTAGCGTGTCGGTGCTCATCGGGGTGTCCTTGGGGTTCGGCAACAGGATAGATCAGGCAGCGTCTTGGCTCTCGCCCAGATAGGCTTCGCGGACCTTGGGGTGGCCCTTGATCCGGTCGGGGGTGTCTTCGACCAGCGGCGTGCCTTGGGCCAGCACGGTGATCCGCTCGGCCAGCGAAAAGACCACATGCATGTCGTGTTCAATGATTGCGATGGTAATGTCGCGCTCGTCCTTGATCTGTTTCAGCAGGTCGATCGTATTGTTGGTATCGGCCCGCGCCATCCCCGCGGTAGGTTCGTCCAGCAGCAGCAGGCGCGGATCTTGGGCAAGGCACATCGCGATCTCCAGCCGCCGTTTGTCCCCCCGCGAGAGGGACGCCGCATGCATATGTCGCTTGTCGATCATGTTCATGTCGCGCAGCATTTCCTCGGCCTTGTCGATCACATCTTGCTGGCCCACGACGCGCGACCAACCGTTGAGTTGGAATGCCCCGTCGCGTTTGGCAAGGCAGGGGATCAGCATGTTCTCCATCACCGTGAGATCGCCAAAAATTTCAGGCGTTTGGAATACGCGGCTGATGCCCATCTGGTTGATCTCATAGGGTTTGCGCCCCAGCACCGACTGGCCGTCGAACATGACCGAGCCGGTATCGGGGATAAGCTTGCCCACCAGACAGTTCAGCAGGGTGGATTTGCCTGCCCCGTTGGGGCCGATGATCGCATGGACGGAGTTCTCCGCCACGCTCAGGTTCACATCGCTCAGCGCCTGCAGACCGCCAAAGCGTTTGCCGACATTTTTGACTTCCAGAATGGACATGATGTCTCTCCTATTCTGCGGCTTCGCTGCGGCGTTGGGCGGCGTCGGCCTCGACCGAGCCTGCATTCTTGTCCCGGCGGCGGAAGACACGGCCCAGACGTTGGCCACCTTCGACCAGCCCACCGGGCAGGAAGATCACGACCAGCATGAACAGCAAGCCCAGCGTGAGGTGCCAGCCCTTGCCGACGAAGGGGTGGATGATCGCGACCATCGCGTCTTCGATCCCATCTGGCATGAAGGCGAACCAGCCGTGCAGCACGTTGTCGTTGATCTTGGCAAAGATGTTTTCAAAGTACTTGATGAACCCTGCGCCCAGCACCGGCCCGATCAAGGTGCCCGCGCCGCCAAGGATGGTCATCAGCACCACTTCGCCTGAGGCCGTCCACTGCATCCGCTCAGCCCCGGCAAGCGGGTCCATCGCGGCCAGCAGGCCACCGGCCAGCCCGGCATACATGCCAGAGATCACAAATGCCGCCAGCGTGTAGGGCCGGGTGTTCAGGCCCGTGTAGTTCATCCGCTGCTGGTTCGACTTCACCGCCCGCAGCATCATCCCAAAGGGCGAGCGGAAGATGCGGATCGCCAGATAGAAGGCGAGGATCAGGAAGATTGCGCAGAAGTAGTAGCCAACGGAAAAGGTAAAGGTCCATCCGCCGAAGAACAGCGTCGTCGAAGAGTTCATCGCCGCGCCAAAGAGGTTGGGGAATGAAGGCGCGTCGACGGACTGGAGATATTGCGGGTCAGAGTTGTAGATCTGCAAACCCGTCTCACCGTTGGTGATCGGCGTCAGCACCGAATAGGCGAGGTTGAACGACATCTGCGCAAAGGCCAGCGTCAGGATGGAGAAGTAGATGCCCGACCGCCGCAGGCTGATAAAGCCGATGAGCGCCGAGAACAGCCCCGCCATGATGACGGCCAGTACCAGCGCGGGCACGACATTGTAGCTGAGCAGTTTGAACATCCAGACGGCAGAGTAAGAACCGACACCCAGAAAGGCCGCGTGACCAAAGGAGAGATAGCCGGTCAGCCCAAAGAGGATGTTAAACCCGATGGCAAAGATGCCAAAGATCACAAAGCGTTGCATCAGGTCGGGGTAGCCTGCGTTGAATTGCGCAAGGCCCGAATCCGCCGGAAAGGGGTTGAGGATGAAGGGGGCAAAGAGCGTGAGAACGACCACGACCCCCAAGAGAAGCGTATCGCGTTTTTCCAGTCCGAACATGTCTTATTCCTCCATCACGCCGCGGCGCCCCATCAGACCGCGCGGGCGGACCAGCAGGATCACGATGGCAACGACGTAGATGATGATCTGGTCGATACCGTAGATGATGCTTTTGATTTCATTCATGGAGGCGAGACTTTCGAGGATTCCCAGCAGGAACCCCGCCAGCACCGCGCCGGGCAGAGAGCCCATGCCACCGACAACGACGACAACGAAGCTCAGCACCAGAAAGTCCATGCCCATGTGATAATTGGGTGAGTTGATCGGCGCATACATCACGCCCGCAAGCCCCGCCACGGCGGCGGCGATGCCGAACATGATGGTAAAGCGGCGGTCGATGTCGATGCCCAAAAGCCCAACGGTTTCGCGGTCTGCCATGCCGGCGCGGACAACCATGCCGAAGGTGGTGAATTGCAAGAAAGCAAAGACGGCGGCGATGATAACCGTGGAAAAGCCGAAATAGACCAGACGCCAGTAGGGGTAGGCCAGCGACGTGTCCAAGCCCAAGAGCGGCGCGAAGTCAAAGCTGCCTTTGAACACTTCGGGCGCGGGCGTGGGGATCGGATTGGCGCCGTAGAAATACTTGACCACCTCTTGCAACACGATGGCGAGGCCAAAGGTCACAAGGATCTGATCCGCATGGGGGCGTTTGTAGAAATGCTTGATCAACCCACGTTCCATGACAAAGCCGATCAACAGCATCACTGGGATCGCAAAGAGGATCGCCAGCGGCACCGACCAGTCGATGATGGCCTGTCCCATCTCGGGACCGAACCAGTTTTCGACATAGGGGGTTTTGACCTTCAGCGGATTGCCCAGAAAATCCTTCTGGGTCTCGTCGATGGTATCGAAACTCAGCGTCAGTAGCCGTTGCAGCGTGACCGAGCAGAAGGCCCCGATCATGAACAGCGCCCCATGAGCGAAGTTAACTACGCCAAGCGTGCCAAAGATCAATGTGAGCCCAAGCGCAATCAGCGCATAGGCCGAGCCCTTGTCGAGCCCGTTAAGTATTTGCAGAAGAACAGCGTCCATGGACCCCACCTGTTAGGGATGCGTTCACATGAGGGCGGGCCCCATGTGGTGAGAAAAGGGGGCGCGCGGCGCAAGGCCGATGCGCCCCCAAAGGTTCAGTGGATCAGGCGCCCGGGTTGCACTTGCCCAATTCGCCGCCGGCGAACATGGGGTGATCCGGGGCGTATTCGACCTGTGCACGCGGGGTGACCTCGACGATCTCCAGCGTGTCATATTCGTTGGTCGGGTTTTCCTTGCCTTTCATGACCAGCACGTCTTTGAAACACTGGTGGTCGTCGCCACGATACAGCACCGGACCGTTGCCCAGACCGTCGAACTCGAAATCTTCGAGCGCTTCAACGACACCGCAGGGGTTGAAGGTGCCCGCGCGTTCCACCGCATCCGCATAGAGCAGCGTCTGCACGTAGCAGGTGTGCGCGGAGTTGGAAGGCGGACGGCCATATTTCTCACCAAAGGATTTCACAAAGGCTTTGGAGCCTTCATCCTGCAGCTGCCAGTTCCAGTTCATCGAGCCGATAACGCCCTGCACGTTGGCACCGGCACCTGCGGCCATAAGCTCGGAATAGAGCGGCACGACGATCTCGAATTTCTTGCCGTTCACTTCTTTGTCCAGCAGGCCGAACTGCACCGCGTTGGTGAGCGAGTTCACCATGTTTCCGCCGTAGTGGTTCAGCACCAGCACATCGGCACCGGAGTTCAGAACCGGCGCAATGTAGGAGCTGAAATCCGTGCTCGCCAGCGGCGTCAGCACGTTGTTCACAGTCTCCCAGCCCATCGCTTCGGTCGCGGCGGCGATGGATTCCTGCTGGGTCCAGCCCCATGTGTAGTCGGCTGTCAGATGGTACGCGCGGCGGTCCTCGCCGTAAGCGTTTTTCAGCACCGGCGCGAGGGCGGCGGCGGACATGTAACCGTTAAAGAAGTGACGGAAACCATTGGCCTTTTTGTCTTTGCCCGTGGTGTCGTTGGAGTGTGTCAGACCGGCCATGAAGATCACGCCCGCTTCCTGACACAGGCCCTGAACCGCCACGGCCACGCCCGAGGACGAGCCGCCGTTGATCATCACAGCGCCGTCTTTTTCGATCATCGCCTTGGCGGATGCGCGGGCGGCGTCGGATTTGGTCTGGGTGTCGCCGGTGACATATTCGACCTTCTTGCCCAGAATGCCGTTCCCTTTCAGCGCCTTGGAGCTGAAGGTGTTCATCATGCCGCCGTCGCCCCCGCCATTAAGGTGCTCGACCGCAAGCTCTTGGGCGCGCAACTCGTCCAGCCCTTCTTCGGCATAGGGGCCGGTCTGGGGCACGTTAAAGCCCAGCGTGACCGTGCTGCCCGTGGGGGCATTGGTAAAGCCCGCGTGCGCCTCGGCGCGCAGATAGGTCGGCAGCGCCAACCCTGCACCGGCAACCGCGCCGGTCTGAATCAGCCCGCGGCGTGTCAGTTTCGTAAACGACATGAAGTCCTCCCATTTTTGTAAGTCGCGGCACCGGAACCTCCCCCCGATGCCACAACACGCAATAGTGCAAAGAAACTATGGCGCGAAAACTGAAAACCGATCAATAAGGCGCTTGATCGAAACGATTTTTTTGTAAATATATTCGCAACCGTCCAGGGAGGTTTGTAAAGAATATGATGTTGCGCCGCAGAAAGACCTTGAAACAACGCATGAATTATCGCGCGGCGCGGTCCCATGCGTGAGGGGCTGACCGGCAGCCGCATCCGTGAGCGGCGCGTGATGGCGGGGCTGAAACAGGCCGAACTGGCACAACAAAGCGGGATCTCGGCCAGCTATCTGAATTTGATCGAGCATAACCGGCGCAGAATCGGCGGGAAGCTGTTGCTCAATATCGCCCATGCGCTTGGTGTCGAGCCGCAGGCGTTGACCGAAGGGGCCGAAGCCGCGCTGATCGCCACACTGCGCGAAGCGGCAGAGGATGCAGCGCTTACCGGGCCCGAGAGCGACCGGGCGGATGAATTTGCCGGGCGGTTTCCGGGCTGGGCCAAGGTGCTTGCCAGCAGCCAGCGTCGCATCGCGGCCCTAGAGCAGACGGTTGAGGCGCTGTCTGACCGTTTGGCCCATGACCCGCAGCTTGCCACGTCGATGCATGAATTGCTGAGTACGGCCGCCGCCATCCGCTCGACCGCCTCTATTTTGGCAGAGACGGACAGTCTGCAACCCGAATGGCGCGACAGGTTTCATACGAATATCCACCAAGACAGCCGCCGCCTGTCCGACAGCGCGCAGGCGCTGGTCACCTATTTCGACAATGCCGCCGAGACCCGTGAGGTGGCCCATTCCCCGCAGGCGGAGGTGGAAACCTTCCTCGCCGCGCATGACTACCGTTTTGACCCGTTGGAGCAGGCCCGCGCCCCGCAAGAGGCAATCGCGGCGCTTGTGGCGCAGGCCGATGCGCTCAAGACCAAGGCCGCGCAGCATATCGCGACGGGGGTGTTGCAGCAGATCGCCCGGGACGCGGCGGCGTTGCCCTTGGCGCGTTTGGAGCGGACCGTTGAGGAGACGGGCCATGACCCAGCCGAATTGGCGCGCCGGTTGGACCAGCCGATGGGCCGGGTGCTGCGGCGCTTGGCGTCTTTGCCCGATTTGGGCGCGGGGCTGGTGGTCTGTGACCGCTCGGGCAGCGTGACCTTTGCCAAATCGATCGAAGGGTTCACCGTGCCACGCTTTGGGGCCTGTTGCCCGCTTTGGCCGCTTTTTGCGGTGCAGGGCCAGCCGGGGCTGGTGATGAAATCCCGCGTCATGCAGATGGGCCGGGGTCAGGCGCAGTTCGAAGCGATCGCGACCTGCGAGGTTCAAGCCGCTGCCGCCTACAATACGCCGCCCTTGAGCCAATCGGTCATGTTGCTTTTGCCGGTGCCATCAGGGGCGGCCCCCGCGCAGCCCGTGGGCGCAACCTGCCGCATTTGTCCGGTGGAAGGATGCCGCGCGCGGCGTGAGCCGTCGATCCTGCGCGACGGAATCTAGCAGGGGTTCAGGCAGTTTTTGACAGCGCTGCCAAACCGATGCATGCTCGCCCCGGTGCGCGTGACCCCGCAACAAGACGGGGCGAACGTACACCGAGGGGGAGATTTTTTGCCGATGAGCAAACTCGTAGTTCTGGTGGAGGACGAGGTGAATATCGCCGAGGCCATCCGCTTTTTGTTGGGCCAAGAGGGCTGGCGGGTGGAGACGCTGGCCAATGGATCGGGTGCGGTAGAGGTGATCCGCAAGGCATCGCCCGATTTGGTGATGCTGGATGTCATGCTGCCGGGCAAAAGCGGGTTTGAAATACTCGATGAGCTGCGCGGCGACCCGGCGATGGGGGAATTGCCGGTTCTGATGCTGACCGCGCGCGGCCAAAGCCGGGACCGCGCCATGGCCGAGAAGGCCGGGGTCAGCCGCTTTATGACCAAGCCGTTTTCGAACTCAGAGATGCTGGACGCGGTGCGCGACCTGATCGCCAGTTAACCCACCATGCCACGCCCTCCGATCTTTTTGGAAAAACGCGGCTACCGCCAGCGGCGCATGATGGATGCGGTGCGGTTGCTGCCGTTTCTGGGGCTGATGCTGTGGATGGTGCCGTTGTTGTGGCCCGTGCCAGAGATCCTGCCTGACGCCACCCTCGAACCCAGCAAGCCGACAATCGCGATGAGCGTGGCGCTGCGCTATCTCTTTGGGGTTTGGGCGTTGCTGATCTTGGCGACATGGGCGCTCTGGCGGCGCACGCGCGATGTGGCGACGGACGGGGGTGCCGATACCAAGGACGGGCCGCGCTGATGGTGTCGCTCAACCAGTTGGTAGCGGTTTGTCTGATGTATGTCGCGGGGCTGTTCATCGTGGCCTTTGCCGCCGAACGCGCGGCCCTGCGCGGGCAGGGCGGCTGGCTGCTGCGCTCACCGTTGGTCTATACCCTGTCGCTGTCGATCTACTGCACCGCTTGGACCTTTTACGGCGCGGTGGGCTACGCCGCGCGCTCAGGGTTGGAGTATGTGACGATCTACCTCGGCCCGTCGCTGGTGATGATCGGCTGGTGGTGGGGCTTGCGACGGCTGGTGCGCATCGGGCGGAGCCACCGGGTGACCTCAATCGCTGACCTGATTTCGTCGCGCTACGGCAAATCCAACACGCTGGCGATCGTGGTGACGGTCATGGCCGTGATCGGCGTGACGCCCTATATTGCGCTGCAATTGCAATCAGTTATCTTGTCTCTGTCGATTTTCGCCGCCCCCGATGTGCCGCTGGCCGAGGCGGGGGGCGATGTCATCAACCGCGGGCAGGCCGCCCTGTGGGTGGCGGCGGGGCTGACGCTGTTTACGGTGCTTTTCGGCACACGGAACCTGAACGTGAACGAGCGGCACCACGGCGTTGTCATCGCCATCGCGGTGGAGGCTGTGGTCAAGCTGCTGGCGCTGGTGGCGGTCGGTATCTACGTGATCTGGGGTCTTGCCGGAGGCTTGGGTGAGACCTTGGCGCGGATCGATGCCTCGGACATTGGCCAGTGGGAGGTGCAGGGCAGTCGTTGGGCCGCGCTGACGGTCCTTTCGGGGGCCGCGCTTTTGTGCCTGCCGCGCATGTTTCAGGTGATGGTCGTTGAGAATGACGACGAGCGCCAGTTGCAGATCGCCAGTTGGGCCTTCCCGCTTTATCTGATGCTGATGAGCCTTTTCGTCGTGCCAATCGCGGTTGTGGGGCTGGACTTGATGCCTGAAGGCGCGAACCCCGATCTGTTTGTCCTCAGTCTGCCGCTTAGCCAAGGGCAGAACGGGCTGGCGATGCTGTCCTTCTTGGGCGGTTTTTCCTCGGCCACGTCGATGGTGATCGTCGCCACGCTGGCGCTGTCGACGATGGTCAGCAACCACATCGTCATGCCAATCTGGCTGGCGCTGCGGCGCGATGGGGCCACGCAGTCGGGAGATGTACGCAATATCGTGATCCTCGCGCGGCGGCTGTCGATCTTTTGCGTGGTAGGCTTGGGCTATCTTTACTACCGCGCCTCGGGCGGCAGCGGGGCGCTGGCGGCAATTGGCACGATCTCTTTCGGCGGGGTGGCGCAGTTTTTGCCAGCGATGCTGGGCGGCGTGCTCTGGCGCGGTGCCACGCGGGCAGGCGCGCTTTGTGGGCTGGGCACGGGTTTTGTGCTCTGGGTTTTCACCATGCTGCTGCCCAGTTTCGGCGCGGATGTGGCATTGTCGAGCGCGACCTTGGAGAGCGGGCTTTGGGGGCTGGCATGGCTGCGCCCCGAGGCGCTGTTCGGCATCGCCGGGATCGATCCGACCGTGCATGCGGTGGTCTGGAGCCTTGCGCTGAACACGCTGGTTTTTGTGGTCGTCTCACTTTTCAGTTTCCCCGCGCCGCTGGAGCGGCTTCAGGGCGCGCAATTCGTCAATGTCTTTGACCACTCCGGCCCGGCGCGGGGGTGGACGGCATCGGTCGCGGGCAGCGAAGACCTGATGATCATGGCGCAGCGGATCTTGGGCGCGCGGGAGGCGCAGGCGTTTTTCACCCGTGAGGCCGAGCGGCAGGGGCAGGGGCAACGCTTGCCGGAACCCACACCGCGATTCGTGCAGGCGTTGGAGCGGGAGTTGGCGGCCTCTGTCGGGGCGGCGACGGCCCATGCGATGGTGGCGCAGATCGTCGGCGGGGCGTCTGTTTCGGTGCAAGACCTGCTCGCCGTGGCCGACGAATCCGCGCAGATGTTGGAGTATTCCAGCCAGCTTGAAACCAAATCGCGCGAGTTGACCGAAACGGCGGCGCAGCTGCGCGCGGCGAATGAAAAGCTCACTCAATTGTCGCTGCAAAAGGACAGTTTTCTGAGCCAGATCAGCCATGAACTGCGCACGCCGATGACGTCGATCCGATCGTTTTCGGAAATCCTACGCGACGCGCCGGGTCTCACGGACGCGGATAAGAATCGCTACGCCACGATCATCCACAGCGAGACGATCCGCCTGACCCGGCTCTTGGACGATCTGCTGGACCTGTCTGTGCTGGAGAACGGGCAGGTGACGCTGAACCAGCGGGAGGGCAAGCTGCGCGATCTGCTTGATCTGGCGGTGACCACTGCGCAGGCCGGGGCCACGCGACCGCTTAAGGTGCTGCGCGATCCGCAGGCTGAGGATATCACCCTGACCAGCGACCTCGACCGGCTGGTGCAGGTGTTCATCAACCTTGTTACCAATGCGCGCAAATACTGCGCTGCAGATCAGCCGCAACTGGTGATCTCGGCACAGGTCACGGCGCAGGGGCTGGTGATCGATTTCGTCGACAACGGCCACGGGATCGACGCGGGCTCAGAGGCGCTGATTTTCGAGAAATTTTCGCGCATCACCGGAGAGGGCGATGGCGCGGGGCTCGGCCTTGCCATCTGTCGCGAGATCATGTGCCGCTTGGGCGGCGAGATCAGCTTTTTGGGGAATGTGCCCGGCACGGCGTTCCGGGTGCAATTGCCGCAGAGCGTCCTGACACCGCCTGCAAAGGACACCGGCCCAGTAGTCGGCCCCGTGGTCGGGGCCGATACGCGGTCTTAGCTGTAGCTCTGGCCCAGCATCGGGCGCATGTTTTCAAGGTCATAGCCCCCCTGACGCGCCGCTTCGATGATCGCGTCGCTGTCCATCTCACCGGCTTGACCCAAGGCCCAAGCGATGGTCGAACGGGTGCCGGAGGCGCAATAGGCCAGCACGGTGTCATCCGTCTCGACCCCAAGGGCGCGGTTGTTGGCAATGACATCGGGGGTCATGGTCTGATGGGTCAGCGGTTGCTCGGCAAAGGCGATGCCCGCCGCTTCGGCCGCGTCGCGCATGGCGGCGGCTTGATGGCTGGGCGGCACTTCCGCATCGGGGCGGTTGCACAGAATGCGGGTGATGCCATGAGCGCGCAGGCTTTCCATGTCACCGGGCTCGATCTGCGGGGCGACGAAATAGCGGGGGGTGATTTGGCGAATATCCATGCGTCGATTTAAGCAGATGCAGCGGCCCTGTCCAGAGACGGCTAAGACCCGCCGCGACCGCCCGCCGATCAGCCCAGAGAGATGCCCAAAATCACCATCATCAGGCCGATGACGGATAGAAACAGCGCGCCCATGTTCAACGGCACCACTTTGCGCAATACAACGCGCATCGCCTCATCGTCCAGCTGCGCGCGTTTGGCACGGCTCACTTTGACGATGCACCAGCCAAGACCGAGCAATCCCAGAAGGGACAGACCCGCGCCGCCCCAGACCATGAGATCGAAAATAGATGTGTTTGCGCTTTCCATGGCGGCAGAGCTACGCCAAACCGCCAAGGGGGGCAAGTCCCGCTTGCGGGCTGGGCATCCAGCCTGTAGTCACACCCGCCAGAGCCAGCCAATCCGTGAGGACTTTCCATGAGCGATACCAGCACCAACCCCGATGTCGTCGAATCCCAAGGCGATGCGACCTACCGGGTCACCGCCAATGAGCTGCGCCAGTTCGTCGAGCGGATCGAGCGTTTGGACGCCGAAAAGAAAGACCTCGCCGAGCAGCAAAAAGAGGTGATGTCCGAAGCGAAATCGCGCGGCTACGACACCAAAGTGCTGCGCAAGGTGATCGCCCTGCGCAAGCGTGACAAGGACGACATCGCCGAAGAAGAAGCGGTGATGGAGATGTATAAAGAAGCCTTGGGCATGTGAGCGCCCGGCCGCAGCGGAACTGAATTTTCCGCGCGGCCTTGAATGCCTGTCACCCGTGCCCATTTGCATCGGGCGTCTGCGCGGTCTCCGCGACGCCCGATGGTCTGAGACCGGTGAGTTTTTCTCGTGAACATTCTGTTTGTCCTTAGCGGTTTGCTGGGGCTCGTGCTCGGTGGTGAGTATCTGGTGCGCGGTGCGGTGGCGCTGGCGCAGCGGGTTGGGCTATCGCCACTGGTGATCGGTCTGACGGTCGTGGGGTTTGGCACTTCGGCGCCTGAATTGGTGACTTCTGTTCAGGCGGCTTTGCTGGGGGCACCGGACATCGCGCTTGGCAATGTCGTCGGGTCGAACATCGCGAATATTCTGCTGATTCTCGGCCTTGCCGCACTAATCGCGCCGATTGGCATCGCGCGGCGCAGCTTTGCGCGCGACGGGACAGTGATGCTGGCGGCAAGCTTGCTTTGTCTGGGCCTCGTGATGCTGGGCCGCATCGACCGGCTGGCGGGGATTTTGGCCCTCGTGGGGTTGGCGACCTACCTGATTTATACCTTTCGCAGTGATCGAAACAGCCAGCAGGCGGCGGAGCCTTTGCCGGATCAAGCACGGATCGGGCTGGCGTTATTGTGGTTGTTGGGTGGGCTGGTTCTAACCATCGTCTCGGCTCGGTTTTTGGTCACGGGATCGGTCGCCTTGGCGCAGGCCGTGGGGCTCTCTGAGGCGGTGATCGGGTTGACCATCGTGGCAGTGGGGACTTCGATGCCGGAATTGGTCACATCGGTCATCGCCGCCCGGCGCGGGCAGAGCGATGTGGCTTTGGGCAACGTGGTCGGCTCCAATATCTTTAACATCCTTGGTGTGCTGGGGGTCACGGCGGTGATCCAGCCGGTCAATGTGGCCGCTCAGATCGCCACACTCGACATCTGGGTGATGCTGGGGGCCAGCGTGGCGCTGATCGCCTGCGCGGCCTTTGGCGGGCGCGTGACGCGCGGTCAGGGGGCGGCCTTTGCATTGGCCTATGCGGGCTATATTGCGGTGCTCTTGGTCTGAGGTCTGGGCGGGTTCCGCCGTAGGGGCGGGGGCGTTTTCTGCGGATGTGGTGCGATGGACCGCGGACCCCCTTGCGCAGGCGGTTCAACCCCCATAGAAGGGCACAAATTTTCGCCCGCGCCCCCGCCGCGCGGCCTTACCCTATGGAGCACACATGCAGGTCAACGAGACGCTGAACGAAGGTCTGAAACGCGGTTACAACATCACCGTGACCGCCGCCGAACTCGAAGCCAAGGTCAACGAAAAGCTGGCCGAAGCGCAGCCCGAAGTCGAGATGAAGGGCTTCCGCAAGGGCAAGGTTCCCATGGCGCTGTTGAAAAAGCAGTTCGGCCAGCGGATCATGGGCGAAGCGATGCAGGAAAGCATCGATGGCGCCATGGCAGAGCATTTTGAGACGTCCGGCGACCGCCCCGCAATGCAGCCCGAGGTCAAAATGACCAATGAGGACTGGAAAGAAGGCGACGACGTCGAAGTCTCCATGGCTTACGAAAAGCTGCCCGAAATTCCCGAGGTTGATCTGAGCAAGATCGAACTGGAAAAGATGGTGGTCAAGGCCGATGACGCCGCCGTCGAAGAAGCCCTGGCAAGCCTTGCCGAAACCGCACAAGACTTCAAAGCCCGCAAAGAGGGCGCCAAGGCGGAAGATGGCGATCAGGTTGTGATCGACTTCAAAGGCTCCGTCGACGGTGAAGAATTCGAAGGTGGCGCTGCCGAAGATTACCCGCTGGTTCTGGGCTCCAACTCCTTCATCCCCGGCTTTGAAGAGCAGCTGGTCGGCGTTAAGGCGGGCGAAGAAAAGTCCGTCGTCGTGAACTTCCCCGAAGAGTATCAGGCCGAGCATCTGGCCGGTAAGGAAGCGACCTTCGCTTGCACCGTCAAAGAAGTGAAAGAGCCCGTCGCTGCTGAAGTGAACGACGAGATGGCAAAGAAATTCGGTGCCGAGGATCTCGACGCGCTGAAAGGTCAGATCGCCGAGCGTCTGGAAGCGGAATACGCCGGTGCCTCGCGCGCCGTGATGAAGCGTAACCTGTTGGACGCGCTGGACAAAGAAGTCAGCTTTGACCTGCCGCCCTCGCTGGTTGACGCCGAAGCCAAGCAGATCGCACATCAGCTGTGGCACGAGGAAAACCCTGACGTAGAAGGCCACGATCACCCCGAGATCGAGCCCTCAGACGAGCACAAGACACTGGCCGAGCGCCGTGTGCGTCTTGGCCTGCTGCTGGCCGAACTGGGCCAGAAGGCCGACGTTCAGGTGACCGACGCCGAGATGACCCAAGCGATCATGAACCAGGCGCGTCAGTACCCGGGTCAAGAGCGCCAGTTCTTTGAATTCGTTCAGCAAAACCAACAGATGCAGCAGCAGATGCGCGCGCCGATCTTTGAGGACAAGGTTGTCGATCACGTGGTCGAACAGGCCAAAGTGACCGAGAAAGAAATCTCGAAAGAAGAGCTGCAGAAGGCTGTTGAGGAACTGGAAGACGAATAAGTCTTACCGGATCGGATTACGGGGCAGGGGCGACGGGCAACCGTCGCCCTTGTTTCGTTTGGGGGGTGTTGTTGTTGAAATGGGCCGTCCGGCGGGATGGCGGGCATCACCCTCAGTTGCAGAGGGCGGTTTCGCTATGTCCAAACTTGGCAGTGGTGAGAGTCGGTTTGCTGGCCTTCTTGCCGCCTCCAATGACTGAGCCAGAAGGTTTACCGAACCTTGGCAGGAACATCAGCCACGGATCACAGATGTCCCGCCCCGGTGGTACACCGGGCATCGCTTTCCCTCCGGAGGGCGATTTTGCAACGTCAGATGGTTGGCGCGTTAGCGGTTTCGGCATATTACCGGGGAACCCAAGCGTAGCAACGCCCCCCGGGGAGGGTGATGCCCTCTGTGGCAACGTCGAAACTTGAGTGGCGGCGGAGAGAGGCGGCCCGCTGTGGGCCACCCCCGACAGGCAAGGCTTCGTACAGCTTACAACGTGATCCGGAACTGGGCGAAGCCGTTTTCCGTATCGCTGACCTGCTCCATCGCCACGCCGGTCACCTCATCCACGTAATCCGCGGCCTTCGGTCCGGTTTCGAACATCACGCTGGTGCCCTCCATCGGGGCAAAGCGCCAGTTGCCATCGGCGCGGGGGCTGATGGTGCCTTTTTCGACGATATAGCGCACAATCACATCGC
Organism: Sulfitobacter sp. D7; assembly: GCF_003611275.1. NCBI lineage: Bacteria > Pseudomonadati > Pseudomonadota > Alphaproteobacteria > Rhodobacterales > Roseobacteraceae > Sulfitobacter > Sulfitobacter sp. D7. The sequence goes on from NZ_CP020694.1 coordinate 1,581,876, forward strand.
GGTTGGTGTCGGGCCCTTCAAAGACGATGGTATCGCCCTTCGCGCCGGGGAATGCGCCGCCACCGCTGGCGCGGTAGTTGTTGGTGGCGATGATGAATTCGGCATTGGGATCAAGCGGTTGCCCTTCGAACTCAAGGTTCACGATCCGGTTCGCCTCAGAGTTCGCCACGGTTCCCTTGGGGCCGAATTTGGACGGCTGGCTGAGGTCGATCTGATAGCTTACGCCGTCGATCACATCGAAGTTGTAGCTGGGGAACTCTGGGTTCAGCAGCGGCTGGTTGGCCTCGCCGGGGGTGATCTGGTTGAACATGCCCGCTGACCGCTCAAGCCAATCCTTCACCTGCGCACCGGTGACGCGCACGGCGCGGGCGGTGTTGGGATAGAGGTAGAGGTCAGCCACATTCTTGATCGCCACATCACCCTTGGGGACATCGGTGTAATACTCTGGCCCGCCCCGGCCACCGGCCTTGAAGGGGGCGGCGGCAGACAGGATCGGCAGCCCCTCATGCTCGGTCCCTTTCAGCATCTGTGCGATGTACCAGCGCTGCGCGTTTGAGACGACCTGCACCGACGGATCATCGGCCACCAGCGCGAAATAGCTGTGTAGATTGGCGTCGGTCTTGCCCACGGCGCGGCGGACATAGGCGAGCGTTTCGTCATGGTCTTGCTGAACCGAGGCCAGAACCTCTGCGTCGCTTTCCACCAGCGGCATGACCGAGCGGTCTTCGTTGCGCTGCGAAATGGCCCGCGCCTCGGCGCTGTGGCTGGCGATGCGCCAACCGCCCGCGTCGCGTTCCAACATCAGGTCGATAAGGCCCAGATGGCTGCCCCAGAAGCCGCCCATGGTGGCGGGCTTGCCGTGGATCGTGCCGGCGCTCACATCCACGCCGGGATAGTCCGCATAGCTGCCCGAGGGGAAGACGAGGTGGCTGTGCCCGGTCATGATGGCGTCGATCCCGTCAACGGCGGCGAGGGGGACGGAAGCGTTCTCCATCATGTCTTCTTCTTTGGCGGCCCCAATGCCCGAATGCGACAGCGCGATGATGATATCGGCGCCAGCCTCTTTCATCTGCGGCACCCAAGCGCGGGCGGTCTCGAGGATGTCGCGCGCCTGCACTTTGCCTTCGAGATGGCGGCGGTCCCATGCCATGATCTGCGGCGGGACAAAGCCGATGATGCCGATCTTGATTGGATGGGCCTCGCCCGCGCCATCGGTCAACATTCGGTCCAGTAAGACATAGGGTTTGACCAGCGTGTCATCGTCACTGGGCTTGGCCCCGACCTTTTTGACGACATTGGCGCTGACCACCGGGAAGTCGGCCCCGGCGAGGGATTTCATCAAGAAATCAAGCCCGTAGTTGAATTCATGATTGCCCAAGGTCGAGGCGTCAAAGCCAAGCGTATTCATCGCTTGGATCACCGGATGCATGTCGCCTTCTTTCATGCCGCGCTCATAGGCGATGTAGTCGCCCATCGGGTTGCCCTGCAGGAAGTCGCCGTTGTCGAGCATCAGCGTATTGGTCGCCTCGGCGCGGATCGACTTGACGATGCTGGCGGTGCGGGAAAGCCCGACGGTGTCGACCTCTTTGTCGGCGTAATAGTCATAGGGAAAGACATGCACATGCAGATCCGTCGTCTCCATCAGTCGCAGGTGCGCTTGATTGGCGGCAGCGCGGAGAGAGAAGGGGTGAAGGGCCAGCAGTCCGGCAGAGCCGGCGAGAAAGTGACGGCGGTTGAGGCGGAGGGTCATGCGGCGTTCCTTCTTAACGTGATTAACACCTACCTGCGGCGAAGCGAGAGGCCGCGCAAGCCTAAAAATTAATCACCCGCCCCTCAGGCCGGTTTCCACCAGCATACCGCGTTTCTTGGCTTCGTAATAATAGCCGCGGGCGTACCACTTGATGGCGGTGCCGTGGTCTCCGTCGGACAAAAGCCAAGCGCCGCGCAGGTATTTCAGGGCGTATTTCAGATTGGTGTCGGCGTCCAAAAGGTCAGACGCGCTGCCTTGGAACCCCATGGAGCGGGCGGTGGCGGGCAGGATTTGCAGCAGGCCGTAATATGGGCCGTTGCGGGCGCGCGGGTTATGGGTGCTTTCGCGGATGGCCAGACGATGAACCAGAGGGCGCGGCAGATCGTAGAAGTCGGCCCAGTGGTTGATCTTGCGCCGCAGGTCGGGTGTCTCATTCGGGTGCAGGGGCAGGGCCGGGCGCTGCGGGGGCGTGGGAGAGACTTCGGGCGCAGCGCTGCACGCGGTGATCGTACTGGCAGCGATGAAAGAGAGAAACATGCGGCGTGTTGTCTGAGGCATGATGCACCGAGGCTTGTTATATCGGCGCGAAGATCACCGCTGCGGGCCTTTCGGGCAAGCGTGTCGGCAAAACATACGCGGCCCCTTGCCCAGCGGTTGGGGCGCAAAGCGCGGCTTTCCGCCACGCTTAGACGTCAGCGACGATTTCGCCTTTCATTTCACCGGTCATGCGGGTCTGATCTTCGCGCTTCACCGAGCGGCGAACCTCGTCGATCTTGAGTTCGGCAGCGTCGCGCGTGGCCTTGTCGGGCCATTCGGTGATTGCGGCACTGGTGCGCTCAGAGGTGCGGACCACGGTAACGCGGCTAGCGCCAAAGCTTTTGAGGGCGGGCAGGCGCTTTTCTTCGATGGCGCGTAGGGCCACGTCGTAATCCGCCCCGTCGGCGATCTCCCAGGTGGTGATGGTGATGTAACGCATGTGTCATCCTCCATGCTGAATGGAGGTAGCATAGCACAGAATGGACTGTTTTTACAGGATTTCGCGCGAGAGGTGCAGGCGGGCCTTGCGACAGGCTAGCGCATAAAAAAACGCCGCGCGGAAAGCCGCGCGGCGTTTTATGTCAGATCGGACAGGTCGGATCAGCTGTTGCTGTCGTCCTGCGCGTCGCCCTCAGGGGTGCGCACCACGTCCGAGTCGCCGTCTTCGTCAGCGGCAGAGCCGATGTCGTCAAAGAGTTCGGAGATCTCGAATTCAGCTGCGGCTTCCTCTTCGGCGGCCAGTTCCTGAATCGATTTGCCCGACGCCTGAAGCTCGGCCTCTTCGGGCGAACGTGCAACGTTCAGCTCGATTGTGGCGGTCACTTCGGGGTGCAGAACAACCTGAACTTCGTGGACACCCAGATCTTTGATGGGCTGGCCCAGAACAACCTGCTTGCGGTCGACCGAGAAACCTTCGGCTGTTGCTGCTTCGGCGGCGTCACGTGTGGTGACAGAGCCGTAAAGCGCGCCAGCGTCGGAAGCAGAGCGAATCACGACGAATTGCTGACCGTTCAGCTTTTCCGACATGGCTTCGGCTTCTTTTTTGGTCTCGAGGTTTTGCGCCTCAAGCTGGGCTTTCTGACCTTCGAAGGCTTCGACGTTGGCCTTGGAGGCCGACAGCGCCTTGCCTTGGGGCAGAAGGTAGTTGCGAGCGTAGCCCGACTTCACGTCGACGACTTCGCCCATCTGGCCCAGTTTGGCCACACGTTCCAGAAGGATAACTTGCATGTGCTCTCTCCTTACTTAACGGCGTAGGGCAGCAGGGCGAGGAAACGAGCGCGTTTGATGGCACGGGCCAGTTCGCGTTGCTTCTTGGCCGATACGGCGGTGATACGGGAAGGAACGATCTTGCCACGCTCAGAGATGTAGCGTTGCAGCAGACGTGTGTCCTTGTAGTCAATCGCAGGTGCGTTGTCGCCCGAGAAAGGGCACACTTTACGACGACGGAAAAATGGTTTTGCAGCCATGATTTAAGTCCTTTTCTTCAAGCGTTGATCAACGGCGTTCGCGGCGGTCGGGCCGCTCGTCACGCTTTTGCATCTGTACGGACGGCAGTTCTTTGTGCTCATCAACTTTGATGGTCAGAACGCGCATCACGTCGTCATGCAGGCGCATCAGGCGTTCCATTTCCTGCACGGCGGTCGCAGGGGCGTCCGAACGCAGGAAGGCATAGTGGCCCTTGCGGTTTTTGTTGATCTTGTAGGCCATCGTTTTGACGCCCCAGTACTCGCTGTCGACGAGCTTGCCGTCGTTGTCCGCGAGGACGGTGCCAAAGTGTTCGATGAGGCCTTCTGCTTGCGTGTTGGACAGGTCCTGACGCGCAATCATAACATGCTCATATAGCGGCATGTGCACTCCTATATTTATATCAAGGCGCATTTCATAGGCGGGGCAAAATCCTTGCGACCCCACCACGAGAGTCTGCGCGGTTCATATGCTTTGCAAGGAAGCGCCCGTATACACGGTTTGCGCCGCACGGCAAGCCCCAAGCGCCTGCGGCAAGGCTTGTTCGGCTGGGGCGCAGAGGATACATCAGGCAAAACGCATAAGAGAGGCCGCAACCATGAGCATTGCATTCGTTTTCCCGGGCCAGGGTGCCCAGACCATCGGCATGGGCCGCGATCTGGCCGAAGCCTATCCTGAAGCCCGCGCCGTTTTCCAAGAAGTCGATGACGCCCTTGGCGAAAAACTGTCTGACCTGATCTGGGAGGGGGACATCGAGACGCTGACCCTCACACTGAACGCCCAGCCTGCGTTAATGGCCACGTCGATGGCGGCGATGGCCGCGCTGAAGGCCGAAGGGATCGAGGTTGGCAAAGCGGCCTTTGTGGCGGGCCATAGTCTTGGCGAGTATTCCGCGCTTTGCGCCGCAGGGTCGCTGTCGCTTGCCGACACCGCACGGCTGCTCCGCATTCGCGGCAAGGCGATGCAGGCCGCTGTCCCAGTGGGTGAGGGGGCCATGGCGGCGATCCTTGGCCTTGGCATCGAAGAGACCGAGAAACTGGCCGAAGCCGCCGCCGAGGGCGAGGTCTGTCAGGTCGCCAATGAGAACGACCCCAGTCAGAACGTATTGTCGGGCCACAAAGCCGCAGTGGAACGTGCTGTGGCCATGGCCAAGGATGCTGGCGCCAAACGGGCGTTGCTGCTGCCGGTCTCTGCGCCTTTCCATTGCCCGTTGATGGGGCCTGCGGCGGATGAGATGGCGCGCGCTTTGGGTGAGGTTACGTTTAATGATCCCGTCGTGCCGCTGGTCGCCAATGTCACTGCGCAGGCCGTCACCGATGCCGCGAAGATTCGCGAGTTGCTGGTCGAGCAGGTCACAGGCCGGGTGCGCTGGCGGTCTTCGGTTGAGTGGATGGCCGCGCAGGGCGTGACCGAAGCATGGGAGATCGGCGCGGGCAAGGCGCTGTCGGGCATGATCCGCCGGATCGACAAATCCGTCGCCACCCGCAGCATCGGCACGCCGGATGAGGTCACAGCCGCGAAAGAGGCGTAACGCCCCGGAGGGCCGAGATGACGATGCAAGAAACCCTGACGCTGCTGCCGGAATGGCTGATCTGGTGGTTCAACTGGCTGGTCTTTGGCGTGGCGATCTTGCCCTTGGCGCTGCTGATCTGGCCGCAGAGCCGCAAGGTCGGGGTGATTGCCGTGGCCGCCAGTATCCTTACCGGGGCGGCAGTCTACGGCATGTTCCGGCAAATGGGATACGTCAAACTTCTCGGTCTGCCGCATCTGCTGATCTGGGGGCCGCTGGCATTCTATCTGTTCCGCAAACAGGCCAAGGATGCCATGCCCATCGCGGCGCGGTGGATCATCCGGGTGATCTTGGTCACCTTGCTGATCTCGCTGGCCTTCGATGTGGTGGATGTGCTGCGTTATATCTTGGGCGAGCGGACGCCGCTGGGGAGTGACGCATGAGGCGGCTGATTGCCGTCTTTGCACTGCTGCTTTCGGTCGTGGCCTGCGGCACGCTTGAGAATGCCAGCGATGGCACGCGGATGCAGGTTCAGGGGCCGTATCTGTTGATGTCCGGCACGATCACCAGCCGGACGCCTGCGGCTTTCGCGCGGCATCTGGCCGAGAATCCGCGGATTGATACGGTGGTGCTGGGGCGGATCGACGGCTCTATTGATGCGGCAGCGACGCACCGTATGGGGCGACAGATTCGCAGATTGGGACTGGCGACCGAGCTGCGGTCGGGCAGTGTGGTTGATTCTGGCGGTGTGGAGCTCTTCATCGCGGGGGCCGAGCGGCGCATGGCACCGGGGGCGGCGCTGCGGGTGCATTCATGGCGCAATGGCTACCGCGAGGGCAGCAGCTATCCACGGCAATCGCCCAAACACCAGATGACACGGCGCTATATGGCCGAGATGCTGGGCAATGACGGCTTTTACTGGTTTACCTTGCAGGCAGCGCCATCTGACAGGATACACAAGATGACAGCGGATGAAATTCGCCGCTACGGGCTGCTGACGCGGCCCTGACTGATAGAATAAAGGAAGAGACATGTTCGATCTTACAGGAAAGAATGCCCTGATCACCGGCGCTTCGGGCGGCATTGGTGCGGATATCGCCCGTAAATTGCACGCTCAGGGCGCGACTGTTGGCCTGTCGGGCACGCGGACCGAGCCGTTGGAGGCGCTGAAGGCCGAACTGGGCGAGCGCGCACATGTGCTGCCGTGCAACCTGAGCGATATGGAAGCTGTCGATGCGCTGCCGAAACAGGCGGCAGAGGCGTTGGGCTCAGTTGATATTCTGGTGAACAACGCAGGCATCACCCGCGACAATCTTTTCATGCGGATGTCGGATGATGAGTGGAATTCGGTGCTGAACGTGAACCTCACCGCGACGTTTAAGCTGTGCAAAGGCGTGATGCGCGGCATGATGAAGGCGCGTTGGGGCCGGATTGTGAATATCTCCAGCGTGGTGGGGGCCACGGGCAACCCCGGTCAGGCGAACTACGCGGCCTCCAAAGCGGGTGTTGTGGGCATGTCCAAGTCGCTGGCCTATGAGGTGGCAAGCCGTGGGATCACGGTGAATGCCGTGGCACCGGGCTTTATCACCACCGCCATGACAGACAAGCTGACGGACGAGCAAAAGTCTGGAATCATGGGGCAAATTCCCGCCGGTCGCATGGGCGATCCGGATGAGATCGCCGCCGCCGTGGTCTATCTTTCCAGTGCCGAGGCCGCTTATGTGACAGGGACCACCTTGCATGTGAACGGCGGTATGGCCATGTTGTGACCCTGCGCTGCAATAGCGTTTGCCAAGCCTTCGGCATGTGCTAAAGGGGGCGCAGAATCGAAACGAAGGGTGCTTGATTGCCCCCTCCGCCTTGTGCGAACAAGGAAAATAGCCGCCCCTTTTGGGGCATCCTCCAAACGCTGATCATCGGCGGGCGGAAACCAAAAGGGGCCTGAATGGCCCGAAGACATGAGGACTTATTATGAGCGACGTCGCAGACCGCGTGAAAAAGATCGTTGTAGAACACCTGAGCGTGGAAGAGGACAAAGTGACTGAGAATGCGTCGTTCATCGACGATCTCGGCGCTGACAGCCTTGACACAGTGGAACTGGTGATGGCGTTCGAAGAAGAGTTCGGCATCGAGATCCCCGATGACGCCGCTGAGAACATCCAGACCGTTGGCGATGCGGTCAAGTTCATCAAAGAAGCCTCCTAAGGCTTTGCCGGGCAACCGGCAGAATTGAGATTTGAAAGCGGCGTTGTTCCTAGCGGAATGACGCCGTTTTTATTTGCCGCAACTGGCTGGGCTTGTCCCTCTGGTGCTGAGGCCGCATGTCTTCGCCAAGAAGTTTCAAGTGTGAAGGCAATTCACCCCATGTCCCGAACGATCCCGACCATCAACACAGCCAGACTGACCCTGCGCGCCATGCGGGCCGAGGATTTTGAGCGTTACGCTGAGATCTGGGCGATGCCGGATGTGGCGGACCGGATACTTGATCGGCCTCGGGCGAAGGCGCAATCTTGGGACGCCTTCCTGCGCAATGCAGGCCATTGGCAGATCACCGGATTCGGGCAGTGGGCGGTGCAACTTCATCGGCAGAGAGAGATGTTGGGCCAAACCGGTTTCGTCTTTGGCTCGCGCAATTTTGGTGAGGATTTCGATACTTACCCCGAAGCGCGACTGGTCTTGGCCCCACAGGCACAGGATCAGCGTTTAGGGGTTGAAGCAGCGCGGGCGGCGCATGAGTGGTTTGATCGGGTCATCACGGGGCGGACGGTTTGTGTGATCTCTGCCAAGAACGAAGCGGCATTGCGGATCGCGGGCGCGCTTGGATATCAGCCGCTACGTGAGGCAAGCACTGAGGGCGGCCCGGTACATTTGTTAACACGGCGCGGCCCGCCGGGGTGAGCCTGCCGCGATCCCGTCATTCGGGGCAATAGCCGCGTGAATCTGAGGATCGGCGTTTTTGTGCTATGCCTGCGGACCACCGCCGATATGCTTGTGCCTACAGGCTTTTGCAGGGTAAGAGGTTCGCCGAGAGATTATCGGCAAGGGGCACTAAGATGCGCAGAGTTGTAGTAACGGGTTTGGGTTTGGTTACCCCCCTCGCGGACGGCGTGGAAGAAAGCTGGAAACGGATCCTTTATGGGCAATCCGGGGCCGGACCGATCACCGGCTTTGATCCCAGCAAATTGGTGACCCAATACGCCTGCGAAGTGCCATTGGGCGATGGCAGTGATGGCACCTTTGACGCCAATAAATACATGGAGCCGAAAGAGCAGCGGAAAGTCGATACTTTCATCCTGTTCGGCATGGCCGCCGCCCAGCAGGCGGTTGAGGATTCGGGGTGGATGCCGACCGAGAAGGAAGATCAAGAGCGTACTGGCGTGTTGATCGGCTCGGGCATCGGCGGGTTGAACTCCATTGCCAATACCGCCGTGATGATGGCCGAAAAGGGTCCGCGCCGCGTGAGCCCGTTCTTCGTGCCCGGCGCGCTGATCAACCTGATCTCGGGTCAGGTCTCGATCCGCTACGGTTTCAAGGGGCCGAACCATTCGGTCGTGACCGCCTGCTCCACCGGGGCGCATGCCATCGGTGACGCGGCGCGTCTGATCAAATACGGCGATGCGGATGTGATGATTGCAGGCGGCGCAGAGGCGGCGATTTGTGAGATTGGCATGGCGGGTTTTAATGCCTGTAAGGCGCTGTCGACCAAACGCGGCGACGACCCCAAGAAAGCCAGCCGCCCCTATGACATAGACCGTGACGGTTTCGTTATGGGCGAGGGCGCGGGCATCGTGGTGCTGGAAGAGTATGAGCACGCCAAGGCGCGCGGTGCGAAAATCTATGCCGAAGTGCTGGGCTATGGCCTGTCGGGCGACGCGCATCACATCACGGCTCCATCGGAAGACGGCGAAGGTGGCGAACGTTCCATGCGTGCGGCGCTGAAGAACGCGGGTCTTGAGCCAGCGGATGTGGATTACATCAACGCGCATGGCACCTCGACCATGGCCGACACCATCGAGTTGGGAGCGGTTGAGCGTTTGATGGGCGATGCGGCGGACAAGGTCACCATGTCCTCTACCAAATCCGCGACCGGGCACCTCTTGGGGGCTGCGGGCGCGATTGAGGCGATTTTCTGCATGCTTGCGATCCGCGATCAGGTGGCACCGCCGACCATCAACCTTGATAACCCAGCGGTTGAGACACCGATTGATCTGGCGCCGAACAAAAAGGTTGAGCGCAAGATCGACGTGGCGCTGAGCAATTCGTTCGGCTTTGGCGGCACAAACGCATCGGTACTGTTCGGGAAAGTCCGCTAAATGTGGCGTCATATCGCTTCTAACGCCGTGACGTTTCTGTTGGTCGGCCTGTTTCTGCTTGGGGGGATCATCCTCTGGGGCAAGACGACCTATGTCTCCGAAGGGCCATTGGAGCAGGCGATCTGTGTGCAGGTCGAGCGCGGCTCGAACATGCGGCAGGTGAGCCAGAGCCTTGAGGAACAGGGCGCGGTCTCTTCGCCCGCGCTCTTTCGCATGGGCGCGGATTACGAGGAGAAGTCGAGCAGCCTGAAAGCGGGCAGCTTTCTTGTGCAGCCCGGCACGTCGATGCAGGGGATCGTGGATATCGTGACCCAAGGCGGGGCCAGCACCTGCGGCACCGAGGTTGTGTACCGCGTGGGCGTGAACCGCGTAAGCGTGCAGGTCCGCGAGTTGGACCCGGTCACAAGCCGGTTTGTTGAGCGCGCGGAGTTCACGCCGGGTGAGGCAGAAACCCCTGAGGCATACTCCGAAATCTCTAGCAAGAACGACACGCGGTTTCGGGTGGCATTGGCCGAGGGCGTGACAAGCTGGCAGGTTGTCGAAGCGCTGAAACAGGTCGAGCAATTGACCGGTGAGGTTGAAGAGTTGCCCGCTGAGGGCAGCCTTGCGCCTGACAGCTATGAGGTGCGCCCCGGTGATGACCGCGCCGAGGTGATCGCGCGGATGACGGCAGCGCAGCGGGTGCTGTTGGCAAACGCTTTTGAGGCCCGCGACCCTGATCTGCCTATTGAGACGCCGGAGGAACTGTTGATCCTTGCCTCGATCATCGAAAAGGAAACCGGTGTGGCGGCGGAGCGTGAGCAGGTGGCGAGCGTTTTCGTGAACCGTCTGAACCAAGGCATGCGTCTGCAAACGGACCCGACGGTAATCTATGGTGTGACCGAGGGTAAGGGCGTGTTGGGCCGCGGTTTGCGCCGCTCTGAGCTGCGGGCAGAGACGCCGTGGAACACCTATGTAATCAACGGTCTGCCGCCGACCCCGATCGCGAACCCGGGCCGGGCAAGCCTGATGGCCGCGGCGCAACCGGCGGAGACGGATTTCGTCTTCTTCGTGGCGGATGGCACCGGGGGGCACGCTTTTGCCGAGACCTTGGATGAGCATAACCGCAACGTGGCGCGTTGGCGTCAGATCGAGGCGGAGCGTGGCGCGGAAGCGGCGGGGAATGCCTCAACAGGTGGTAACTGAAACGACTAGAGACCCCGCTGGAGACAGCGGGGTTTTTGCTTGCCGATGGGGGTCTCCGCGCGGCGGCGTAAGGTCTTGTTAACATAGTTTTTCTTGACTTTGCGCACGGTCTAACGTAGGACTTGTTGCACGCTAGAAGACATGGGCGAACGGCCCCGGGGTGACCCGGTGGTCGTTTTTTTGTGCCTGCTCGGTTGGGGAAAACCAACGAGAGGTAAAGCGATGACGATAATTACCCCGGAGCAAGAGACGCAAGACAGCGCAGACATCCTGCGCGGTCTTCAAGAAGCAATCGGCGCGCTGCGTCGGGAAATCGAAGGTCTGACTGAACAGACCCGGTCCGGGGGGGAACTCAAGGAAACTGCGGTGTCTAGCAACACGTCCAAAGTGGCGGGTTTGCTGGCGCATTGCCTGAAAGCGGAGAATACGCTGAATGACTGTCGAAACCGACAAGCTGGAATCGCGCGCGGGGGCTATGCCCTCGACATGGACAAAGCGCGGGCTGACATCGGGTGCAAGCTGGATCGCCTGCGCCGATGCTCTGACCCAGGCGCAGTTTCTGAATGACCTAGATGAGGGAGAGCTACTGGCTCTCCCTTTTTTGTTCGAGTTCTGGGCGTTGGACCATCAACTGCCGCCCGAGGGTGATTGGCGGACATGGGTGATCATGGGCGGTCGCGGTGCGGGGAAGACCCGCGCCGGGGCCGAATGGGTGCGCAGCAAGGTTGAGGGGAGTAGGCCGTTGGATGCTGGGGAGTGCAGCCGCGTGGCGCTGGTGGGCGAGACGATTGAGCAGGTGCGCGAGGTGATGATCTTTGGCGACAGCGGCATTCTGGCCTGTAGCCCGCCGGATCGGCGGCCCGATTGGGAGGCGACGCGCAAGCGGTTGGTCTGGCCCAACGGCGCGATTGCGACGGTGCATACGGCGCATGATCCCGAAGGGCTGCGCGGGCCGCAGTTTGATGCGGCTTGGGTGGATGAATTGGCGAAATGGAAACGCGGGCAGGAGGCTTGGGATCAGTTGCAATTTGCGCTGCGCTTGGGGGAGCGGCCTCAGGTCTGTGTCACCACGACGCCGCGCAATGTGGATGTGTTGAAGGCGCTTTTGGCCGCGCCGTCCACGGTGACGACCCATGCGCCGACGGAGGCGAATGCGGCGAACTTGGCGGGGTCTTTCCTTGAAGAGGTGCGGGCGCGGTACCGCGGCACGCGGCTCGGTCGGCAGGAGTTGGACGGAGTGTTGCTGGCGGATGCGGAGGGCGCGCTCTGGACCTCGGCTTTGCTGGAAGCGGGCCGGTTGCGCGCGGCGCCGGAGTTGGATCGGATCGTGGTGGGCTTGGACCCGGCGACGACCAGCGGGGCGGGCTCGGATGAATGTGGGATCGTTGTAGTGGGCGCGCAGACCAAAGGGCCGCCGCAGGATTGGCGGGCGGTGGTGCTGGCCGATTGCACGGTGCGGGGCGCCACGCCGAACGGCTGGGCGCAGGCGGCGATAGCGGCGATGACGCGCTATGGGGCGGACCGTTTGGTGGCCGAGGTGAACCAAGGGGGGCAGTTGGTCAGTGAGGTCTTGCGGCAGGTCGATCCGTTGGTGTCACTCAAGACCGTTCATGCGGCACGGGGCAAGGTGGCGCGGGCGGAGCCTGTGGCCGCGCTTTATGAGCAGGGGCGGGTGAGCCATTTGCCGGGGCTGGATGCATTGGAGGATCAGATGTGTCTGATGACGGCGCGGGGGTACGAGGGCAAAGGCAGCCCGGACCGGGTCGATGCGCTGGTCTGGGCGCTGCATGAGCTGATGATTGAGCCTGCATCGCAGTGGCGCAGTCCGGGGGTGCGGAGCCTGTAGGGCGGGCGTTGCGCAGGGGAGCGTGCGGTCGGTTACCCGGCCTTTAATATTTTATTGAGACAGTCTGACAACGCCGGGCAGCAGAGGATCACGCCGCTGCAAAGGCCGGGCAGAACGAGGAGCGACAGATGGTATTCGATTTTCTACGGCGCGGCGCGGCTGAGACCGTTGAGCAGAAAGCTTCGGCGACCGGGCCGGTCGTGGCCTATCAGACCTCGGGTCGTGTCGCTTGGAGCCCGCGGGACAGTGTGAGCCTGACGCGCTCGGGCTTTTGCGGCAATCCGGTTGGGTTTCGCTCGGTCAAGCTGATTGCCGAGGCGGCGGCGGCCTTGCCGCTGGTCGTGCAGGACGCGGCGCGGCGCTATGGCGATCATCCGCTGATGTCGCTGATGCGCCGCCCGAATGCGGGGCAGGGCCGGGCCGAGTTGTTCGAGGCGCTCTACGGGCAGATGCTTCTCAGCGGCGATGGCTATGTCGAGGCGGTGGGCGGCGAAGGCGGTCTGCCGATTGAGTTGCATGTGCTGCGCTCGGACCGGATGAGCGTGGTGCCGGGGGCGGATGGATGGCCGGTGGCCTATGAATATGCGGTGGGCGGGCGCAAGCATCGCTTTGACGCCAGCGGGGCGGTGACGCCGGTTTGTCATATCCGCAACTTTCACCCGCAGGACGACCACTACGGGTTCAGCCCCATGCAGGCGGCGGCGATGGCGATGGATGTGCATAACGCGGCGAGCCGCTGGTCGAAGGCGCTTTTGGACAATGCGGCGCGGCCGTCGGGGGCGATTGTGTACCGCGGGGCCGAGGGGCAGGGCAAGCTGAGTGAGGATCAGTATGATCGGCTGGTGAGCGAGATGGAGAGCCATCATCAGGGCGCGCGCAATGCGGGGCGACCGATGCTGCTGGAAGGTGGGCTTGACTGGAAACCGATGGGGTTTTCGCCCTCGGACATGGAATTTCAGAAGACTAAGGAAAGTGCCGCGCGTGAAATTGCGCTCGCCTTTGGGGTGCCGCCGATGCTGATCGGGGTGCAGGGGGATGCGACCTATGCCAATTATCAGGAGGCGCATCGGGCATTCTATCGTCTGACCGTTCTGCCGCTGGCGACACGGGTGACGGCTGCGCTGGCGGAGTGGTTAAGCGGGTATCTGGGCGAGACGGTGAGTTTGAAGCCGGACTTGGACCAAGTGCCGGCCTTGGCGGCCGAGAGGGATGCGCAATGGTCGCGGGTCTCGGCAGCGGCGTTCTTGAGCGATGCGGAAAAGCGCGCCCTGTTGGGGCTGCCTGCGGTGGCGAATGATGCCTGAATTGCGCGAGATCGAGCGGTTCGAATGCGCGCCGGGATTGCGGCTTCAGGCGCATGAGACGCTGAGCGCGGTACACCGCGAGAACATGCAAAAGCGGCTCGACCGGATTGAGCAGATGATGGAACGGCTGGAACGGCGCTTGTGGTTGACGGTTTACGGCGTGGTCGCGGTGATCTTGGCGCAGGCGGTGCAATCCTTTCTGGTGGTGGCGCCGTAGCGGGCTGAAAAAGAGGAAATAACAATGGGTTATCAGATAATAAACTCCGGCGCTCTGCCGGAGAACGGGGAAGGTCTGTGTGCTGGGGCCGCTTTGGAACATAAGTTCGCCCGTTTCGGCACGGTGGCTGAGGTGGAGGGCGGGCTGGAGATCAGCGGATACGCCAGCCTTTTTGGTGCGGTGGATCAGGGGGGCGACGTGGTGGAAGCCGGCGCCTATGCGGCGAGCCTTGCCCAAGTCACGAAAGCCGGGCGCAGCGTCAAAATGCTGTGGCAGCATGATCCCGGCCAGCCCATCGGGGTCTGGGACGAGGTGCATGAAGATGGCCGGGGCCTGTGGGTCAAGGGGCGCATCCTGAGCAGTGTTGCCAAGGGGCGGGAAGCGGCCGCGTTGATTGAGGCAGGAGCCATCGACGGGCTCAGCATCGGCTACCGCACCGTGAAGGCGGGCAAGAATACTAAGGGGCAACGGCTGCTGACGGAGTTGGAGCTTTGGGAGGTGTCTTTGGTGACCTTTCCGATGCTGCCCTCGGCGCGGGTGGGGGCCAAGGGGGATTTCAAGGCTGTGGGTGATGTTCTGCGGGACATGGCGGCGGCCTTTGACGCGGCGCGGCGCGATATGGCGCGCGGCTGAGCCTGAGTTTGACTGAGCAAGATCAGAGGAAAAGCAATGACCAAGAGCGAGATGAGCACAAAGGCGGGCGCAGACCTGTCCCCGGCGGAGGAAGTGCGGCAGGCCGTGAGCGGTTTTGTCAGTGACTTCAACGGCTTTCGGGCCGAGATCAATACGAAACTTCAACAATCAGAAGAGCGAATTGCCATGATGGACCGCAAGATGACCCTGCCTGCCCGCAGCCCTTTGGGCGGCGCGATTGAGCAAGATGCACCGCATAAGAAAGCCTTTGACGCCTATCTGCGCAATGGCGATGACGATGGGCTGCGGGGGCTGGAACTGGACGGCAAATCGATGTCGACGGCGGTGAACTCGGATGGCGGCTATCTGGTGGATCCGCAGACATCGGAGCGGGTGCAATCGGTGCTGAATTCCGGCGCATCAATCCGCGCGATTGCGGCGGTGGTGCAGGTCGAGGCCACGTCTTATGACGTGCTGGTCGATCATGCCGATGTGGGGGCGGGCTGGGCCACCGAAAGTGGTGCGCAGGCCGAGACGGACACGCCGCAGATCGACCGGATCACCGTGCCGCTGCATGAGTTGAGTGCACTGCCCAAGGCGAGCCAACGGCTGCTGGACGACAGCGCCTTTGATATCGAAGGCTGGCTCGCGGGCCGCATCGCCGACAAATTCGCACGGGCCGAGGCGGCGGCCTTTGTCAGCGGTGATGGGATCGACAAACCGACCGGTTTTTTGAGCCATCCGGCGGTCGATAACGACGTCTGGAGCTGGGGCAATCTGGGCTATGTCCCCAGCGGCACCAACGCCAATCCCGAGGCGGATGCGATCATTGAATTGGTCTACGCCCTTGGCGCGGCTTACCGCAAGAACGCGGTCTTCGTGATGAACTCCAAGACCACGGCCAAGGTGCGCAAGTTGAAAGACACCGACGGGCGCTTTCTGTGGTCGGATGGGCTGGCCGCGGGAGAGCCTGCGCGGTTGATGGGATATCCGGTGCTGGTGGCCGAGGATATGCCCGACCCGGCGACGGATGCGATGGCTATCGCATTTGGTGACTTCTCGGCCGGGTACACGGTGGCTGAGCGCCCCGATCTGCGGATCCTGCGCGATCCCTTCAGCGCCAAGCCGCATGTGCTGTTCTATGCGACCAAACGTGTCGGCGGTGACGTGAGCGATTTCGCGGCGATCAAGCTGATGAAATTCGGCCTGGCGTAAGCCGGTGCCGAAGCCGGGGCCGGGGCAACTTGGCCCCGGTCCGGACGTGCGCCTGCAAGGTTGTGTTGTCTAGCTGCTCCCCTCCGACCGAGCAATGCAACCGGTGCGCGTCCGGGAATAAGCGCATGGCCCCATGGGGCGAGGGAGCGAATTTTGGAGACTTTCGATGATGTTGATCGAAGAGACAAATGTGCCGGATGCGGTCTTGCCGGTTGAGGCCTTCAGAATGCATCTGCGCCTTGGCAGCGGTTTTGGGCAGGACGGCCTTCAGGAGCCGGTGTTGCGCAGTTTCCTGCGTGCGGCAATCGCGGCGGTGGAGGCGCGGACGGGGAAGGTGTTGATCACCCGGCGTTTTGCCCTGTCGCTGACCTTTTGGCGCGATGCGGCGGCGCAGGTTTTGCCGGTGGCGCCCGTGCAGGAGGTCGCGCGGGTGGCATTGGTCGCGCGTGATGGGGCAGAGACGCTGGTTGACCCCGACCGCTATTGGCTGGAGCGCGATGCGCAAGCGCCGCGGTTGCGCGCCAGCACAGCCGCCTTGCCCCGCATCCCGAGTGCCGGGGCCGCGCTGATCAGTTTCGACGCAGGCATGGCCGCCGATTGGGCCGGACTGCCGGATGATCTGGCCCAAGCGGTGATGCTGCTGGCGGCACATTATTATGAATACCGCGACGATACGGCGCTTGGCGAAGGGTGCATGCCCTTTGGTGTCAGCAGCCTGATTGAGCGCTACCGCCGCGTACGTGTCGGCTTTGGTGGTGCGGCATGAGCCGCCCGCATTTGAACCGCCCGCTGGCCTTGGAAGCCCCACAACGGGTGAGCGATGGCGCGGGGGGGCATACCGAAGTCTGGCAGCCTTTGGGCACCCTTTGGGCAGAGGTTCGCGCGCGGACGGGGCGGGAAACCACCGCAGGCGGGGTGGCCGTCAGCCGGATGGGGTTCAAAATCACGGTCCGCGCGGCACCGCAGGGCGCGCCCGACAGGCCGACGCCGGATCAGCGGTTTCGGGAAGGCACGCGGGTTTTCGTGATCCGGGCGGTGGCCGAGAGCGATGCAGGCGGGCGGTATCTGACCTGCTTTGCCGATGAGGAGGTGGCGGTATGACCTACGCGCTTTCAGGGGCTTTGCAGGCGGCGGTCTATGACCTGTTGCAGAGTGATCCGGGGCTCACGGCCATGATCGGCGATGCGGTCTATGACGCGGTGCCGGGGGGGAGCTTGCCCGAGACCTACGTTCTGCTGGGGCAGGAGATGGCGAAGGATGCGTCTGACCCCGAGGGCGCGGGCGCGGACCACCGCCTCACCCTGTCGGTGATCACCAGCGCGCTTGGGTTCAGCACGGCGAAGGGCTGCGCGGCTGTGATCTGCGATTTGCTGCATGGGGCGCAGCCAGCGCTTAGCCGCGGGCATGTGGTGGATATGGCCTTTCTCAAAGCGACGGCACGGCGGATCGACGGGGCCGCGGGGCGGCAGATCGACCTGCAATTCCGCGCCCGGGTCGCGGATGCGTAAGACTTCAGATTCTAGATTGGTGCGAGGAGATAGAGATGGCAGTGCAAGCGGGCAAAGACCTTTTGGTCAAAGTGGATATGACCAGCGATGGTCAGTTCGAGACGATCGCCGGGCTGAGGGCCAAGCGGGTGAGTTTCAACGCCGAAACGGTGGATGTGACCTCGCTCGATTCAAGCGGGGGTTGGCGGGAGTTGCTGGCGGGCGCGGGGGTACGCTCGGCCGCGATCAGTGGCTCGGGGGTGTTTCGCGATGCGGGCACGGATGAACGGGCGCGGCAGTTGTTCTTTAACGGGCTGACGCCGGATTTTCAGGTCATCATCCCGGATTTCGGTGTGGTGCAGGGGCCGTTTCAGGTCTCCGCCCTGGAATACGCGGGGTCCCTGAATGGGGAGGCCACGTTTGAGTTGAGCCTGCAATCTGCGGGAGAGCTGGTCTTTACCCCCGACGTGGTGGTGTGACCATGGCAAACCCATGGCGCGGCGAGGTGAGCCCGGTGATCGATGGCAAGCGGCATCAGGCGCGGCTGACCCTTGGCGCCTTGGCCGAGTTGGAGGCGACGTTGGAGGCCGACAGCCTTGTGGCCTTGGTGGAGCGGTTTGAAAGCAATCGCTTTTCCAGTCGCGATGTGCTGGCCCTGCTGCTTGCCGGGCTGCGCGGGGGCGGAGCGGTGATGGACGCCGCAACGCTTGAACATGCGCAGATTGAGGGCGGGCCGATGGCGGCGGCACGAGCGGCGGCGGAATTGCTGGCGCGGGCCTTTACGGTGCAGGCGTGAGCACGGCGCAGGGCTTTGACTGGCCCGCCCTGCTGCGGGTGGGCCTGTCGCGATTGCGCCTGCCGCCGGAACAATTCTGGGCGCTGACGCCGGCGGAGTTGCAGTTGATGCTGGGCCCACCGTCCGCGGCAGCGCCGCTGCTGAGTGAGGGCCTCGCCGCGCTGATGGCCGCCTATCCAGACGAGATGAAAGGGGCCGATGATGGCTGACTTTGATGATTTCGAGAACCTTGAGAGCCGCGCTGACGGGCTGAATGAGACGCTGGCTCAAACCAGCGGTTTGGTTGCCGGGTTCGATGGTGAGTTGCGGCGCATGCGCAGCGCGCTTTCCGCAACGGGCAAAGATGTGGCGACCCTCGAAAAAGGGCTGAGCCGTGGGCTGCGCCGGGCGTTCGACGGGGTAGTTTTTGACGGCGCCAAACTGTCGGACGCGCTGAGCGACTTGGCGCAATCGATGATCCGCACGACCTACAACGCCGCGATGCGCCCGGTGACCGATCATTTCGGCGGGCTGATCAGCGAGGGGGTGGGCAGTGTTGTGGAAGGCATTTTGCCCTTCGCCAATGGCGCACCCTTTTCCCAAGGCAAGGTCATGCCGTTTGCGCAGGGCGGGGTGGTGACTTCGGCCACCGCGTTTCCGATGCGCGGCGGCACGGGGCTGATGGGAGAGGCCGGGCCAGAGGCGATCATGCCGCTGGCCCGGGGGGCGGATGGCAAGCTGGGGGTGCGCGGCAATGGCGGGGGTGCGACCACAATCGTGATGAACATCACCACGCCCGATGTGCAGGGGTTTCAGCGCAGCCAAAGCCAGATTGCCGCTCAACTAAGCCGCGCTCTCAGCACGGGCAACCGCAACCGATAAGCCGCGCGGCGGTTAAAGGAGCAGATCATGCAATTTCACGATGTCAGATTTCCGCCTTCGCTGAGCTTTGGATCAGTCGGGGGGCCGCAGCGGCAAACGGATGTGGTCACGCTGGCCAACGGTCATGAGGAACGCAACACGCCTTGGGCCCATTCTCGGCGGGTCTATGATGCGGGGCTGGGGATGCGTTCTATCGATGACCTTCAGTTGCTGATTGCTTTTTTCGAAGCGCGACTGGGGCAGATGTACGGGTTTCGCTGGAAGGACTGGGCCGACTATAAAACGGGCAAGACGGCGCTTCAGGTGGCCTTTGACGACCAGAGCATCGGCTATGGAGACGGGGTTCGGGCGGCGTTTCAGCTGACCAAGACTTACCGCTCCGGCGCGCATTCCTACCGGCGTCCGATCACCAAACCCGTGGCCGGAACGGTGCGTGTGGGGGTGGAGCAAGACGAGCTGCGCGAGGGTGTCGAATACGAGATCGACGCAAGCACGGGGATTGTAACATTTGCCCATCCGCCGGACCCTGAGATGGAGATCTTCGCGGGCTTCGAGTTCGACGTGCCCGTGCGCTTTGACACGGACCGCATTCTTATCTCGGTCGAGAGTTTTCAGGCCGGGCAGGTGCCCGACGTGCCGGTAATCGAGGTGCGGGTCTGATGGCGGGGTTCAATACAGGGTTTGCAAACCATATTGCGCCCGGTGTGACAACGCTTTGCCATTGTTGGCAGGTGACGCGGGCGGATGGGGCGGTGTTTGCCTTTACCGATCACGATATGCCGCTGGCATTCGCGGGGGTCACTTTTCGCGCTGATACGGGGCTGAGTGCGCGGGCGCTGGCCCAAACCAGCGGGCTGTCGGTCGACAACACCGAGGCGCTTGGCGCGCTAAGCGATGATGCGATCCGCGAGGATGAGATCGAGCAGGGACGTTTCGATGGGGCCGAGGTTCAGGCGTGGTTGGTGAACTGGGCGGAGCCTGCGCAGCGGGTGCTGCAGTTTCGTGGATCGATCGGCGAGTTGCACCGCACGGGCGGCAGCTTTCGTGCTGAACTGCGCGGGCTGACGGAGCCGCTGAACCGCCCCTTGGGACGGGTCTTTCAAAAGCCCTGTTCGGCGGTTCTGGGGGATGGCGTTTGCCGCTTCGATCTCACCACGCCGGGCTATGCCGAGGAACGCGCGGTTGAGACTGTGGCAGAGGCGCAGTGTTTCCGCTGGGCCGCATTCCCGGGATATGATGAGGGCTGGTTCGCCCGTGGGCGGCTTGACGTGTTGGATGGCCCGGCGGCGGGGCTCTGGGGCATAGTCAAACGTGACTACCATGAGGACGGGCAGCGGGTGATCGAGCTTTGGGAGCCGATCCGCGGAGTGGTGGCGGAGGGCACCCGCGTGCGGCTTACGGCAGGCTGCGACAAGCGGATGGAGACCTGCCGGCTAAAATTCAACAACCTGCTGAACTATCAAGGTTTTCCGGATCTGCCGGGTGAGGATTGGATGATGGCCGTCCCGCGCTCAGACGGTGCGAACGCGGGCGGGTCGCGCAGATGAGCGCCGGGGGGGAACCGTTGCTGCATGCGGCGCGCGGGTGGATCGGCACGCCTTATGTGCATCAGGCTGCGGCGAAGGGGGCGGGCTGCGACTGCCTCGGCCTCATCCGGGGGCTTTGGCGTGAACGGATGGGGGCTGAACCCGAAGCGGTGCCGCCCTATTCGATGGACTGGTCCGAGCCGCAGGGGGAGGAACAGCTTTGGGCGGCGGCGCTGCGGCATATGGCGGTGAAGAACAGCGGTGCGCCCGCGCCCGGTGATGTGCTGCTATTCCGAATGCGCCACGGCGCTGTGGCAAAACACCTTGGGTTGCAGGCGCGCATCGGCGCCAGTCCCAGTTTTATTCACGCCTATGCACGGCACGGGGTCGTTGAAAGCCCCCTTAGCCTGCCATGGCAGCGGCGCATCGTGGCGCGATTTATATTTCCTGAGGAGGTCTCCTGATGGCGACGATTGTTCTTTCGGCAGCGGGTGCCGCGGTTGGTGGCTCCATCGGGGGCACGCTGGCGGGGCTGTCTTCTGTCGCAGTGGGCCGGGCGGTGGGGGCGAGCCTTGGGCGACTGGTCGATCAACGCTTGCTGGGCCAAGGTGGGCAGGCGGTCGAGACCGGCAAGGTTGATCGCTTTCGGCTGACGGGCTCGGGCGAGGGGGCGGCGATCTCGCAGCTTTATGGCCGGATGCGACTGGCTGGGCATGTCATCTGGGCGTCGCAGTTCCAAGAGGTCACCCATGTCAGCGGGGGCGGCAAGGGCGGTCCCCCGACGCCAAAGACGACCGAGTACAGCTATACCGTCAGCCTTGCCATCGCGCTTTGCGAAGGGGAGATCACCAGCGTCGGGCGCATCTGGGCGGATGGGGAAGAGATTGCCCCGGACGATCTGAACATGCGCGTCTACAGGGGCGAGGCGGATCAGCAGCCCGACCCGACCATCGCCGCGATTGAGGGCGCGGACCGGGTGCCAGCCTATCGCGGCACGGCTTATGTGGTGATGGAAGACCTCGCCTTGGCGCAGTTCGGCAACCGCGTGCCGCAGTTCTCTTTCGAGGTTATGCGCCCCGAACAGCCGCAGGCCCCGGGGTGGGAACATGCGCCTGCCTTTGGTGTGCAGGGGGTCGCCTTGATCCCCGGCACGGGGGAATATGCGCTCGCGACCACGCCGGTCCATTATACCGATGGCCCCGGCAGCCGCTGGAGCGCGAATGTGAATTCACCGGCGGCCAAGACTGATTTCTCGGTGTCGCTGGAGGCACTGACAGAGGAACTGCCCCGGCTAGAAGCGGCCTCTCTCGTTGTGTCATGGTTCGGCAGCGATCTGCGCTGTGGCGATTGCCGCCTGCGCCCCAAGGTGGAAGAGCCGGACATTGATGGGGAGAACATGCCGTGGCGGGTGTCTGGGGTGACGCGCGGCACGGCCGAGGTCATCACCCAGCACGGCGCGCGCCCGATCTATGGCGGCACGCCAGCCGATGCCGCGGTGGTTGAGGCCATTCACGCGCTGAAGGCGGCGGGCAAGTCGGTGATGTTCTACCCGTTCATCTTGATGGATCAGACCGAAGGCAACGGCTTGCCAGACCCCTATAGCGATGCCGAGGATCAACCCCGCTTGCCGTGGCGCGGGCGAATCACCCTTTCGGTCGCACCGGGGCGGCCGGGCAGCCCGGATGGGTCAGCGGCGGCGGCGGCAGAAGTTGCCGCGTTTTTCGGCACAGCCACTGCGGCGGATTTCACGGTGACCGAGGGCGCGGTGAGCTACGATGGCCCAGCGGAATGGACCCTTTCGCGGTTCATCCTGCACTACGCCGCACTCTGCGCCGCGGCGGGCGGGGTCGAAGCCTTTTGCATCTCTTCTGAAATGCGAGGCCTGACCCAGATACGCGCGGCGGGGAATAGCTTCCCTGCGGTCACCGCGCTGCGGGCCTTGGCCGGAGAGGTGCGTGGCTTGCTCGGGCCGGATGCGAAGATCAGCTATGCCGCTGATTGGTCGGAGTATTTTGGCTATCAGCCGCAGGATGGCAGTGGTGATGTTTACTTTCACCTCGATCCGCTGTGGGCCGATCCGCAGATCGATTTCATCGGGATCGACAACTACATGCCGCTGGCCGATTGGCGCGATGAGGAGGGGCATGTCGATGGGGAAGACTGGCCCGCGATTTACGATGTCGGCTATCTAAAATCCAACATCGAAGGCGGTGAGGGGTATGACTGGTACTACCATTCGCCCGAAGCCCGTGCGGCACAGATCCGAACGCCGATCACTGATGGCGCCCATGATGAACCTTGGGTCTATCGTTACAAAGACCTGCGCCGTTGGTGGCAGAACCATCACCATCCGCGCATCGGTGGAGAGCGGCAGGGAGCACCCACGGAATGGCAGCCCATGTCCAAGCCGATCTGGTTCACGGAGTACGGCTGTGCCGCCATCGACAAAGGCGCGAACCAACCCAACAAGTTCCTCGATCTGAAAAGCTCGGAAAGCGCCTTGCCGCATCATTCCTCCGGCGCACGGGACGATTTGATGCAGATGCAATATCTGCGCGCGCTGTCGGAATATTGGCGTGATCCAGCGCGCAACCCGATCTCGGACGAATATGGCGCTCCAATGCTGGATATGTCGCGCGCCTTCGTTTGGGCTTGGGACACGCGGCCCTTTCCCTTCTTTCCCAACAATGTCGATCTATGGAGCGATGGGGAGAATTACAGCCGGGGTCATTGGCTGAACGGACGGGTCTCGGCGCGTTCGCTGGCCTCGGTGGTCGGGGAGATTTGCCGCCGTGCGGGTGTGATGCATTTCGATACCTCTCAGCTTTTCGGCTATGTCCGCGGCTACACCGTGGACGTGGTCGGAGAGGCGCGCGCCGCCTTGCAACCTTTGATGCTGCGCTATGGGTTCGACGCGATTGAACGCGATGGGGTTTTGCAGTTTCGGATGCGTGATGGGACGGATGCGGTACCACTTGACCCCGGCAAGCTGGCCATTCACCCCGACCTCGGCGGGCTGACAGAGCAGCAGCGCGAGGCTGAGGCCGAAGTCTCGGGCCGTGTACGGCTGCGGTTCATTCAGGCTGATGCGGATTTCGACGCAATCGCGGAAGAGGCGGTTCTACCGGATGAGGCGACCCATGCGGTCACCGGGACCGAACTGAACATGGCCCTGACCCGGGGCGAGGGGCGGCAAGTAGCCGAGCGCTGGTTGACCGAGGCGCGTGTCGCCCGTGAGACGCTGCGGCTGGCGCTGCCGCCATCGCAGATGGCTATCGGGACGGGGGATGTGATCGAACTGCCGGGCGATGGCGCGGAGGGGCCGGGGCGCTACCGCATTGACCGCGTCGAACAGGCCGGTTCCCAGCTGATCGATGCCGTACGGATTGAACCCGAAGTCTATGACCCCGCGCCGCTTGAAGAAGAACTGGCGTCTCTGCGGCCTTTCGCGCCGCCGCTGCCGGTCTTGCCCCAGTTCATGGACTTGCCGCTTTTGCGCGGGGATGAGGTGCCCCATGCGCCGCATCTGGCGGTGACGGCAACCCCTTGGCCGGGGTCAGTCGCCGTTTATCGCTCTACGGTTGATGCTGATTATGCGCTCAACGGCGTCGTTTCCAGTCGGTCCATCATGGGGGTCACCCAAACGGCCCTGCGCGCGGCGCGGCCGGGGGTGATCGACGCAGGACCGGTGCTGGAAGTCAAACTCAGCAGCGGCAGCCTTGAATCGGTCAGCAAAGAGGCGCTTTTGAATGGGGCGAACCTTGCCGCGATCGGCGATGGAAGCGCGGACCGATGGGAGTTGTTTCAATTTCAGGAGGCGCAGCTTGTCGCCCCTGCGACCTATTGGCTGACGGGACGTCTGCGCGGGCAGGCGGGAAGTGATGGGCTGATGCCGGAGGTTTGGCCCGTGGGGTCGCGCTTTGTGCTGATGAATGGGACACCGCAACAGGTCGAGTTCAGCCCGCATCTGCGCCGCGTGGCCCAGCACTACCGCATAGGTCCTGCCCGGCGCCCCGTGGATGATCCGTCCTATCTGCATCAGGTACATGCGTTTGACGGGAATGGCCTGCGGCCCTACAACCCGTGCCATCTGCGGGCCGAGGCGCTGCCCGGTGGTGATATTACCTTTAGCTGGATCCGACGCACGCGGATCGACGGGGAAGCTTGGGACGGGCCAGAAGTGCCGCTTGGCGAAGAAAGTGAGCGGTATCTTCTGCGCGTTTTTGCAGGCGGTCAGCACCTGCGGGACGTACTGCTCGATACGCCCGGGTGGACCTACAGCACTGCGGCACGGGCGGCCGATGGGCTGACCGGGGCGTTTGAGGTAACGGTGGCGCAGGTCTCTGCCAGCTACGGCGCGGGGCTTGCCGCAGGTTTGGTGGTGCCCGGATAGGCCCGCGCGTTATCACGATTTTGAGCATGTGCGGATTTACAAATGGTCCTACGCTATTGCATGAGCTACCCTAGCGGCAGAGTGAAGGAGCCCGTGCCATGGCGCAGACACACAGAAATATCTCGAAAGTGGACCCGGTCTGGGATCAGATTCAGCAAGAAGCTGAGGATGCGGTGCGTGATGAGCCGCTGATCGGCGGCTTTGTTCACGCCTGTATCCTGCACCATAAATCCATCGAGAACGCGCTTTCCTATCGCATCGCTGCGAAGCTGTCGTCGAATGAGATGTCGATGATGGTCGTGCGCGAAATGGTCGAGGAAGCCTATGCCGAAGACCCGGACCTCGTCGCCGCGGCGCGCGCCGATCTGGTGGCGATCTATGACCGTGACCCGGCCTGCCATCGGCTGTTGCAGCCGATCCTGTACTTCAAAGGCTATCAGGCCGTGCAGGCCTACCGGGTTGGTCATTACCTCTATGCCAAGGGCAAACGCGATTTGGCCTATTTCATCCAAATGCGGGTGAGCGAGATTTTCGGCGTTGATATCCACCCGGCGGCCAAGATGGGCAAGGGCATTATGATTGACCACGCGCATTCCATCGTCATCGGTGAGACGGCGGTGGTGGGCGACAACGTCTCGATGCTGCATTCGGTGACCCTTGGCGGCACCGGCAAGGAAGAAGAAGACCGCCACCCCAAAATCGGGAACGGCGTGTTGATTGGCGCAGGCGCAAAGGTGTTGGGCAACATCACCATCGGCCATTGCAGCCGGATCGCCGCGGGCTCGGTCGTGCTGGAGCCTGTGCCTGCCTGCAAAACTGTCGCCGGGATTCCGGCGCGGATCGTGGGAGAGGCGGGCTGCGATCAGCCGTCGATGTCGATGAACCATCTTTTTGGGCCAGACGCCGAGTAGGCGCAGACGCCAGCGTTGCAATAAAAAAAGCCGGGGCATGCCCCGGCTTTTTCGTTTCGAGGGTGCGGGCTTTAGGCCAGCATGATCATCGGATTTTCGAGGTTCTCGACAATCGCATTCAACAGCTGCGCACCGAGGGCACCGTCGATCACGCGGTGGTCGACCGACAGGGTCACGGACATGACCGTCGCTGCAGTGATCTCACCATCCTTGCCGATGATCGGCTTTTTGACACCAGCGCCCACGGCAAGGATCGCGCCATGCGGCGGGTTGATGACCGCATCGAAATTGTCGATGCCGAACATTCCCAAATTCGAAATCGCAAAGCTGCCGCCCTGATACTCATGCGGCGCCAGTTTGCGGTCGCGGGCGCGGGTGGCAAGGTCTTTCATCTGCGCCGAGAGGGTCGAGAGCGACTTGGTGTCGGCGTCCTGCAACACGGGGGTGAAGAGACCGCCTTCGATCGCCACGGCCACGGCCACATCCGAGGGTTTCAGCTTGAGGATGCGATCACCGGCCCAGACGGCATTGGCATCCGGCACCGATTGCAGGGCCAGCGCGCAGGCTTTGATGATGAAGTCGTTGACCGAGAGCTTTACCCTCCGCGATTCCAACTGCTTGTTCAGATCGCTGCGGAAGGAAAGCAGCGCGTCGATCTGAATGTCGCGGCGCAGGTAGAAATGCGGCACGGTTTGCTTGGCCTCGGTAAGGCGCGCGGCGATGGTCTTGCGCATGCCGTTGAGGGTGACTTCCTCGTACTCCCGGCCCTCGTACATCTTGGCGACCGCATCGGCAGATGGGCCGGTTGCCGCGGCTTGGGCGACCGGGGCGGCATCTTTGGCAGGCGCGGCGCCTTCGGATTTCGCCGCAGTTGGCTGTGCGTTTTCGACATCCGCTTTGACGATCCGACCGCGCGGGCCGCTGCCGTCGATTTGCGACAGGTCCAACCCCTTGTCGGCGGCGATCCGGCGGGCGAGGGGGGAGGCAAAGATACGCTCGCCCTTATCGCTTTTCGGTGCGGCGGGGGCTTTGCTTTCGCTATTGCCCGTCGCCTCATTCGCTTCCGTTGCCCCACGGCCATAGCCTGCTTCGGGCGTCTCGGCCTCTGCGGCTTTGGGCGCTGCTTCGGCCTGCGGTTTTTCTTCCTTGGCCGGAGCGGCGCTGCTGTCGATGTCGTCGGCGCTTTCGCCTTCTTCGAGCAGTACGGCGATCGGGGTGTTGACCTTCACCCCCTCGCTGCCTTCGCTGATCAGGATCTTGCCGATGGTGCCTTCGTCGACGGCTTCGAATTCCATCGTGGCCTTGTCGGTCTCGATCTCGGCCAGAATGTCACCAGAGGAGACTTCGTCGCCTTCCTTGACCAGCCATTTGGCAAGCGTGCCTTCCTCCATCGTGGGGGATAGGGCGGGCATGAGAATTTCTGTGGGCATGATCCGCTCCTTACCGGTAGGTGACTGATTTCACGGCTTCGATCACCTCGTCGGTGGTGACCAGCGCGTGTTTTTCAAGGTTGGCGGCATAGGGCATGGGAACGTCCTTGCCGGTGCAGGTGATGACCGGAGCGTCGAGGTAATCGAACGCCTCTTGCATGATCACGCCGCTGATGTAGCCGCCGACCGAGCCCTGCGGCCAGCCTTCTTCGACGGTGACGCAGCGGTTGGTCTTCATGACCGATTTCAGGATCGTGTCGGTGTCCATCGGGCGCAGGGTGCGCAGGTCGATGACTTCGGCCTCGATACCCTCTTCGGCCAGCTTCTCAGCCGCTTCCAACGCATAGGTCATGCCAATGCCGAAGCTGACGATGGTCACGTCCGACCCTTCGCGCCAGATGCGAGCCTTGCCGAAGGGCACGGTGTAATCCTCAATATCCGGCACGTCGAAGCTGCGGCCATAGAGAATTTCATTCTCAAGGAAGATCACCGGGTTCGGGTCACGGATGGCGGTTTTCATCAAGCCTTTATAATCGCTCGCCGAATAGGGCATCGCGACCTTCAGGCCGGGGATCTGCATGAACCACGCGGCATAGTCCTGAGAGTGCTGCGCGCCAACGCGGGCGGCGGCACCGTTGGGGCCACGGAAGACCATGGGCGCGCCCATCTGGCCGCCGGACATGTAGAGCGTCTTGGCCGCGGAGTTGATGATCTGATCCATCGCTTGCATGGCGAAGTTGAAGGTCATGAACTCAACAATCGGGCGCAGACCGCCGAAGGCCGCACCAACACCGATCCCGGCAAAGCCATGTTCGGTGATCGGCGTGTCGATCACCCGTTTGGGGCCGAATTCGTCCAACATCCCTTGGGTGATTTTATAGGCGCCTTGGTACTCCGCGACTTCTTCGCCCATGAGGAAGACATCTTCGTCGCGGCGCATCTCTTCGGCCATGGCATCACGCAGCGCTTCGCGGACGGTCTGCTGCTTCATCTCGGTGCCTTCGGGCCAGTCGGGGCTGGTGTCGGGCTCGGGCTGTTTCTTGCCTTCGGCGGGGGTGGCGCGGTCGCTGTCGTCGTTGTCGCCCGACTTGGCTTCGGCGTCGTCGCTTTTGGCCTCGGCGGGGGCGGATTTTGCCGTGTCGATGTCGGAGGCATCTTCGCCTTCTTCCAGCAGCACGGCGATGGCGGTGTTCACCTTGACGCCTTCGGTGCCCTCGCTGATCAGGATCTTGCCGATGGTGCCTTCATCGACGGCTTCAAATTCCATCGTGGCCTTGTCGGTCTCGATTTCAGCCAGAATGTCTCCAGAGGAGACTTCGTCGCCCTCCTTGACCAGCCATTTGGCCAGCGTGCCTTCTTCCATGGTGGGGCTGAGGGCGGGCATGAGAATTTCGGTTGCCATTGCTTCAGGCCTCCTGCGGAACTTCGGTTGCGTAGATATCGGTCCAGAGCTCATCAAGCGCGGGCTCCGGGCTTTCCTTGGCGAAATCGGCGCTCTCGTTCACGATCTTCTTGATCTCTTTGTCGATGGCCTTGAGGTCCTCTTCGCTGGCGTGATTGCCTTCCAGCAACAGGGTACGGACCGATTCAATCGGGTCACGCTCGTCGCGCATTTTCTGAACCTCTTCACGGGTGCGGTATTTCGCGGGGTCGGACATGGAGTGGCCACGGTAACGGTAGGTCTTGATCTCCAGAATATACGGCCCGTTCTCACGGGCGTGGGCCACGGCCTTTTGACCGGCCTCTTTCACCGCCAGCACGTCCATCCCATCGACGGCCTCACCGGGGATACCAAAGGCTTTGCCGCGCTCCCAAATCTCGGCAGAGGAGGTCGAGCGCTGCTGCGATGTGCCCATGGCGTATTGGTTGTTCTCGATCACAAAGATCACCGGCAGCTTCCAAAGGGCGGCCATGTTAAAGGTCTCATAGACCTGACCTTGGTTCGCCGCACCATCGCCGAAATAGGTGAAAGTGACGCGCCCGTTGCCCTTGTACTGATCGGCAAAGGCCAGCCCCGCGCCGAGCGGCACCTGCGCTGCGACAATGCCGTGGCCGCCGTAAAAATGCTTTTCTTTCGAGAACATATGCATGCTCCCGCCCTTGCCCTTGGAGTAGCCACCCTCGCGGCCCGTCAACTCGGCCATGACGCCGTTCGGGTCCATGCCACAGGCCAGCATATGGCCGTGATCGCGGTAGGAAGTGACGCGCTTGTCGCCTTCTTCGGCGGCGGCCTCAAGGCCGACAACAACAGCTTCTTGCCCAATATAGAGGTGGCAGAACCCCCCGATCAGCCCCATGCCGTATAGTTGTCCGGCTTTCTCTTCAAACCGCCGGATCAGCAGCATGTCGCGGTAGTAGCTGGTCAGCTCCTCCGCAGAGACATTGGGTTTCTTGCTCGATTTCCTCGCGGCCATGGACGTCTCCTCCGTCGGCTTTGGTCAGGTGCCAAAAGTAGTTTAGCGTTAAACTATTCCCTAGCGCATTCCGGAATGGATTGCGAGAGACTTTGTGACGTGGCGCGCGCGCCACGGCTGACAAGGCGAAGGAGGCCAGAGATTTTAAGTGATTGCAAGGCCGCAGGCGCGGGGCAGGGCGATCAGGGGCGAAAGGTCAGCGAATGACGATCTCATCGGTGCGGACCATGCCCAGCACCTTGCGCGCGCGTTCGTCCAAGAGATCAAGATCAAGGTAATCGTCCGACAGGCGACGGGTCAGGTTCTCCATCCGCGCAACCTCGGCGCGGACCTCGGCCAGACGGTCGCTCAGCTTTTGGTTCTCGGCCACGATCTCGGTCCGGCGGAACAGGCCGAAATCCCCTTGCACGGCGGCAAAGGTGAAATACAGGCTCAGCGCAAAAGCGATTGCGAAAAACAGCAATGTGCCGAAAGCCGGACGGGTGTTGCGTGTCATGGTTCTGCCTCTGCGTCTCTTGGCGGACGTGACATCAGTATGACACAGGCGATTCGACATGGGAATCCCACAATTGCGGGAAACCCGTTGTTTTTAGCGCGAAATCACGATTTTGCGCGGCTTAGCCGCCCAGAGCAGCAACGCCGGGCAGGGTTTTGCCTTCCATCCACTCAAGGAAAGCGCCCCCGGCGGTTGAGATATAGGTGAAATCATCCGCCACGCCCGCTTGGTTTAGCGCGGCAACCGTGTCACCGCCCCCGGCGACCGAGGTCAGCGTGCCTTCGCGCGTCTTGACCGCTGCTGCGCGGGCCGCGGCGACGGTGGCGGTATCGAAAGGCGGAATTTCAAAGGCCCCCATCGGCCCATTCCAGATCAAGGTCCGCAGCCCGGCAAAAGCCGTTTCGACCAAGGCGACCGTATCGGGGCCCGCATCCAGCACCATCTGGTCTTTGGCGAGGCTGGCATCGGGGCCGAGCTGGGCCACCTCATGCGCGGCCCCTTTGGCGAACTCACGCGCGACCAGACCGTCAACCGGCAAGATCACCCGGCAGCCCGCCTTTTCGGCCTGCGCCATGATGTCTTTGGCCGTGTCGTAATAATCCGGCTCTTCCAACGACTTGCCCAGATCAGCACCGAGCGCGGCGAGGAAAGTGTTCGCCATGCCGCCGCCGATCACCAGAACATCCAGCCGGTTCACGAGGTTTTCTAAAAGCGCGATTTTGGTCGAGACCTT
The DNA here is from genome assembly GCF_003611275.1 of Sulfitobacter sp. D7. Taxonomy (NCBI): domain Bacteria; kingdom Pseudomonadati; phylum Pseudomonadota; class Alphaproteobacteria; order Rhodobacterales; family Roseobacteraceae; genus Sulfitobacter; species Sulfitobacter sp. D7. The sequence continues at coordinate 1,612,897 of NZ_CP020694.1, forward strand.
GGCCCCCCCAACGACAGCGCCAACAGGACGCTCAGGCTTAGCGAGGGCTGCCTCAAGCGCCGAGAGTTCCGCCTGCATCAAACGGCCCGCGCAGGCAGGCAACAGCCGCGCCAGCGCCTCGGTCGAGGCATGGGCGCGGTGGGCGGCAGAGAAGGCATCGTTACAATAGATATCGCCAAGCGCGGCCAGTTGGCGGGCGAAACCTTCGTCATTGGCTTCTTCGCCGGGATAAAAGCGGATGTTTTCCAAAAGTTGCAGATCACCCTGCGCTTCGGCAGCGGCATCCAGCGAGGAGACGAAAGCCACATCGCGGCCCAATGCCTTTTCCAGCGCGGGTAGGACTTGTTTCAGGCTCATCTCGTCCACGGCCTTGCCCTTGGGCCGTCCGAAATGCGCCAGCAGCGTCACCTTGCCGCCGCGCGACAGGATGTCGGTCACCGTGGGCACGATCCGCTCGATCCGTGTGGCATCGGTAACGCGGCCATTTTCGACCGGTACGTTGATGTCGACGCGCAAAAGCACCCGCTTGCCGTCCAGTTCCATATCGTCCAGTGACTTCCAGCCCATCGGTCTTCTCCCAATCCAATCCGTTGCGCTGTGTTTTGCTGTTATCTTGGCTCAGGTCAATGCGCGGCTTGGCAATCGCGGCCAAGCTCCTTAGGTATCTGGCAAAGACAAACCAAAGGATTGCCCAATGGCCGAGATCAAAGACCCCGAAAACACCATCCTGATGGAACTCAAAGGCGGCACCGTCACTATTGAGTTGATGCCTGACCTTGCGCCCAAGCACGTCGAGCGCATGAAAGAACTGGCCCGCGCCGGGAAATACGACAACGTGGCTTTCCACCGCGTGATCGAAGGTTTCATGGCCCAGACGGGCGATGTGGCCAACGGCAACATGGAAGACAACTTCAACCTGCGTGCGGCTGGCACCGGCGGCTCCGACCTGCCGAACCTGCCCGCGGAATTCTCCAAGGTTCCCCACGCGCGTGGGACCATCGGCGCCGCTCGTTCGGCCAACCCCGACAGCGCCAACAGCCAGTTCTTCATCAACTTCAAGGACAATGATTTCCTCAACGGTCAGTACACCGTTTACGGGCAAGTCATCTCGGGCATGGAACATGTCGACGCGCTCACACGGGGCGAGCCGCCTGCGAACCCCGACCGCATGATCTCCGTCAAGGTGGCCGCAGATGCGTAAGCTCGTAGGCACCAGCGCCGTTTTGGCGCTCCTCGGTTCGGCGGCCATGGCCACCGGGCTTGAGATCGAAGTTGCGGGCGAGGCCAATGGCACCGTCAAGATCGACCTGCTGGAAGATGTGGCACCCGCCCATGTCGCGCAGATCACCGAACTGGCCGAAGAAGGCGCCTATGACGGGGTGGTCTTCCACCGCGTGATCGACGGGTTCATGGCGCAGACCGGCGACGTGCAGTTTGGCCGCGCCGATGGCGACACCGCGCGTGCTGGCATGGGCGGCTCCGACAAGCCCGACCTTGAGGCGGAGTTCTCGGACATCGCCTATGAGAAGGGCGTCGTGGGCATGGCCCGCAGCCAGAGCCCGAACAGCGCCAACAGTCAGTTCTTCATCATGTTCGACGAAGCCCCCTTCCTTGACGGTCAGTACACTGTCGTGGGCAAGGTCACCGAAGGTCAGGACGTGGTCGACGCCATCAAACGCGGGACCGGCCCTAACGGTGCCGTTGTCGGCACGCCGGACGTGATGCAAAAGGTCACTGTGACCGAGTAACCGTCGGCCCCAAGTCGCATCGGGGACCGAGTAACATCTGTTCCCGATTGCGTGGGGTGGGCTTGCTTGCTCACCCCCGCATGCGGCACGCTCGGGCCATGATAAAATTAAGCGCCATCGTTCTAAGCCTTGGCCTTGCGGCCAACAGTCTTCTCGCCGATCCCGCCCGCTGGCAGGGGGAATGGCCTGAGACCGATTTTTCCAAAACAAGCATCACAGATTGGTCCGAGATCATCTCGGGCGGGCCGCCCAAGGATGGCATCCCGGCACTCGATGCACCGGGTTTCAAAGCCGCGCGCGCCGAAACCCGCATCGCCCCGCGCGAGCCAGTCATCACGGTCGCGATAGAGGGTGCCAAACCGCGCGCCTATCCGATCCGCTATCTGACATGGCATGAGATTGTTAACGATAGGGTCAATGGCCAGCCCATCGCCGTGACCTTTTGCCCGCTGTGCAACTCTGCGCTGGTCTTTGACCGCCGCGTCGCGGGGCAGGTGCTGCGCTTTGGCGTATCAGGGAAGCTGCGCCATTCCGACATGGTAATGTATGACCGCGAGACCCAAAGCTGGTGGCAACAGGCCGAAGGCCGCGCCATCGTGGGGGCGCTGACGGGCACCGAGCTAAAACACCTCCCAAGCTGGCTGGAAAGCTGGGCCGATTTCACCGCGCGATACCCCGACGGGCTGGTGATGGAGGAACCTTCCTACAACCGCGACTATGGCCGCAACCCTTACCGGAACTATGATTCTTCGGCCAAACCCTTCCTCTACGACGGCGCGCAGCCGCCGCACGGAATTGCACCGCTAGAGCGCGTGGTGCGTGTGGGAGACCGGGCGTGGCGGCTCAACCGCCTGGCCGAGGAAGGCGAGGTGCGTGAGGCCGGTGTGACGATCTCGTGGCGGGCAGGGCAGGCCTCGGCGTTGGACGCGGGGCAGATCGGCCAGGGGCGTGACGTGGGCAGCATCCGCGTGCGTGACAGCGCCGGCAGCGACGTGCCGCATGATGTGATGTTTGCCTTCGCCTTTGATGCCTTCTGGCCAAATGGCACTTGGATGCTGGCGCGTTAAGCCCGCGCCGCAAGCCCGAAATGAGAACGGGCGCCGCAGTTTCCTGCGACGCCCGTGAATGCTGTGAACCGACCGCGGGTCTTAGGACGCCGGGTTCGGCTTCTGCGCCGGAGCGGATTTTGCGCCGGGGTTCAGCGGATCGTCCTGACGCTGCACCGAACCTTCGAAATGCGCGCCGGATTCGATCGCGATGGTCTTGTGGATGATGTCACCCTCAACCCGTGCGGTCGATGTCAGACGTACCTTGAGGCCACGCACGCGGCCCACGATACGGCCATTGATCACCACGTCATCGGCAACCACTTCGCCTTTGATCGTCGCCGTTTCACCGATGGTCAACAGATGCGCGCGGATGTCGCCCTCAACAGTGCCTTCAACCTGAACATCGCCCGTCGTCTTCATGTTGCCGGTCACATGCAGGTCCGAAGACAGAACGGATGCGGGCGGTTTCGCCTTGGGGGCGCTGGCCTTGAACTCGCTCTGCTTGGAGGGCGCAGGGGCCGTCGAAGCGCTGGAAGGTGCCGGTTTGGACGCATCTGCATCCTGGGGCGCGGGATCGTTGATTTTGCTTTTAGAAAACATCGTTTGCAGCCTTGATATAGATCATGGGGTTAACAGCCTTGCCACCTACGCGGACTTCATAGTGGAGATGGACACCGGTGACCCGTCCTGATGCTCCCATATCACCAATATGCTGCCCGCGCGAGACTCTTTGACCAACTTTCACGCGCAGCTTGGACATGTGGGCATAACGGGTCTCAATCCCGAACTCGTGCTGGATCTTGACCAAACGGCCATAGCCCGAGGACCAGCCGGCGTGAATCACCACACCATCGGCGGTCGCATAAAGCGGCGTGCCCATGCCAGCGGCAAAGTCGACGCCCTTGTGCATCCGGCGGCCACCTGTCTTGGGGTCGCGGCGATAGCCGAACTGGCTGGTGAAGCGGAAAGCGTTTTTGACCGGGTTCGCAAAAGGCGCTTTTTCGGCGGCGATGCGGTAAAGGTTCAACCGGTCCATCTGGTTCAGCAGACGGTTTGCGCGCAGCGTATCGGGGCTAAGCTCTTCGCCGCGGGTGGTGAAGGACAGCGGCGTCATCGGGCCACCTTGGCCGGAATAGCCGCGGCGCACGGTGGCGAGGATACGGTCGGTCGGCATGCCCGCGCTGCGGAACATCTTATCGAGCGGGGCGACAGAGACGCTCATCGCTTCTTCAAGCTGGCGGAAGATCGCGTCGTTCTGATCGCGCATCAACGCGATCTCTTGCGCCATTTCATCGGCCTGCAGCAGCGCATCCTGCGCGTCGACCACAACTTTGTCGCGCTCTGCCGCGGTGCGTGCCAGAGCTTGGGCAAGGAAATCGACCGGCGCTTGATCGGCATCGGCGCGCAGGCTGCCCGCTTCACCGTTCTCAAGGCTGCCTTCCAATTCGGCCAGCTTCAGCCGGGCCTTTTGGCGGTCTTTCATCGTGTCGCGCAGAGTGGATTGGATCACGTCGATCCCGGTCTCCAACTCACGGCGGCGGGTCTCTGACGCCAGCAGTTCGGATTGCATGACGGAAATTTGTGTGAGCGCGGCGTTAAAGCGGTCTTGTGCGGCCAGTGCTTCTTCGGCCCGCAGATCACGCTGCGCGGAAAGCTCGTTCAGACGCGCCTGATAGGTGCGCTGATCGCGTTTGGCCTGCTCGCGAAAGTTGCCCGAGCCGATGCTGTCCATCAAAATGATCGCCGTGGCGATGATGGCCCAAGACACGAGGAAGGCCGACCCCGCCAGCCCGATAATCTGGGTGCCGGGGCGCAGGCGGATGAAACGTGTATCGCTGTCGGATTTCAAAAAGACGCGGCGTTCGGGAAAATAATGCTCAAGCAGAGCATGCGTCTTGATGGCAATCCGTGTGCGCACGTTGTCGTCCTTTGTCCCGTCCCGTCGGCGCGGAGGGCTCGCCCAGCCCGCGCCCAACGTCAATAGCCAGTGCCCGCGAATGGGGCAACCCTATTGACCCGCAGCGGCCCGCGCCTGCGCGGCAATCCCCCATTCGCCCCGGAAAAAGCGCTTTGCCATTGGCAAAAAACCGCCGATACCAAGCACTTGCTGTTTTATGGCCGGATCAGCTTGGGCCCCCGTCCGCCGTGAGAGGCCAGTAGAAATCGGGCGGGATTCCCGCCTCGGCGCGTTTTTCTTCGTTGAAAGGCGGCTTCAGATCGCCGTGAAAATACTTGCGCACGAGGGCGTGAAACCGGTCTTTCGGGTCTTCGTCATGGCGGCCACAAAGGAAGTGAAACCATTTGCTGCCATAGGCGACATGGGCGACTTCTTCGGCGTAAATAGTCTCAAGGGCTGCCACGGCACTGTCGGCCTTCGCATTGCGGAAAATCTTGATCATGCCCGGCGTCACGTCCAGTCCGCGCGCCTCCAGCACCATGGGCACCACGGCAAGGCGGCCCATCAGATCGTCCACCGTGTCTTCGGCTGCGCGCCACATGCCAGCATGGGCGGGCATGGCGCCGTAATGACTGCCCATTTCCTCAAGACAGTCGCACATTAGGTTGAAATGTTTGGATTCGTCATCCGCGGCTTTGACCCAGTCGTCAAAGAACCCCAAGGGCAGCGGCACATGCGAAAACCGCGCGATCACGTCCCAATGTAGGTCCACGGCGTTCAATTCGATATGCGCCACGGCATGCAACAGCGCCGCGCGCCCCTCAGGCGTGCCGGGACGGCGGCGAGGCACTTCGCGCGGGCTGAGCAATTCGGGCTGGGCGGGGCGGGCAGGGTGCAGCGGCGGATCGGCACGGCCCACCTCGGGGCGCGCTCCCTCGGCCCGGGCTGAGAGCCATTCCGCTGCGAATTTCCGCGACAGTGCGGTCTTTTCGCGCCCATCCGCTGTGCGCAGCACCGCCTCGGCCATTTCCGCCAGCGGCATCATGCGCCGCGCACCGCGTCCAGCACCGCATCGACATGGCCGGGCACTTTCACCTTGCGCCAGACCTGCGCGATCTGGCCTGTCGCGTCGATCAGATAGGTCGCGCGTTCGATGCCCATGGATTTCTTGCCGTACATGTTCTTCTCGACCCAGACCTCATAGGCTTCCGTCACCGCGCCATCGGTGTCTGACAACAGCGGCACGGTCAGCGCGTGTTTGGCGGCGAACTTATCGTGTTTGTCCATGCTGTCGCGCGAAATGCCAAAGACTTGCACACCGGCCTCGGCAAACTCCGACAGCCGCTCGGAAAAGCCGATCGATTCCTTGGTGCAGCCGGGCGTGTCATCGCGCGGGTAAAAGAACAGCACCACGGGGCCGCCTTGCTGCGCAGACAGCGTAATCTCGCCACCGCCAGTCACGGGAAGGGTGAAATCCGGGGCCGGTTGGCCGGGCTGGGGTCCGATCTGCGACATGGGGCGGTTCCTTTGGCTTGTGAAGGGTCGTTCAGGGCTGTCATACTGCATCTGATTTGACAACGTCAAAGCCGCCCCCGAAAGCCGCCCTATCCGAACCGGAGCCCGATGCGCGACCCATCCCCTTCCAGCCCCCCTGCGCCAGACGGCGAAGGGTCGTCCCGCCGCAGGCCGCGCCGCCGCGCGGGGATCGCATTGGTTGTGGTGTTGGTGCTATTGGCGGCGCTGGCGACGGGGGCGGCGGTCTATTTCACCGGGCGTCCGATCCCCGCGCCGCTTTGGGTGCAAGAGCGGATCGAGGCGCGGATCGCGACTGCGCTGCCGCAGGCGCGGGTGGATTTCGGCGCGATGGAATTCGTCGTCGACGAAGGCTGGCGGCCGCGCGTGCGGCTGCAAGATATCTTTGTCACCACCCCCGAAGGCGACGAGATCGTCAGTTTCAATGAGTTCAAGGCCAGCCTGTCGATGCGGTCACTGCTGCGCGGTGTGGCACAGCCGCGGGCGATTTCCCTTTCAGGCGTGGTGGCAAACCTGCGCCGGGGGGCGGATGGCCGGGTGAGCCTCTCTGCCGGGGCCGGGATCGCCCCGCCTGAGCGTGAGGCCGCGACCCTGCCGCAACTCATCGGTCAGATCGACGAGGTGCTGGCAGCACCCGCGCTCTCGGCCCTACGCTCGGTTGAGCTGCGCGCCCTGACCCTGCGGTTCGAGGATGCCCGCGCGGGCCGGGCTTGGACCGGCGATGGCGGGCGGCTGCGCCTGTCGCGCAGCGGCGATCAGCTTGACCTGTCGGCCGATCTTGCGGTGCTGAGCGGTGGGGCCGATGTGGCCACGCTCACCGCGAATTACAGCAGCCGCATCGGCCAGAATGCCGCGACCTTTGGTGTGACATTCGACGGGATCGATGCGCGCGACATCGCAGCACAGGGGCCTGCGTTTTCATGGCTAGAGGTGCTGCGCGCCAATATTTCGGGCGCGGTGCGCAGCGGGATCGACAGCGCGGGCCGCTTTGCGCCGATCAACGCATCGCTGCAAATCGGCAAAGGCGTGTTGCAGCCCAACTCACAGACCAAGCCGATCCCTTTTGATGGGGCGCAGAGCTACTTCAGCTATGACCCCGCGCGCCAGCTTTTGCGCTTTGACGAGATGTCACTCGACAGCCCTTGGGTGTCGGGCAACATCACCGGCACTTCGCAACTGGGCGATGTCACGGGGGGCATTCCGGGGCGGATGGTGGGGCAGTTTTCCTTACGCGATCTGCGCGCCAATCCGGCGGAAGTCTACCCCGAGACGGTGGCCTTGGATCAGGCGGATATCGACTTTGAACTCAGCCTCAACCCGTTTCGCCTGAAACTGGGCCGTTTGGAGATCAGCGATCAGGGCCGTAGCCTGCGCCTTGATGGGGCGCTTGTGGCCGAGCCTGAGGGCTGGAACCTGTCGCTAGATGGGCGCATGGACAGGCTGAGCCCGGAGCGTCTGCTGGCGCTCTGGCCCGAGGGGGTGAAACCCAAGACCCGCAAATGGCTGGACGAGAACCTTCATTCAGGCCGGATGCGCAACCTTGATCTGGCGCTGCGCATGGCACCGGGGCAGGTGCCGCAGACCTATGTGGCCTTCGACTACGCCGGGGCCGAGGTGCGGTTTTTGAAAACCCTGCCGCATATCACCGACGGCAGCGGCCATATGAGCCTGCTCGATAATCGTCTTGTCGTCACGGTGGACGCAGGCGAGGTGATCGCGCCGCAGGGCGGGGCGGTGACGCTGGATGGGTCGTCTTTCATCATCCCGGATGTGCGCGTGAAAGACGGCAGCCCTTCGGTGATCCGGCTCAATACCCGGTCAACCCTGACCGCCGCGCTGTCGCTGCTGAACCAGCCGCCGATGCGGGTGATGGACAAGGCCGGGCTGCCGGTGACGCTTGCGGATGGGGAGGCAGTGCTGAAGGGCACGCTGGCGCTGCCGTTGAAAAAGGGCGGCAAGCCCGAAGATGTGCGCTATCACTTCGCGGGGGATTTGCTGTCGCTTTCGACCGATACGCTGGTCAAGAACCGCAGCCTTCAGGCCAGCAAACTGGCCATCACCGCCAGCAATGATCGGATCACCATCGGCGGCGAAGGACGTATCGATGGCGTGGGTTTCGACGGGGAATGGTCGCAGGCGATTGCGCCCGGCTCTGACGAAAGCAGGCTGACTGCCCAAGTGGCGCTGACTCCTGCCGGGCTCGAAGCTTTTGGCGTCGCACTGCCCCCCGGCAGCCTTCGCGGGGAGAGCAGCGGACAGATTGCGGTGGACCTCAAGAAAGGCGCGGCACCGCGGTTTTCACTGCGAAGCGATTTGGCGGGCTTGGGCGTTTCCGTGCCTCAGCTATCGTGGTCCAAAGCACCGGCGACCAAAGGCGAATTGCGGCTGGCCGGACGGTTGGGCGAGACGCCGAACATCGACGCCTTTCAACTGAACGCGCCGGGGCTGCGGGTGGCAGGCTCCATCGACCTGAAACCCGGCGGCGCGTTGGACCGCGTGCGGATCGACCGGCTGCGGCGCGGCGACTGGCTTGATATCCCCGTGCAACTGATCGGGCGTGGCAAGGGCAATCCGGTGCAGGTGGTGCTGGGCGGCGGCACGCTGGACATGCGCCGGGCGGAGTTTGGCGGGGCCGGGGGGCAAGCCGGACCGCCGATGCGCGTGGCGCTGGACCGGTTGCAGATCACCGATACGATTTACCTCACGAACCTTGCAGGCACCTTTGACACGGCCAAGGGGATGGACGGATCCTTTACCGCGCGGCTCAACGGCGGCACGCCTGTGCAAGGGCGTGTCCTGCCCCAAGGCGGGCGCAGCGCGGTGCGCGTGGTCTCGGATGATGCGGGCGGGATACTGCGCTCGGCCGGGCTGGTGAAACAGGTCGTCGGGGGCAATCTGTCGCTTACCCTGCTGCCTGTCGGGTCAGGCGGGGCCTTTGATGGGCAGCTTGAGGTCAGCAATGTCGCCATTCAAGACGCGCCCGGGATCGCGGCGCTGGTGAATGCCATTTCGGTCGTGGGGTTGATCAACGAACTCAACGGCGATGGCATTTACTTTGACGATGTGGAGGCGAAGTTTCGCCTGACCCCGAACCGCCTGACCCTGACCGAGGCCAGCGCCGTGGGCGCGTCCTTGGGGCTGTCGATGGATGGGGTCTATGCGCTCGACAGTGGGTTGATCGACATGCAGGGCGTGATCTCTCCGGTCTACATGTTCAACGGGATCGGGTCGCTGTTCACCCGCAAGGGCGAGGGGCTGATCGGGTTCAACTACCGTCTGACCGGTGCCGCGAAAGAGCCGAGCGTCTCGGTCAATCCGCTCTCGGCGCTCACGCCCGGCATGTTCCGCGAGTTGTTCCGCCGCCCGCCCCCAACACCCCCGGCGGTGCAGGGCCAAGCGAATCCGGTTGCCCGGGTGCCAGAGGACCGCTAAGCGCCGGGCGACCTATGCTGCCAGACCAATAGGAACGCCGACCGATGAAGCTCTCCGATTTCGATTTCGACCTGCCCGAGGAATTGATTGCCACGCGCCCCGCCAATCCGCGCGGCTCCGCCCGGTTGCTGGTGGCCGCGGGGGATCAGTTGCATGACCGCCGCGTGACCGACCTGACAGACTGGCTGCGCCCCGGCGACCGTTTGGTGCTGAACGACACCCGCGTGATCCCGGCGCGGCTTTCTGGGCTGCGCCACCGTGCCTCGGCCCAAGGGGCGGTGCAGGCCAAAATCGAAGTCACGCTTTTAGAGCCACGCGGCGATGGCACGTGGTCGGCGTTGATCAAACCCCTGCGCAAGCTGAAAATCGGCGAAGAAGTCGTCTTTTCCGACGATCTGCGCGCCACGCTTGAGGCGGTGGAAGACGGGCAAGGGCATCTGCGGTTCAACTGCACAGGTGATGATTTCGATGCTGCGCTGAACGCGGCCGGGGCCATGCCGCTGCCGCCCTATATCGCCGCAAAGCGCGCGGCTGACGCGCAGGATATGACGGATTACCAAACCGTCTTTGCCCGCCACGCAGGCGCGGTCGCGGCCCCCACGGCCTCGCTGCATTTCGACGAAGCGCTGCTCGGGGCGCTGGCGGCTAAGGGGGTCACCTTTAGCCATGTCACCCTGCATGTCGGGGCGGGCACCTTCCTGCCGGTCAAGGTCGATGACATTTCCGAGCACAAAATGCACGCCGAATGGGGCCGGGTGAGCGCCGAGGCCGCCAAAGAGATCACCGCCACCCGTGCCGCCGGAGGGCGCGTGATCCCCGTGGGCACCACCGCGCTGCGCCTGATCGAAACAGCGGCGCGCGGCGGGCAGATCGCGGCGTGGGAAGGGGATACCGATATTTTCATCACGCCGGGGTTCGACTTCAATGTGACCGATGGGCTGATGACGAATTTTCACCTGCCCAAATCCACGCTGATGATGCTGGTCTCGGCCCTGATGGGCGTGCAGCAGGTAAAAGACATTTATGCCCATGCCATCGCCGAAAAATACCGTTTCTTTTCATACGGCGATTCCTCTCTTCTGCTGCCTGAGGCGCAAAAACCCGCTTGAATGTCGTTCTAGGGGGTGACTAGCCTGCGATTGCCGTCCATGGGAGGGCTTGGGCGAACAAGGAATTGACCGATGATTCAAGTGGTTTCAAGCGCATGGGCGCTATTGCTGGGCATGTGCCTGTTGATGGTCGGCAACGGCATGCAGGGCACTTTGCTGGGTATTCGCGGCGGCATCGAAGGGTTTTCGACCCTGCAAATGTCGATCGTCATGTCGGCTTACTTCGTCGGTTTTTTAGGCGGGTCGCGGATGGCGCCGGGGATGATCCGGCGTGTGGGCCACGTGCGGGTCTTTGCGGCGCTGGCCTCGCTGATCTCGGCGGTGATGATCCTCTACCCGACATTCCCCAATACCATCGTCTGGTCGCTGGGCCGGGTGCTGATCGGCTTTTGTTTCTCGGCTGTTTACGTGACCGCTGAAAGCTGGCTCAACAATGCCGCCACCAACGAGAACCGGGGGCAGGCGCTTTCGGCCTATATGATCGTGCAAACACTCGGCATCGTCATCGCCCAAGCGCTGTTGCTGACGGCTGACCCGTCGGGCTTTGTGCTCTTTGTCATTCCTTCGGTTTTGGTGAGCATCGCGGTCACGCCGATCCTGCTGTCGATCAGCCCCACACCGCCCTTCGGCACCACCAAACCGATGAGCTTGAGCACCCTGATGGAGACCTCTCCGCTCGGCTGTGTCGGCATGTTCCTTTTGGGCGGTGTTTTCTCGGCGCAGTTCGGGATGGCGGCGGTTTACGGTGCCGAGGCAGGGCTGAGCGTCGCGCAGATCTCACTTTTCGTGGCGGCCTTCTTTGTCGGTTCGGTGATCCTGCAATATCCCATCGGCTGGATTTCTGACCGGATGGACCGACGCAGCCTGATCGTCATCACCGCGCTGATCGGTGGCGCGGGCTCCATGGTCGGCATGATGCTGGGGCATATTTTCCCGATCTTGCTCGCCACGGCCTTTGTTGTGGGCGGCATGTCGAACCCGCTTTACTCGCTGATCATGGCCCATACCAACGATTTCCTCGAACAAGAGGATATGGCCGCGGCCTCGGGTGGGATGTTGTTTATCAACGGCTTAGGTGCCGTCCTCGGCCCGGTGATTACCGGTTGGATGATGGGCACGGCTCTGGGGCCGGGGGGCTTTTACCTCTTTACCGCCGTGCTCTTTGCCGCGCTGGCCGGCTATGCTTCCTACCGTAAGACGCAGCGTGCTGCGGTTCCGGTGGACGAAACGGGCAACTACGTGCCGATTTACCCCTCTGCCACCGCTGTGGCCGTGGAAATCGCGCAAGAGTATGCCATTGAATCGGAACAGGAAGCCGCCGAAGAAGCTGCCCAAGAAAACGCCGAAGCTGACAAAAACGCCCCTGATAGCGATAACGATGTCGCGGATGACATAAAACGTGACTAGGCTTTTGGGGTAAGACGTTCTTAACTTTAACGAAACGCCCAGATGACGGCAAAGGAGTGTGCGGGATGGCTGCCACAAATGCAGAACCCCAAGATGTACTGAATTTCTGGCTCAAGGACGTGGGTCCGGCGGGATGGTACAATAGTTCCGATGCGCTGGACGCCGAGATCCGCAGCCGTTTCGAGGGGCTCTGGAGTGAGGCAGAGGCGGGCAAGCTGAACCATTGGCTGACCAATCCTACCGACGCGCTGGCCTTTTTGATCGTGACCGATCAATTCCCGCGCAATATGTTCCGCGATACCGGCAAGGCATTTGCCAGCGATCGTATCGCGCTCGCGGCCGCGAAGCTGGGGATCGAGAAGGGCTGGGACATGCGCGTGGAAGCGCCCGAGCGGCAGTTTTTCTACCTGCCGCTGATGCATTCAGAGAACCTCTGCGATCAGGACCGTTGCGTGCGTTTGATGTGCGAACGGATGCCGGAAAGCAATGGCAGCAACCTGCTGCACGCCCGCGCGCACCGCGAAGTGATCCGTCAGTTTGGCCGCTTTCCCTACCGAAACGCGGCGCTGTCGCGCAGTTTCACCGCGCAGGAGACCTCTTATATCGACGAGGGCGGATATGGCCGGACCGTCAAACAGCTGCGTGAAAATCTGCAAGCGGCCTGAGCTTCGGCAGGGCAGGGTAAATTCGCGTGGTTGTGGCGATTGCAAATATGGTTTAGCGGTAAACTATATTTGCAAACCCTAACGCGAGGTCCTTGCCATGGCTGCCAAATCCTTTGATCTGATCGTGATCGGTGCGGGGCCGGGCGGCTATGTCGCCGCCATCCGTGGCGCACAGCTAGGCCTGAAGGTCGCGGTTGTTGAGCGAGAAAATCTGGGCGGCATCTGCCTCAACTGGGGCTGTATCCCCACCAAGGCGCTGCTGCGCTCTGCCGAAGTGTTTCACCTGATGCACCGCGCCAAGGACTTTGGTCTGGCAGCGGATAAGATCGACTATGATCTCGAAGCGGTGGTCAAACGCTCGCGTGGCGTCGCCAAGCAGATGGAAGGCGGGGTCAAACATCTGCTGAAGAAGAACAAGGTCGACGTCTTCATGGGCGAAGCCTCGATCCCGGCAAAGGGCAAGGTCTCTGTCAAAACTGACAAGGGCAGCGAAGAGTTGACGGCCAAGAATATCGTTCTGGCAACCGGCGCCCGCGCCCGCGAACTGCCGGGGCTCGAGGCGGATGGCAAGCGCGTCTGGACCTACCGCCACGCCTTGCAGCCCGTCCATGATCCCAAGAAGCTGCTGGTCATCGGCTCCGGCGCCATCGGGATCGAATTCGCCAGCTTCTACAACACACTCGGCGCTGACACGACCGTGGTCGAGGTGATGGACCGTGTTCTGCCAGTAGAAGATGAAGAAATCTCTAAATTCGCCAAGAAGGCGTTTGAGAAGCAGGGCATGACCATCATGCAAAAGGCCACGGTCAAGAAACTCGACCGTGCGGACGACAAGGTTACCGCCCATATCGAACGTGACGGCAAAGTCGAAAAGCTTGAGTTCGACACCGTGATCTCTGCGGTTGGCATTGTCGGCAATACCGAAGCTCTGGGCCTGGAAGAACTTGGCGTCAAAGTTGACCGGACCCATGTGGTGACGGACAAATATTGCCGCACTGGTGTCGACGGGCTCTATGCCATCGGCGACATCGCTGGTGCGCCGTGGCTTGCGCATAAAGCGAGCCATGAAGGGGTGATGGTGGCCGAACTCATCGCGGGCCAGAAACCACATCCCGTCAAACCCGAAAGCATCGCCGGTTGCACCTATTGCCACCCGCAGGTCGCCTCTGTCGGCCTGACCGAGGCGAAGGCCAAAGAGCAAGGCTATGACATCAAGGTTGGTCGCTTCCCCTTTATCGGCAATGGCAAGGCCGTGGCCTTGGGGGAGCCGGAAGGGCTGGTGAAAACCATCTTTGATGCCAAAACTGGCGAACTTCTGGGCGCGCATATGGTCGGGGCCGAGGTGACCGAGCTGATCCAAGGCTACGTCGTGGGCCGCCAGTTGGAGACCACCGAAGAAGACCTGATGAACACCGTCTTCCCGCATCCAACACTCAGCGAGATGATGCACGAATCCGTGCTCGACGCCTTTGACCGCGTGATCCACATGTAACGCGGGCGGGGCAGGGTGCATTGACCGCGCCTCGCCCCGCCGCAATTTGGCCAATCCGTCGGGAGCCATGTCGTGGTCAGCCTTAACCGTGTCGTCATGCACCGCAGCAGCCGTCGGCTGATTGGCCGTTTGAACCCGGCGACGCTGGATGCCGCCGAAATCTCTGGCAGGTTCGGTAAGCGCTTCGCATTCAAGAGCTATATCCAGTTTGGCTACCCGGCTTATGACATCTGCGCAGGTCCATTTACCGACCCCGAAATCAGTGCCGTGCGGCAGTTTGATCTGATCCTCGCCAATCAGGTCTGGGAGCATCTTGACCGGCCTTATACGTCGCTGGCCCATGTGCAACAGATGCTCAGAGCGGGCGGGTATTTCTGGATCGCTGTTCCGTTTTTCATCCCCTTTCATGCGGCCCCCAATGACAATTCGCGCTGGTCCGCACGGGGGCTGAAGAACTTGCTGATCGAAGCCGGCTTCGACGAGAGCCGGGTCATCGCGCGACAATGGGGTAACCGTGCCGCCGCCGCCCGCAATCTTGAACCCGACTGGCCGCCGCGTTTCGATAAAAACACGGATGACCTGACTAACGATCCCGAAATGCCGCTTTGCGCTTGGGCGCTGGCCCAGAAGAACTGAGAGCTAATGGCTGACCAAACCTCCTTTCCGCGCGTGTTCGCGCTTTGGGCCGCGGGCCTGGGGGCGGCGGCGCAATATGGGAAGATGAGCGTCATCTTCGACCTGCTTCCAAAGATTTATCCGCAGGCCGGAGCGTCGCTGGGCTTCTTGGTTTCAATGGTGGGCGGTGTCGGTATCCTCCTTGGCGTTGTGGCGGGGCTGGTGGTCGCCCGTATCCGCTACCGTCGCGCGCTGCTATTTGCCCTGTGGCTTGGCGCGGCTGTATCGGCTTTTCAGGCAGTGCTGCCGGATTTCGGTTGGATGCTGGCCAGCCGCGTGGTCGAAGGGCTGTCGCATCTGGCCATCGTCGTTGCTGCGCCGACGTTGATTGCGCAACTCAGTACCGTGAAGGACCGTGGGTTTACCCTGACCCTCTGGGGCACCTTCTTTGGCGTGGCTTTCGCGATCCTGACCCTCATAGGCCGCCCGCTTGCGCTGACATGGGGCGTGCCTGCGCTTTTCGCCGTCCACGCGCTCTATATGGCGGGCTGTGCGCTGGTGCTTTCCGGCAGTTTACGCAGCCTGCCGGACGAGGGCCCTCAGCCGCCATTCTCTTTGCCGCAGATACTGCGTGATCACCTCGCGATCTACCGCTCTCCCTTCCTTTCCGCCCCGGCGGCGGGTTGGCTGTTCTATACATTCAGTTTCGTTTCCATCCTCACTGTCTTGCCGCCCTACCTCCCGGAAGCATGGCGCGCGCCCACCATGGCGGCCATGCCGCTGACCAGCATCGCGGTCTCGATGACCATCGGCGTCGCGTTGCTCCGCCGTCTACCGGCGGTCTCTGTTGTGCAAACTGGTTTTGCCCTTTCCGCCCTTTCTATGCTTTGGCTCTGGCTCGCGCCCGGCGCGCCCTTGGCCTGTTTGGCACTGGCTGGGGCCATGGGGCTGATTCAAGGCGCAAGTTTTACCGCGGTCGCGCAACTCAACAGCGGCCCCGCCGCGCAGGCGCAGGCAAACGGCGCAGTGGCGCAGATGGGGAACCTTGGAAACAGCCTTGGCACACCTGTTATGGCATTTGGCTTGGCGAGCTTTGGCGGCGCGGCCTTGCCGTTATTGGCGGGTGGGGCCTTTGTTATGGGGCTGGTGGCACATCTCCTCCTTGGTGCGGCCCGACGTCGCAGTCGGTGCGTTCCTGTTTAGTTCTCACTTTTCCGTTGGAAAACACTGCATCAGCACCTATGTACAAACCGTTAAGAGGGGCATGTCATGGCTGAGTTGAAGAACATCGAAGTGCGCGGCGCGCGCGAGCACAATCTAAAGAACATCGACGTGGATATTCCGCGTGACCAACTGGTTGTAATTACCGGGCTTTCCGGCTCGGGCAAGTCGAGCCTTGCCTTCGACACGATCTATGCCGAAGGGCAGCGGCGCTATGTGGAATCACTGTCGGCCTACGCGCGGCAGTTCCTTGATATGATGCAAAAACCGGATGTGGATCACATTTCCGGTCTCAGCCCCGCGATTTCAATCGAACAGAAGACCACCTCAAAGAACCCCCGATCCACCGTCGGCACAGTGACCGAGATTTACGACTATCTGCGGCTTTTGTTCGCCCGCGTCGGCACTCCCTATAGCCCGGCCACCGGCAAACCTATCGAAGCCCAGCAGGTGCAGGACATGGTCGACCGGATCATGACCATGGAAGAGGGCACGCGGGCCTATCTGCTGGCGCCGATTATTCGCGACCGCAAAGGCGAATACCGCAAAGAGTTCATAGAATTGCGCAAGCAAGGCTTTCAACGGGTCAAGGTGAACGGTGAATTCTACGATCTGGATGAGCCGCCGACGTTGGACAAGAAATTCCGCCATGACATTGATGTTGTCGTCGACCGGATCGTGGTGCGCGAAGGGCTGGAAACGCGCCTGGCGGACTCGCTGCGCACGGCGCTCGACCTTGCCGATGGCATCGCCATTCTCGAAACGGCGCCCAGTGAAGGCGAGCCCGAGCGTCATACGTTTTCGGAAAAATTTGCCTGCCCTGTCAGTGGCTTCACGATTCCCGAGATTGAGCCGCGACTGTTTTCCTTCAACGCGCCTTTTGGGGCTTGCCCCTCTTGTGATGGCCTTGGTGTCGAGCTCTTTTTTGACGAGCGTTTGGTGGTGCCGGATCAGAACCTGAAAATCTATGACGGGGCCTTGGCGCCTTGGCGTAAGGGGAAGTCCCCGTACTTTAAGCAAACCATCGAAGCCATTGCGAAACATTATAATTTTGACCAAAAGACCCGCTGGAAAGACCTGCCTGAGAAGGTGCAAGAGGTGTTCCTTCGTGGTTCCGGCAAAGAAGAGATTACCTTCCGCTATGACGAAGGCGGGCGCGTTTATGAGGTCAAGCGGGTGTTCGAGGGGGTGATCCCCAATATGCAGCGCCGCTACCGCGAAACGGACAGCAACTGGGTCCGCGAGGAGTTTGAGCGCTATCAAAACAACCGTCCCTGTGGCACCTGTGGCGGCTATCGCCTGCGGCCCGAAGCGCTTGCGGTACGCATTGGCCCCACGACTGGCAATGAGAACGAGTTGCTCCACATCGGTAAGGTGGTGGAGATGTCGATCCGTGAAGCCTTTGACTGGTGCAAGGCGGTACCAGACCATCTGACCCCGCAGAAGAATGAAATCGCGAAAGCCATTTTAAAGGAAATTCGGGAACGTCTTGGGTTTCTAAATAACGTGGGTCTTGAGTACCTTACGATGTCGCGTTCAAGTGGTACTTTAAGTGGTGGCGAGAGCCAGCGAATCCGCTTGGCAAGCCAGATTGGCTCTGGTCTGACGGGCGTGCTTTACGTGCTTGATGAACCGTCGATCGGGCTGCATCAGCGCGATAATGACCGATTGCTGGATACCTTGAAGAACCTGCGGGATCAGGGGAATACGGTGATCGTTGTAGAGCATGACGAAGAGGCCATCCGCGAGGCTGATTATGTGTTCGACATCGGGCCGGGTGCTGGGGTTCACGGCGGGCAAGTGGTAAGCCATGGCACGCCAGAACAGGTGGCGAATGATCCGAATTCTGTTACTGGTCAGTATCTTACCGGCGTTCGTGAAATCTCGGTCCCGGCGAAGCGGCGCAAGGGGAACAAGAAGAAGCTGCAGGTCGTGAAGGCCACCGGCAACAATTTGCAGAATGTGACAGTAGATTTCCCGCTGGGTAAATTCGTCTGTGTTACGGGCGTGTCGGGGGGCGGCAAATCCACCCTTACGATTGAAACCCTGTTCAAAACCGCTTCGATGAACCTGAATGGCGCGCGGCAGACACCTGCGCCTTGTCAGACCATCAAAGGGTTGGAACATCTCGACAAGGTCATCGACATTGACCAGCGGCCCATTGGGCGGACTCCGCGTTCGAACCCAGCGACTTACACCGGGGCTTTCACGCCGATCCGGGATTGGTTCGCCGGTTTGCCGGAAGCGAAAGAGCGCGGCTATAAGCCCGGGCGTTTCTCTTTCAACGTCAAAGGCGGGCGTTGCGAGGCCTGTCAGGGTGACGGGGTCATTAAGATTGAGATGCACTTCCTCCCTGATGTTTACGTGGAATGCGAGACCTGCAAAGGCGCGCGCTATAACCGCGAGACGCTGGAGGTGAGGTTCAAGGGTAAGAGCATCGCCGATGTTCTCGATATGACGGTGGAAGATGCGCAAAGCTTCTTTGCCGCCGTGCCGTCGATCCGTGAAAAGATGGATGCGCTGATGCGCGTGGGGCTGGGTTATATCAAGGTCGGACAGCAGGCCACGACCCTGTCGGGCGGTGAGGCGCAGCGGGTGAAGCTCAGCAAGGAGTTGAGCAAACGCTCCACCGGGCGCACGCTTTATATCCTTGATGAACCGACAACGGGTCTGCATTTCGAAGACGTGCGCAAACTGTTGGAAGTGCTGCACGAATTGGTCGATCAGGGCAATTCCGTGGTTGTGATTGAGCATAACCTAGATGTGGTGAAAACCGCCGATCATATTATTGATATCGGCCCTGAAGGCGGTGACGGCGGTGGCCGGGTTGTGGCTACAGGGACGCCCGAAAAGGTCGCGGACGTGGCCGAAAGCCATACCGGGAAGTACCTCAAACCGATGCTATATAAGCAGACAAAAGTGGCGGCGGAATAACCGCCGCCACTTGGTTGGCTTGGCCTGCGGCGTGTCCTTACAACACGGCACGGGCGATGCGGATCAGTTGCAGCGTCTCATAAGCGCTATCGCGCAGCGAAATCACCTGCCCATTCAGTACCGCGTAGTTATAGCCTTCTTCCGGCTCGGCCAGACGGTAGAGATTGATGAGGTCCGCCTGCGTCAGCGCGGCGGTCGGAGCGATGTTCACACCTGAGCCAATGGTGGGCACCCGCGCCAATTCGTTGATACGCAGCAGGGCGGTGTGATCTTCGTTGCTCAGCAGCACCGGCTGGCCATCGATCAGCGCGTAGCGATGACCAGCAGGCGCGGCATCAAGGCTGTAGAGCTGTGCGATCTGGTTGGACTCCAGTAGGAGCAACTCGCGTTCCGTCAGCGGATCGGCCTCAAGATAGGGTTGGCGGCGCTCTTCCAGCAGAGTGTCCAGCTCGTTGTCGGAATAGCTGGCCCATTGTTCATAGGTCACGCCCTGTTTTGCCAGTCCGGGGGGCACGCAGGGCGGGTCTTTCTTGGCCAGACCGGGGGGGCAGTTGCGATAGGTAATCAGCTCGTCCTCGGGCACGGCGGCTGCGTTCAATTCAGGCGCGGCCAAGGCAAGCGCCGCCGCACCGAGGATAGCGGCCATGTCACGCCCTTCGGGCGCCGGGGTGTTCAAAAGACGGGTGACCACAGTCTCGCGGTCCTGCGTAAAGCGGGTCACGCGCTCATCAAAGTCGGCGCGGTCCATGCCCTTGGGCAGTTTGACCTCATCGCCTTTGATCTTGACCTTATCACCGTTGATTTTGATCTCGATCTTATCGTCTTTCTTGTCTTTTTTGGCCTTCTTCTCTTTGTGCTTCTCGGCCTTTTCCTCGCGCTTTTCTCTCTTCTTCTCGGCCTTCTTTTCCTGCTTGTCCTTCTTCTTGGCCTTTTTGTCTTTCTTGTCTTTGCCCTTATCGCCCTTGTCGTCTTTGGCGAGCCAAAGCGTCTCAGGGCCGCTGCTGTCAAAGGCAACCGCGGGCTGGGCCGGGGCAAAGCCGGTTCCGGCGGCGGCCAGCGGGCCGGTCGCGCAGGCGGTGGTCAGGATTGTGGTAATGAGCAGGCGTCGCATCAGGTGATCTCCTCAGATGGGGTCATTCTGAAGTTAACGCCTGCTCGGGTCATGTCGTTCCCGCGTGGGGGGCGGTCGGCTTAACCTTGCCAGCCGCGCTGCTCAAAACGGGGCAGCATGGCAGAGAAGTCTTTGCCCTTGCCGCCTTCTTCCTCGACGAAACGGGTGTAGAGTTCCTTGGCCAGCGCGCCCATCGGCGTGTCGGCATTGGCCATTTCCGCGGCCTGCTGGGACAGCCCCAGATCTTTGAGCATCAGCTCTGCCGCGAACCCCGGTTTGTAGTCGTTGTCGGCAGGCGATTGGGGGCCGACGCCGGGGGCCGGGCAATAGGCGTTCATCGACCATGAATAGCCCGAAGACGTGCTGACCACATCGAACATCCGTTCGCGATCAAGGCCCAGTTTGTCAGCCAGTGCAAAGGCTTCGCAGGTGGCGATCATCGTGGCGCCAAGGATCATGTTGTTGCAGATTTTCGCCGCTTGGCCGGCGCCCGCATCACCGCAATGAACGGCTTTCTGACCCATGATGTCGAACAGCGGTTTGGCCTTTTCAAAGGCCGCCTCCGCGCCGCCCGCCATAAAGGTGAGCGTGCCGCCCTGCGCGCCGCCGATCCCGCCAGAGACGGGGGCATCCACAAAGAGCAATCCGGCCTTCTGCGCCGCCTCTGCCGCGAAACGCGCGCTTTCGACGTCGACGGTGGAGCAATCGATCAGCAGCGCGCCCGCTGCCATATGTGCGACCGCTTCTTCGGCCACTTGGCGCAGGATTGCGCCGTTGGGCAGCATGGTGATGACCACATCGGCATCCCCGACCGCCTCGGCGATGGTCTTGGCCTCGGCGACCCCTTCGGCGGTGGTGCCGGCCACGTCATTGCCGCGCACGGTATGACCAGCGGCGGCGAGATTGGCGGCCATGGGCCCGCCCATATTGCCCAGACCGATGAAACCGATTGTAAGATTGCTCATGAATTTTCCTCCAACTTCAATTCGTTGTCGCCCAAGGGGGCGAGCATGGCGTCGATATCGGCCTGCGGCACGTCCCAGTCGGCGTGTTGCCATTTGGGGCTGCGGTCCTTGTCGATGATCGCGGCGCGCACACCTTCGATGAAATCGCCTTTTTCCAGTGACCGCGCGGTAAAACGGTATTCCTGTTCCAGTGCCGGGACCATGCCGATGTCGGGGCCGCGCAGGCGGCGCAGCATCCCAAGCGTGCAGGCCATCGACAGGGGGGAGTTGCGGCGCAGGGTTTTCACTGTTTCTGCGGCGAAACCGCTGTCGGACATCGCAAGCGCCGCGTCGATTTCACTGAGGCTTTCGGCATGAAAGAGGCGGTCCACCTCCTCTTGAACCTCTGCGAGCGTGGACGGGGGCGGGGTGCTTGCCGCGCGGTCGAGAATGAAGGGATCACCGTTCTCTTCCAGTTGCGCGATAAGATCGGGCCATTCGGCTTGCGCGATAAAATAATCCGCGAAACCGGCGTGGAGCACGTCGCCCGCGCCCATCCGCGCACCGGTGAGGCCAAGGTATTCGCCCATCCGTCCCGGTGCCTGTGCCAGCAGCAGTGTGCCGCCCACGTCGGGCACCAGCCCGATGCCGCATTCGGGCATGGCGATCTTGCTGCTTTCGCTCACCACCCGGTGCGAGCCGTGGCAGCCGATGCCGACCCCGCCGCCCATGGTGAAGCCCTGCATGAAGGAGATCACCGGCTTGGGAAAGCCGTGCAGTTTGTTATTAAGCCGGTATTCATCGGCCCAAAAACGACGGGCGAAGTCGAAATCCCCATCCTTGCCCGTTTGGTAGAGCTGCGCCACGTCACCGCCCGCGCAGAAGGCTTTTTCACCCTCGGCATCCAGCACGATCACGGCCACGTCGGGGTCATCGCGCCAGTCGTCGATCGCCTTTTCGATGGCGATGCACATGTCGTAGCTCAGCGCGTTCAGGGCTTTGGGCCGGGTGAGCGTGATGCGTCCGGCGCGGCCCGCTTTGCGGATGTGGATATCACTCATGGGGGCCTCAGCGGTTCTTGAGCATGTCGCGGGCAACGATCACGCGCATGATCTCATTCGTGCCCTCAAGGATCTGGTGCACCCGTAGGTCGCGGACCAGTTTCTCGATCCCGTAGTCGGCAAGGTAGCCATAGCCGCCGTGCAACTGCAGACATTGGTCGACGACCTTGCTGCCGGTCTCGGTCACGAATTTCTTGGCCATGGCGCAGAACTTGGTCGCATCCGGCGCGCCAGTGTCGAGCTTCCACGCCGCTTGGCGCAGGAAGGTGCGCGCAGCTTGCAACTCGATCTCCATATCGGCAAGGCGGAATTGCAGCCCCTGGAACTGGTCGATGCTCTGGCCAAAGGCTTTGCGGTCGCCCATGTACTCCAGCGTCTTGGTCAGCGCAGTTTGCGCGGCCCCGAGCGAGCAGGCCGAGATGTTCAGCCGCCCACCGTCGAGGCCCGCCATCGCGTATTTAAAGCCTTTGCCCTCTTCGCCAACAAGGTTCTCCGCACCGACCTTGCAGTCATCAAACTGCACCAGCGCCGTCGGTTGGCTGCGCCAGCCCATCTTTTCTTCTAGCCCGCCAAAGCTGAGACCCGGCGTGCCATCCTCGACATAGACTGTCGAGACACCCTTAGCGCCGTCATCCGACGTACGCACCATGGTGACATAGGCATCCGAATAGCCCCCGCCTGAGATGAAAGCCTTGGTGCCGTTCAGCGTGTAGCCGTCGTTTGTGCGCGCGCAACGGGTCTTGAGCGCCGCCGCATCTGAGCCGGAGCCCGGTTCGGTCAGGCAATAGCTCAGCACGGTTTCCATCGTGAGCACCTTGGGCATCACGCGTTCTTTCATCTCGTCACTGGCAAAGGTGTCGAGCATCTTGGCGCACATGTTGTGGATCGACAGGAACGCCGCGACCGAGGGGCAGGCCATCGACAGCGCCTCAAAGACCAGCGTGGCGTCCAGACGTGTGAGCCCCGCGCCGCCGGTCTCTTCAGAGACATAAAGCCCGCCGAACCCCAATGCGCCGACCTCTGGCCAAAGCTCTTTGGGGATGGTGCCGTCTTTCTCCCATTGGTGGGCGTGGGGCGCGATATTCTCCTGCCCGAATGCATGGGCCATGTCGAAAATGGCGGTCTGTTCCTCGTTCAATGCGAAATCCATCGCGGCTCCTCCCTGAAGTCATGTGTCCTTGGAACTGAACACTTGTTTAATTCTATCAGCCGAAAGGTGCCGCAACAAGCGTCACAGATCGGCGTGGTATTCCTCGATCAGATGGCGCACGACGGCCTCGCCGCCCTTACCCTCGGGCGCTTCGGCCCAGACTTTGCGCTGCCGCTCAGCCGATGTGCCCTTAGCGACGACATCGCGCAGGGCGCAGACCTCATCGAGACAGCGAAGCGCTTCGGCGTCCTCGGCCAGCAGTTCGACGATCTCTTCGAAAAGGGTGTCAAAGCCCTTCATCTTTTGATCGCCAAAATCGATTAGGCTGTCACGCGTGCCATACCGTTGGGCACGCCAGCGGTTTTCGGAGATCAGAAAACGGTCATATTTGCGCCAGCTCTGGTTCGCGTCGCGCAGCCTAAGGAGCATTCGGCACAGCGCTTGGGTCAGTCCGGCCAAGCCCAAGCTATGGGCCATGCGCGGCTGCACGTCGAAAATACGCGTCTCCAGCGTCGGGTAATGAACCGACGGGCGCAGATCCCACCAGACTTTCGAAGCGTCTTCGATAATATCCAAGTCAACGAGCGTATCGGTCGTGCGCTGATATTCCGCCCAGCTGTCAAACTGCGGCGGCAGCCCGGTGCGGGGCATGTTGTCCATCACCGACATGCGGTAGGAGGCAAGTCCGCTGTCTTCGCCCTGCCAAAAGGGGGAGGACGCGGAAAGCGCAAGCAGATGCGGCAGGAAATAGGAAAGCTGCGGCATCAGGTCGATCCGCAGATCGTCGCCTTCGAGGCCAACATGGACATGCATGCCACAGATCAGCATCCGCCGAGCGATGTTTTCCAATTCGCTTTCAAGCTGGGTATAGCGTTGTTTTTCCGTAGTTTCCTGCGCCTTCCAATCTGAGAACGGATGGCAACCCGCGGCGATCGGTGCGAGATTGTGCTTGTCTGACAGTTCGGCAATTGTGCGGCGCAGGTGGCGCAAATCTTCGCGGGCCTCGGCCACAGTCTCGCAGGGTTTGGTGCCGATCTCGATCTGGCAGGCAAGAAACTCGGGGCTGACCTGATCTTGCAGCGCCTCTCGGCAGGCGGTCATCAGAGCGTCGGGCACATCGGCCAGTGCCAATGAATCCTTATCAACGAGCAGGTATTCTTCTTCGATTCCGATGGTGAACGTGGACTGCATGGCTCTGGCCTCCGGCAGGGGCCGGCCGCCCGAAGGCGGCCGGCGGGATGGATCACTCCATCACGGGGATGGAGAACTCGCCACCCTCTTTAATGCCCGACGGCCAGCGGGCCGTCACGGTCTTGGTGCGGGTGTAGAATTTAAACGCATCCGGGCCGTGCTGGTTCAAATCGCCAAAGACGGATTTCTTCCAGCCGCCAAAGGTGTGGTAGGCCAGCGGCACAGGGATCGGCACGTTGACGCCGACCATGCCGACATTGATCCGGTTGGCAAAGTCACGCGCCGCGTCGCCGTCACGGGTGAAGATCGCGGTGCCGTTGCCATACTCGTGGTCCATGGCAAGGCCGATCGCCTCTTCGTAGTCCTTGGCGCGGACGCAGGTCAGCACGGGGCCAAAGATTTCCTGCTGGTAGATGTCCATGTCCTTGGTCGCGCGGTCAAACAGATGCGGGCCGACGAAATAGCCGTTCTCATAGCCTTGCAGTTTGAAGTCGCGGCCATCGACAACCAGTTCTGCACCTTGGTCGATACCGGACTGCACCAAACGTTCGATATTGGCCTTGGCGGCAGCGGTCACAACCGGGCCGTAGTCTACGTCATTGCCGGAGGTGTAGGGGCCGACTTTCAGCTTTTCGATGCGCGGCACCAACTTCTCGATCAGACGGTCGGCAGTTTCGTCGCCCACCGGCACGGCCACGGAAATCGCCATGCAGCGTTCGCCAGCGGCACCGTAGCCCGCGCCGATCAGCGCGTCTGCGGCTTGGTCCATATCTGCGTCGGGCATGATGATCATGTGGTTCTTGGCACCGCCGAAACACTGCACGCGCTTGCCGTTGGCACAGCCGG
This sequence comes from Sulfitobacter sp. D7, assembly GCF_003611275.1. Classification (NCBI taxonomy): domain Bacteria; kingdom Pseudomonadati; phylum Pseudomonadota; class Alphaproteobacteria; order Rhodobacterales; family Roseobacteraceae; genus Sulfitobacter; species Sulfitobacter sp. D7. The sequence continues at coordinate 1,638,302 of NZ_CP020694.1, forward strand.
TGGCATAGATGTATTCGGCAATCGGGGTCGAGCCCACAAAGCCCACCGACTGGATCACGTCATGGTGCAGGATCGCATCGACCGCTTCTTTGTCGCCATTGACGACTTGGATGATGCCCTTGGGCAGACCGGCTTCTTCCAGCAGTTCGGCCAGCATCAGAGGGACGGAGGGGTCACGCTCGGACGGCTTGAGGATGAAGGCGTTGCCGCAAGCGATGGCGGGGGCGAACATCCACATCGGGATCATTGCAGGGAAGTTGAAGGGCGTGATGCCTGCGGTCACACCAAGCGCTTGGCGCATGGAGTACATGTCGATGCCGGGGCCGGCGCTGTCGGTGAAATCACCTTTCAGCAGTTCCGGCGCGCCGATGCAGTATTCCACCACTTCAAGGCCACGCTGCACGTCACCAGCGGCGTCGGGCAGGGTCTTGCCGTGCTCACGGCTCAGCGCCTCGGCCAGTTTGTCCATGTCGCGGTTCAGAAGGGCCACGAATTTCATCAGCACGCGGGCGCGGCGCTGCGGGTTGGTGGCGGCCCATTTGGGCTGCGCAGCCTGGGCGTATTCCACGGCTTTGTTCAACTCGTCACCATTGGCGAGCGGCACTTTGGCCTGCACTTCGCCGGTGGCGGGGTTCATCACATCGGCAAAGCGCCCGGAGGTGCCTTTGACATGTTCGCCGTTCAGGTAGTGGGTCATCTCTTGCATGATCGGTCTCCTCTTTGGTTGGCGGTACGATAGCCTTGCAAAAAGCAATGGAACAGAGGAAGGATGGCAAAACCGTCTTGCATTTTTGCAAAGCTCGGGGAGGCAGCGAAATGGATCAGAATTGGGACGACCTCCGGTTGTTTCTAGCCGTGGCGCGCGAAGAGAGTCTGTCGGGCGCGGGCAAGCTGCTGCGGCTTGATCCGGCAACGCTGGGCCGCCGCATGGCGCGGTTGGAAAAGGCGCTGCAGACCGTGCTCTTCGTCAAATCACCCCAAGGCTATATGCTGACCGAAGCGGGCAGTGACCTTATGCAGCGGGCAGAGCGGGCCGAGCAGGCGATGCGCGCCGCCACCGCCGGCGTGCCGGTGCAAAGCGATCAACTCTCGGGGCAGATCCGGGTCGGCGCGCCCGATGGGGCGGCGAACTATCTGTTGCCGCAGGTCTGTGCGGCCATCGCGGCAAAAAACCCCGATCTGGACGTGCAGATCATCGCATTGCCGCGCGTCTTTAACCTGTCCCGGCGCGAGGCGGATATGGCGATCGGGGTGAGCGCGCCCACGGCAGGGCGGCTGGTGGTACAGAAAGTGACGGACTACCACCTCCATCTTGCGGCCGCGGAAAGCTATCTCGCACGCCACCCCGAGGTGAACTCGGTCGGCGATCTGCAAGGGCACCGGATGGTTGGCTATATCCCGGATATGATCTTTGATCGGGAGTTGGACTACCTCGCCGACCTCGGCATCAGCCGCGTGGCCTTGGCGTCAAATTCCGTCTCCGTTCAGGTGCGGATGATCCAGCAGGGCGGCGGGATAGGCATTGCACATGACTTTTCGCTTGCCGCAACCCAAGGCGTGCGGCGCATTCTGACGCAGGCCGTCAGCCTCAAGCGGGCCTTTTACCTGATCCGCCATGCCGACGACCGTCGCAACGCCCGGCTGGCGGCTTTTGCCGAGGCGCTGGCCGCCGGGCTTCGGGCCGAGACTGCCCGGCTGGAGGCCGAAGCCGCGCAGAAGACTGCGCCAAAAGCTTGACATGAAAGGATTTCGCGGTGACGCTGGAGGGGACTTTGCCCTGCATCAAAGGAGGCGCCAGATGCTCGTATCGCAGATTCTCAAGACCAAGCCCGATGGCAAGGTGGTCACGGCCAAACCCGGATTGGCGATCTCTGAGGCGGCGGCGATGCTGGCTGAAAAGCGGATCGGGACGCTGGTGATCTCGGCCGATGGCAAGACGCCGGATGGGATTCTGTCTGAGCGGGACATCGTGCGCGAACTGGGCCGTTCGGGCGCGGGCTGCCTGCAGCAGGCGGCTGAGAGCATCATGACCCGCAAGCTGGTGACCTGCAGCCGGGACGATCGCTCTGACGCGGTGTTGCAACAGATGACCGACGGACGGTTTCGCCATATGCCCGTTCTGGAAGACGGGGAACTCGTGGGGCTGATCTCTCTCGGCGACGTGGTTAAGGCGCAGTTGCAGGAACTGTCGATGGAGAAGCAGGCCCTCGAAGGCATGATCATGGGCCACTGAAGCGTTTTCAGGAGCCACGACAGGGCGGTTCTGCGGACTGACCGCGGGGCAGTGCTACCGCTAACCGACTTGCGCTTGCGGCGGTGAAATGCTTGGCTGCGCCGCAACGCAGCAGATACGCAGGACAATGACATGCGCATAGCCCTTTACCCCGGTACGTTTGACCCGATCACGCTGGGGCATATCGATATCATCCGCCGCGCCGCCCGTATGGTCGATCGGCTGGTGATCGGCGTGGCAATCAACCGCGACAAGGGGCCCTTGTTTAGTCTTGAGGAACGTGTCGCGCTGATTGAAGCGGAATGCGTGCAATTGGCCGAAGAGACCGGCGTTGAGATCGTGGTGCACCCTTTCGAGAACCTGCTGATCGACTGCGCGCGCGATGTCGGGGCGCAGACCATCGTGCGCGGTCTGCGGGCCGTGTCGGATTTTGAGTATGAGTTCCAGATGGTTGGCATGAACCGGCAGCTGGACGATTCTATTGAGACGGTCTTTCTGATGGCCGAGGCCACCCATCAGGCCATTGCCAGCAAACTGGTGAAAGAAATTGCGCGACTTGATGGGGATGTCAGCAAATTTGTGACCCCAGCGGTGAACGAAGTGCTGATTGAGCGCTTTGCGCGGAAGTAGCTTCCGGAGTAGAGAGCGGGCCGTGTGCGGCGCGGTTCTGCGCGGTATTTTTAAAAGGATGAAGGGGAGGGGCGTGGCGCGTGAGTGGCGGCCGCGTCTTTTTGTCGTCAGCGGCGTTGGGCGGCTATGATAACGGCTGGGGCCAGCATGCCGTGGGAGACGCCCCCTTCGTTGTCAAACCTTGGCAAAACCTACAGTAGATTGCCTTGGTGCAGCGCCGTTTGATCGGTGGCGTGGTGGAAATCGGTTGAGACCAGTTTTCGGTTCGTGACCGATAGCGATGGGACAGAAAAGAAGGAATTTGCGCCGCGGCTTGCCTTACCGCCAGAAGGCAACCCATTCGATCAATTCAAAGAGTTTTTTGCCGAGATAGATCATATGGTCCGCGCCATAGGCATAGAGGTCGACCAGCATCGCCCCGGCGATGACGAGGGCCAGCACGATGGCGATGGAATTGGTCATGGCGCGGCTCCGGGCGGGGGTTGGCCTGATATTACAGCCACGCCCCCGCCGTGCAAGCCTTAGCCCAACTGGCCCATGGCAACGGCCACATCGGCCATGCGGACCGAGAAGGCCCATTCGTTGTCATACCAACCGAGCACGCGCACGGTGCGGCCTGCGACGACGATGGTCTGGTCGGGGGCGAAGATGCAGCTTTGCTCCGTATGGTTGAAGTCGATGCTGACTTTCTGTTCGGGATCATAGGCCAGCACACGTTTCATCGGGCCATCGGCAGCGGCGCGGGCGGCGGCGTTGATCTCTTCCACCGTCACGTCGCGGCTGGCTTGGAAGGTCAGGTCAACGGCGCTGACGTTGGGGGTGGGCACGCGCATGGCGGTGCCGTCGAGCTTACCTTTGAGCGCGGGAAGCACTTCGCCTAGAGCTTTGGCAGCCCCGGTGGAGGTGGGGATCAGGGCCATGGCAGCGGCGCGGGCGCGGTAGAGGTCATCGTGGCGTCGGTCGAGCGTCGGCTGGTCGCCGGTGTAGCTGTGGATCGTCGTCATCAGGCCGCTTTCGATGCCCACGGCGTCGTGCATGACTTTGGCCAGGGGCGCGAGACAGTTGGTGGTGCAAGACCCGTTTGAGATCATTCGGTCGGAAGCGGTCAACTGGTCGTCATTCACGCCGTAGACGATTGTCTTATCGACATTTTTGCCGGGCGCGGAGAGCAGTACGCGTTTGGCGCCGTTCTTAAGGTGAACGTTGGCTTTGTTGCCGTCGTTGAACTTGCCGGTGCATTCCAGAACCACGTCACAGCCGGACCAGTCCAGTTCTTCGAGGTTATAGCTCGACATCATCTCGATGTCGTTTTGGCCGAGGTTCATATAGCCGCCGTCGACAGAGACTTCGCCGGGAAAACGGCCATGGACGGAATCGTATTTGATGAGATGCGCGGCGGTGCTGAGCGGGCCAGTGGCGTTCACCTTGATCACTTCGATGTCATCGCGCCCCGAGGCTGCGATATGGCTGAGGGTGCAGCGGCCGATGCGGCCAAATCCGTTGATGCCAACTTTGATGGTCATGGTGCATTCCTTGTCATGGGCCGCGCGATCGGGGGCCGTATGTCGGGGTTGCGGGCTCTATATCTGGGGTAGGCAGTCAGGGGAAAGGGGCAAAGCTAAATGATTTCCGGATGTTAGCGTTAAACCTGCATGTTAGCGGTAAAGGTCGCTCCGGCTTCGGACTTGCCAGATGGGCTGCACATGCTACTTCGGTTGCAACACGCAAAAAGGGGCATGGAATGAGCGGTTTACTGGCACTTGTGGATGATGTGGCGGCCATCGCCAAGGTTGCGGCGGCAAGCGTGGATGATGTGATCGGGCAGGCGGCCAAGGCGGGCTCTAAGGCGGCGGGCGCGGTGATCGACGACGCGGCCGTGACGCCGAAGTATCTGCATGGGTTCAAGGCCGAACGTGAGCTGCCGGTGATCTGGCGGATCACCAAAGGGTCTTTGCGCAACAAATTGGTGTATCTGCTCCCAGTGGGGCTGCTGTTGGCGAATTTCGCGCCATGGGCGATTCCGCCTTTGTTGATGCTGGGCGGGGCTTACCTGTGTTTTGAGGGGGCCGAGAAGGTTGCCCATGCGCTTGGCTGGGGGCACGGGCACGCGGATTATCCCGATAAGGAGAAGGTCGTCGAAGACCCCGCACAGCTGGAAGAGAAGAAGGCAGCAGGCGCGATCAAGACTGACTTTATCCTCTCGGCGGAGATCATGACAATCGCCCTGTCCGCGATCCCCGAAAGTAACTTTTGGATGGAAGCGGCCACGCTGGCGGCGGTGGCGGTGATGATCACTATCGCGGTCTATGGCTCCGTCGCTTTGATCGTCAAAATGGATGATCTGGGGCTGGTGATGGCGAACCGGGGGCGTTTTGGCCTGACGCGTAGCGTGGGCCGCGGGCTGGTGCGCGGGATGCCGGGGTTCCTGAAACTGCTCACTGTTGTTGGCACGGCGGCCATGCTGTGGGTCGGCGGGTCGATCATCACTCACGGGTTGGAGCAGATGGGCTTTGCCGCGCCCTACAACTGGATCCACGACATCGCGGTCGCCGTCGGTCACGCGGTCCCGGCCCAGTTCGAGGGGGCGGTCGAATGGATCACCACGGCGGGGATTGATGGGCTCTTTGGTCTGGCGCTTGGTCTGGTGCTGATCCCGATCGGGGAAAAGATCGTCACGCCGATATGGCGCAAGGTCTTTCACAAGGCCGCTGTGTAAACCGCAGGCCAGAGGGTAGAACAACGAAAAGGGGGCGACGGATAGTCCGTCGCCCCCTTTTTTGTACCATATGATCCGTGGCTCAGAGCAGTGCTTTGGCTTTCTGAGCGACATTCTCAGCAGTAAAGCCGAACCGCTCGAACAGTTCTTCGGCCGGGGCAGAGGCACCGAAACGGTCCATGCCGACGAAATCGGCCTTGCCGTATTTGCCGCGCTCGCCAAAGAGCCACTGGTCCCAGCCCTGACGCATGCCTGCCTCAACGCCAACACGCACGGCACCACCGGGTAGCACGCGCTTGCGATAGGCTTCATCCTGCGCGGCGAAGAGTTCCATACAAGGCATGGAGACGACGCGGGTGCCGATGCCTTCGGCCTGCAGCAGATCACGCGCAGCCAGTGCCACATGCACTTCCGAACCGGTGGCGATCAAGATCACCTGACGCTTGCCCTCGGCATCGGCCAAGACATAGGCGCCTTTTTCGGTGAGGTTGTTGTTCTTGTGCTCAAGACGCACGGTCGGCAGGCCCTGACGGGTCAGCGACAGAACCGACGGCGTGGTTTTCGAGGTGAAGGCAATCTCCCAAGCTTCTGCCGTTTCCACCGCGTCGGCGGGGCGGAAGACATAGGTGTTGGGTGTCGCGCGGCTGATCGCCAGATGCTCGACCGGCTGGTGGGTCGGGCCATCTTCGCCAAGGCCGATGCTGTCATGGGTCATGACAAAGGCCGTGGGAATTTGCATCAGCGCCGCCAGACGCATCGAAGGACGCGCGTAGTCGGTGAAGCACATGAAGGTGCCGCCATAGGGACGGATGCCGCCGTGCAGCGCCATGCCGTTCATCGCCGCCGCCATGCCGTGCTCGCGGATGCCCCAGTAGACATAGCGCCCGCCGCGGTTGTCCACATCAAAGACGCCCAGATCGGAGGTCTTGGTGTTGTTGGAGCCGGTCAGGTCCGCCGAGCCGCCAACCGTTTCGGGCAGGATCGGGTTCAGCACTTCGAGGGCTTTTTCGCTCGCCGCGCGGGTCGCCATTTTGGGCGCGCTCTCGGTGATCTGCTTTTTGAAGGCTTTGACGGTCGCGCTCATCTTTTTGGGCGCGTCCAAAGCCAAGGCGCGGTTAAATGTCTCGCGCTTGGCGCGGGGCATCTGGTCGAAACGCTCTTCCCATTCGCGGCGCGCGTCGGCACCGCGTTTGCCGATCTCTTCCCATGCGGATTTCACGTCAGCGGGCACTTCGAAGGGGCCGGTTGTCCAGCCGTAGGCCTTTTTGGCCTCGGCCATCTGGTCGGCGTCTGTCAAAGCGCCGTGGCCTTTTGAGGTGTCCTGCGCCGCGTGGCCCAGAGCAATATGGGTCTTGCAGGCGATCATCGTCGGCAGGTCAGTGGCTTTCGCCTCGGTCAGGGCCGCGTCAATCTCATCGGGGTTGTGGCCGTCGATCTCGATCACATGCCACTGCGCGGCTTTGAAACGCGCGACCTGATCGGTGTTGTCCGACAGGGTCACCGGGCCGTCGATGGTGATGTTGTTGTTGTCCCACATCACGATGAGCTTGCTCAGTTTGTGGCGGCCGGCGAGGGTGATCGCCTCTTGGCTCACGCCTTCCATCAAGCAGCCGTCGCCCGCGATGACATAGGTGTGGTGATCCACGACCTTTGCCCCGTACTGCGCGCGTAGCATCTCTTCGGCCATGGCGAAACCGACCGAATTGGCGATACCTTGGCCGAGCGGGCCGGTGGTGGTTTCAATCGCGTCGGCGAGAAAGTTCTCCGGGTGCCCGGCTGTGCGCGCGCCCATCTGGCGGAAATTCTTCAGCTCTTCGATGGGGAACTGCTCGTAGCCCGTCAGGTGCAGCAGTGAATAGATCAGCATGGAGCCGTGGCCCGCAGACAGGATGAAGCGGTCACGATCAGGCCAAAGCGGGTTCGCCGCGTCAAACTTGAGGTGCTTTTCGAAAAGCACGGTTGCCACATCGGCCATGCCCATCGGCATGCCGGAGTGGCCCGAATTGGCGGCGGCGACGGCATCGAGGGTCAGCGCGCGAATGGCGGTGGCCTTGGACCAGTGATCGGGGTTTGCGCGTGCGAGGGCTGTCAGATCCACGGGGCGTTCCTTTGCGGCTGTGGCAGATTGGGCCTGTGCATACCAGCGATCGGGCAAAGTTCAAGCACAACCGGGCGCCAGCAGCGGTGTGCGGTACGGGCAGAGGTGAACTCTGCGCCTCAAGTCGCTGAAACGAAAGGGGGGGGCGCAATTTGCCTGCGCTTTGGCTAGGATTGCGGAAACCGGCTGATCCGGGCGATTCGCGCGCGTGACATTGCGTGGGCTGCGCGCTATCTGCCGAATATGGCAGCCATAACGGGCCGCCGCCACGGGGCACGGCAGGCGAAAACGCCGCCGATAGAGCAGGACGAACGAGGAGACTTCATGCGGATGAGTGAACTTGAAGAATATCAACGCCGCATCACGGCCGCGATGGACCGGATGGCGAAGGGGCTGGATCAGCTCAACGCCGCCCCGGCCGAGCCGGATGAGGATATCGTGCAGGCGCTGGAAGACGAGCGGCAAGCCAACGCTCAGCTGACCGACCGGGTCAAAACCCTGAAGGAAAGCCATCAGGACGAATTGACCGCCCTGCGCGATCAGATGGAATTCAACAATGACCGGGTGACCCAGCTGGATATGGACGTGCAGCGTCTGCGTCAGGCGAATGAGCAGTTGTCGGCGGCCTGTGAACAGTTGCGCTTGGCCAATGCCGAAGGGCTGGCCGACCCCAAGTTGATCGACACCGCCGTTATTGCCGAGCTGGAAAGCCTGCGTGCCACCCGCGCCATTGAGATGGCCGAGATTGACGCCGTGTTGACCGCGCTGGCACCTCTGGTCGAAGACGGTGAGCCCGAACCCGAAGCACCCGCCGAGGATGACCGCGCCGAAGAAGAACCCAAGTCAGGAGGGGCCGACTGATGCCCGAAATACGGATCACCATTGGCGGCCGCCAGTTCGAGGTCGCCTGTCAGGAAGGTGAAGAGAGCTATCTGCACGCCGCCGCCAAGATGCTGGACGATGAAGCCCGCGTGCTGAGCGATCAAGTGGGCCGCATGCCCGAGGCGCGGATGTTGCTGATGGCCGGTCTGCTTTTGGCCGACAAAACCGCCAGCGTCGAAGACCGCATCGCCGAAGTGCGCGCCGAATTGGCCGAGCGTGAGGCCGAGTTGACCAGCCTACGCAACACCAAGATCGAGCCGGAGCGTATCGAAGTGCCCGTCGTGCCGCAGGGTGTCAAAGACACGCTGGCCGAGATCGCCGCACGGGCCGAAGCGCTGGCCGCCGAGATCGAAGAGAAATCTGGCAAATGAGCACTGGCATCAGGGCAGCCCTCTGCTTGCTGCTCTGGGCCGCGCCCGCGGGGGCCGAGACCACCGCCATGACCTATCTCTGTGACCGTGGGGTATCGGTGCCGGTGGTCTATGTCCCCGATGCCGATCCCGCTGTTGCGGTGCTTTATATCGAAGGGCGGCTCATCCATTTGCAGACCATGCCCTCCGGCTCTGGCGCGCGATACGGCTGGCCTTCGGATGGGTCGTCCTATGAATGGTGGGAACATCAGGGCCGTGCGCGCCTTGGCTGGCACGAGGGGGCCAGTGACGCGATGACGCCGATCTATACGGACTGTGTGCCGCAAGATTGACCCCATGCGGGATTGCGGCGCGGGCGGCAATATGCTCTGGGGGGCGCGAAAAGTGCCCCTTGGGCGCTGGCTTTTGCGACCTAACAATCAGGACACCCTCCCATGACCGTGAAACCCCGCATCATCATCTCAAGCGACCATGCCGACATCGCCCTGCGCCAAGACATCGCGCGCCATGTGGCCGAGCTCGGTTTTGAGGTCGAAGACATCGGCCCGGCAACGGCAGAGAGCACGGATTACCCCAAACACGGCGAAGCCGCCGCACGACGCATCGCAGCAGGGGAGTTCGACCTTGGCATCCTGATCTGCGGCACGGGGCAGGGCATCATGATGGCGGCCAATAAGGTCAAGGGCATTCGCTGCGGCGTCTGTGCCGATACCTTTTCGGCCAAGATGATCCGGGCGCATAACGACGCGAATATGCTGTCGATGGGCGCGCGGGTGATTGGGGGCGGGCTTGCGCTTGAGATCGTGGATGCCTTTCTTGATACCGAGTTTGAAGGCGGGCGTCATGGCCGCCGCGTCGATATGATCACGGCGATTGAAGACTGAGGTTAAGGTGCTGCCGGGGCGCGCCCGTTTGGGGTGCGTTCGGGGCGGTTTTCGACACCGATTTTGCAGGGCGCTATCGCTGGTGGTGCTGCGCGGGGCGCCTGCAGGTGCCGGACAAAAAAACACCCCGGAGGGCCAAGCCGCTCCGGGGTGTTTTCGTCTAACCTGTGGTCGCTTTAACCGTTGGCTTCGCGGATCTTATCCGCAGCGTCCTTATCAAAGGTCACGCCATTCTCGGCAAAGAGCGTGTCCAACTCGCCCGAGAGCGTCATCTCGGTGATGATGTCACAGCCACCGACAAACTCGCCCTTGACGTAAAGCTGGGGAATGGTCGGCCAGTCAGAAAATTCCTTGATGCCCTGACGCAGGCCTTCGTCGGCCAGAACGTTCACATCGGCAAAGTTAACGCCCATGTAGTTCAGCACCCCGGCCACGCGGCTGGAGAAACCGCACTGCGGCATTTCCTTGGTGCCTTTCATAAACAGAACCACGTCGTTTTTGGTGATTTGTTCTTTGATCTGGTTGGCGGCATCGCTCATGTCATTTGTCCTTCGTATCTGATTTCTTGAACGCAGCGTGATAGCGCCGCGCATAGGTTTCATCGTCGGCCCAGGGCTTCACATCCAACTCGGCCCCGCCGAGAAAGAAACCGCCCCGTTTCTTCGTCCAATTCGTCTGCCCACGCTCAAGGCTCTCATTGCGCCGGGCGGTGCTGGCCACGGCATCCAGATCCAGTGCCTCCATCCCCAGCGGCACTTTGCCGGTCTCAGGGCGCGGAGGCTGGCGTTGCGCCAGCGGCACATGCCGCCCGCGTCGCGCACGGTGTTGGGCATAGGCGGTGGCGGCGATCCCGCCCAGTACAACCGCTGCGGCCCAGCCCCACATCGCTTAATCCGGCGTCCGTGTGGTCAGCGCCAGCGCATGTAGATCACCGTTCGATCCGTCCATCTTGCCCTTAAGGGCCGCATAGACGGCGCGCTGTTGCTGCACCCGGTTCATACCACGGAAGCTTTCGTCAACGACCATGGCCGCCATATGCACACCATCATTGCCTTCGACGGTGATCTTGGCGTCCGGAAAGGAAGCGCGGATCAGGTCTTCGATTTCGCTGGCTTGCATGGGCATGGGGTGGCTCCGAGTGTTGTGATATCTTGGCCTAGATGTAGTGCCGCACTGCGCTGCGTGCAAGGCGAAGGCTTGTGCCGTTCTCGCATTGACCTTTGGCCGCTAAGCAACACACTCTGCCCCCGATAGGAAAGGAAACCAGATGGACCGGATCCCCGAACAAGCGCTGAATTGGGCCGAGGCCGGACAGCCCGTGGCGTTGGCCACGGTGGTGGAGACATGGGGCTCTGCCCCGCGCCGCGCGGGGGCGCAGCTGGTGGTGGCGGGCGATGGCACGATGATGGGCTCGGTCTCGGGCGGTTGTGTCGAAGGCGCGGTGGTGGTTGAGGCGCTGGAAGCGCTGGAGGACGGGCGCACGCGGCTACTGGAATACGGTGTCAGCGACGGTGATGCCTTTGCCGTTGGTCTGGCCTGCGGCGGCACAATCAAAGTGCTGGTGGAGCCAGTCGGGCCTGAGGCGTTGCCCCTTGAGATGTTGCGCGAATTGGTTGCGAAACGCGCAAGCCGGAAAGCGGTGGCCTATGAGGTTGCGCTTGACGGCAGCACCCGGCACCTGACCCACGACGGGCACTCAGACCGCTTCCGGCGAGACCGCTCGGGGGTGGAGGAAGACAGCAGGCGTTTCATTGCCATCCACAACCCGCCGCTGCGGCTGGTGATTGTCGGCGCGGTGCATATCGCGCAGCATCTGGTGCATATGGCGGGGGAGGCTGGGTTTGATCCGATTGTCGTCGACCCGCGCGAAGCTTTTGGCTCAGCCGTGCGCTTCCCCGACTGCCGCGTGATGAACGATTGGCCCGATGCCGCGCTGCGCGAGATTGGCCTTGATACCCGCTCCGCCGTTGTTTTGCTGACCCATGACCCCAAACTCGACGATCCGGCGCTGCATGTGGCGCTTGGGTCAGAGGCCTTCTATATCGGCGCGCTCGGCTCGACCCGAACACAGGCCAGCCGCCTTGCGCGGTTGGAAGAGGCGGGCATGGCCCCGGATCAGGCTGCACGGATCCACGGGCCGGTCGGTCTCGACATTGGTGCTGCCAGCCCTGCCGAGATCGCCGTGTCGATCCTCGCTCAAATGATCCAAAGCCTGCGTCGGCCATGAGGTTCGGCCCGGTTCCTTTAAGCGATGCCCTTAACGCGACGCTGGCGCATTCCGTGGCCGTTGCAGAGGGGCGTCTGCGCAAGGGGCGGGTGTTGGAGCAGCCCGATATCGAAGCGCTTTCGGCTGCAGGCATCGAAGAGGTGATCGTCGCCCGGCTCGACCCCGGCGACATTGACGAAAACGCCGGTGCTGCCAAATTGGCCCAAGCGCTCTGTGGTCCGGGTCTTCGGATGTCGAAACCCTTCACCGGGCGGGTAAACCTGCTTTCCGATGGGCCGGGTGTGGTGGTGATGGACCGCGCGGCGCTGGAGGCGGTCAACGCGGTGCATCCGATGATCACGCTGGCCACGGTACCGCCCCATCAACAGATGGGCGAGAACGGCATGGTGGCGACAATCAAGATCATATCCTACGCCGTGCCTGCCGAGGCGGTGGCGACCGCCTGCGCGGCTGCGGGAGAGGGCGCGCTGCGCCTTGCGCCACCCGTCTTGCGCAATGCGACACTTATCATTACCGATGTCCCCGGCGGCGCCGGAGAGAAGGGCCGCGCGGCGGTGGAGGGGCGGCTGAAAGCCCTGAACGTGACGCTGAAAGATGCCACAACGGTCCCTCATCGCACCGCCCCGCTGGCCAAGGCCATTGCCGCAGCCCAGACCGATCTGATCCTCATCCTCACCGCCTCGGCCACCTCAGACATCAATGACATCGCCCCGTCGGCCTTGCGCCATGCAGGCGGCGAAGTGACACGGTTTGGCATGCCGGTGGACCCCGGCAACCTGCTTTTTCTCGGCCATCTGGGCGCCCGTGCTGTGATTGGCCTGCCGGGATGTGCCCGCTCGCCTGCGCTTAATGGTGCGGATTGGGTGCTGTCGCGGCTGGTTTGCGGCATTCCGGTCACCAGCGCGGATATCGCGGGCATGGGGGTGGGTGGATTGCTCAAGGAAATTCCAACCCGTCCGCAGCCGCGAAACCCCGGCAAAAGCGCAGGCGGCAGCTGAGAAAAAGCCCTCGGAAAATATATGTTCTCAACTAGGGCTTGTCGTGCTTAACTGCCTCTAACAAGCGTCAGACTGGGAGGAAGAACATGACACAGGTCAATATGACCGTGAACGGCAAACCCGCGTCAGGGGAGGTCGAAGGCCGCACGCTGCTGGTGCATTTCCTACGCGATGATCTGGAACTTACCGGGACTCATGTGGGCTGTGACACCAGCCAATGCGGGGCCTGTGTGGTTCATGTGAATGGCAATGCGGTCAAAGCCTGCACCATGTTCGCGATTGAGGCTGACGGCGCCGAAGTCGACACCATCGAAGGGCAGGCGGCCCCAGATGGCACGCTCAACACCATCCAGCAGGCGTTTCAGGATCACCACGGGCTGCAATGCGGATTTTGCACGCCGGGCATGGTGATGTCGGCGGCAGCCCTGCTCAAGGACAACCCCAAGCCGAGCGAGGCCGAGGTGCGCCACTACCTTGACGGCAACATCTGCCGCTGCACCGGGTATCATAACATCGTCAAAGCGATCATGGCCGCCAGTGGTCAGGACGTCAGCGCGCTGGCGGCAGAGTAAATCCAAGAACAGCGTCACGCAGAGCAGACCGGTGATGGCGGAGGGAGGACCACCAGAACCGGGCGCCGCGTGACAGATCAGGTGCATCCGCACCGCCACCAAACGGGAGGACGTTATGCCTAAGGATCTTGAACCGACGCGCGGAATTGGCGCCAGCAGCAAACGACGGGAGGACATTCGCTTTCTCACCGGGTCGGGGCGCTACACGGATGATATTAACCTGCGCCGCCAGACCCATGTGTTTTTCCTGCGCTCCGACGTGGCGCATGGGCGGCTGACGGGGGTCGATACCTCTGCCGCCGAAGACATGCCCGGCGTGCTGAAGATTTTCACCGGCGCGGATTTTGCCGAAATCGGCGGGATGCCCTGTGGCTGGCAGATCACCGATAAACATGGCCAACCCATGCAAGAGCCGAAGCACCCGGTGCTGGCCCACGAAAAGGTCCGCCATGTGGGGGAACCAATCGCCGCCGTGGTGGCGGAGACTTTGGCACAGGCGCGCGATGCTGCTGAGGCAATCGTCGTAGACATTGACGAGTTGCCCGCCGTGGTGAACATGAAAGACGCAGTCAAAGGCGATGCGCCCAAGGTGCATGACGATCTGACCAGCAACCTGTGCTATGACTGGGGTTTCGTTGAGGAAAACAAAGACGCGGTGAACAAGGCCTTTGAGGAGGCCCACCATGTCACCACGCTGGAACTGGTCAACAACCGCCTTGTGGCCAACCCGATGGAGCCGCGCGTGGCCATCGGCGAGTACGACCGCTCGGCTGGCGATTATACGCTCTATACCACCAGCCAGAACCCGCATGTGATCCGCCTGCTGATGGGCGCCTTTGTGCTGGGCATCCCCGAGCATAAGCTGCGCGTTGTGGCCCCGGATGTGGGCGGCGGTTTCGGCACCAAGATTTTCCACTACCAAGAAGAAGCCTTTTGCACCTTTGCCGCCAAGGCGGTGGGGCGTCCGGTAAAATGGACCTCCAGCCGGTCGGAGGCTTTCATGTCGGATGCCCATGGCCGCGACCATGTGACCAAGATCGAACTGGCGCTGGATGCCGACAACAATTTCACCGCGCTGCGCACCGATACCTACGCCAATATGGGCGCCTATCTTTCGACCTTCGCGCCTTCGGTGCCGACGTGGCTGCATGGCACACTGATGGCCGGAAACTATAAAACACCGCTGATCTACGTGAATGTTAAGGCGGTCTTTACCAATACCGTGCCAGTAGACGCCTACCGCGGTGCCGGGAGGCCCGAGGCGACCTATCAGCTGGAGCGTCTGATCGACAAGGCCGCGCATGAGCTGAAGGTCGACCCGATCAAACTGCGCCGTCAGAACTTCGTGACGGAGTTTCCCTATGCCACTCCGGTGGCGGTGGAATATGACACGGGCGACTACAACGCCACGATGGACAAGCTCGAAGAGATCGCTGACCACGCGGGCTTTGAGGCGCGGCGCAAGGAAAGCGAATCCAAAGGCAAGCTGCGCGGCTTCGGTGTGAACTGTTATATCGAGGCTTGCGGCATCGCACCTTCGAACCTTGTCGGCCAACTTGGTGCACGTGCGGGCCTGTATGAAAGCGCCACGGTGCGGGTCAACGCGACCGGCGGGCTGGTTGTCATGACCGGCAGCCACAGCCACGGGCAGGGGCATGAGACCTCTTTTGCGCAAGTGGTGGCCGATATGATTGGCATTGATGAGAATATGGTCGAGATCGTCCATGGCGACACGGCGCGCACGCCCATGGGCATGGGCACCTATGGCTCACGCTCGCTGGCCGTGGGCGGCAGCGCCATGGTTCGGGCGACGGAAAAGATCATCGCCAAGGCCAAAAAGATCGCCAGCCACCTGCTCGAAGCCTCGGAAGGGGATATCGAGTTGAAGGATGGGGCCTTCAGCGTGGCAGGCACCGACAAATCCGTGGCTTGGGGCGATGTGACGCTGGCGGCCTACGTGCCACATAATTACCCGCTGGAGGAGATCGAACCGGGGCTGGAGGAGACGGCCTTCTACGATCCGTCGAACTTTACCTATCCCGCAGGCGCCTATGCCTGCGAGGTCGAGCTTGATCCCGAAACCGGGCATGTCACGGTCGAGCGGTTCACCGCAGCCGATGACTTTGGCAACGTCGTGAACCCGATGATCGTCACAGGCCAAGTGCATGGCGGTTTGGCACAAGGCATCGGCCAGGCACTGCTGGAAAACTGCGCCTATGACGAGGACGGCCAATTGCTAAGCGCCTCTTATATGGATTACGCGATGCCGCGCGCCAGCGATCTGCCGTTCTATGACGTGGATCACTCCTGCCAGACGCCCTGCACCCACAACCCCTTGGGCGTCAAAGGCTGCGGGGAGGCGGGGGCGATTGGCTCGCCGCCTGCTGTGGTAAACGCGGTGCTCGACGCCATGCGCTCGGGCGGCAAGGACATCGGCCATATCGACATGCCGGTCAGCCCCGCGCGGGTTTGGGAGGCGATGAATGGCTGAGCGCCTTGGCCTACTGAAAAGTGTATGGGACAAAGAGGCGACGCACGGGCGGCCTCTGGGAAGGATGAAAGATGTATGAATTCGAAGTAGAGTGCCCCAGCAGCGTGGCGGATGCGGTCAAGGCCTTGGGGCAGGAAGACGCGCAACCGCTGAGCGGGGGGCAGACGCTGATCCCGACGCTGAAGGCGCGGCTGGCGATGCCCTCGGTTCTGGTGTCGCTGGCGGGGATTGATGCGTTGAAAGGCGTGGAAATGCGCGATGGCGCGCTTTGGATTGGCGGCGGCACGACCCACGCGACCGTCATGCGCGAGGCCGCGGAAAGCTATCCCGCCTTGGCCAGCCTCGCCGCGCGGATCGGTGACCCGGCGGTACGCAACCGCGGCACGATCGGCGGATCGCTTGCCAATAACGACCCCTCTGCCTGCTATCCCGCCGGGGCCTTGGCCAGCGGAGCGACGATTGAAACCGACCGGCGCGAAATTGCGGCTGATGACTATTTTCAGGGCATGTTCACCACCGCCTTGGAAGAAGGGGAGATCGTGACCGGCGTGCGCTTTCCCATTCCGCAGGCCGCGCATTACGAGAAGTTCATCCAACCCGCCTCACGCTTTCCGCTGGTCGCGGCCTATGTGGCCCGGTTCAGTGATGGAGTGCGCGTGGCGATCACCGGCGCGTCGAACGATGGTGTCTTCCGCTGGACGGAGGCCGAAGCCGCTTTGTCTGGCCGGTTTGAGGCTGGTGCCTTAGAGGGGCTCACCCTCGGTTCGGATGATATGATCAGTGATCTGCACGGCAGCGGCGCCTACCGCGCGCATCTTTGCGGCGTGATGACCCGCCGCGCTGTCGCAGCCATCGCCTGATAGTCGATAACACTTTGTAAACCTTTGCCGCGTCCCCGAATGGGGGCGCGGTATTTTCATGGGATAAGGTATTGATATTGGATAGCGGAACCAGCGCCCCCATTATGCGTTGGGTGACAAGCGCTGCCCGAACGGCGTTCCCGTAATAATGAGGACGTGAACATGAAAAACCTACTGAGATCTACGACTTCGCTGGGTCTGAGCCTTGCATTGGCCTTCCCGCATGGCGCTTTCGCTCAGGAGCAGAATCTGGCCGAATGCGGCCCCGTGGGCGAAGCGACAGAGTTTCCCTGCGCATTTGACGATCAAACGGTAGAGAACGCCGAAGAGTTGCGCGTCATCGCCGGGCTGAGCGCTGATGCGGAAGCTTCGGCGGAAGTGGAAGCCGAAGCGGAAGCTGAAGTTGAAACCGAGGCCGAAGCGGAACCCGGTTCTGTCTTGGGTCAAGCCGCTGATGCGGTTGAGTCCACTGGCGATGCCGCCGCTGCCGCTGTAGACAGCGCGGTTGAACAGGCCGACGAAGCTGCTGATGCCGCAGAGGCGCAAGCTGAAGCTGCCGCCGAAGCTGCGTCGGAAGCCGAGGCCGAGGCGACTGCTGAAGCCGAAGTTGACGAAGAGGTAGAGGCCGAAGCGGAAGCAGAAGCAGAGGTTGAGCAAGAGGTCGAAGCCGAACCCGTCGTCGAGCAAGAGGCTGAAGTTGAAGCCGAGACCATGCAGGACGCGGAAGTTGAGGCCGAGGTCGAAACCACTGCAGAAGCCGAAGAAACTGCTGATACAGCCGTCGAGACCACCGAGCCGGTAGAAACCACCGAGCCTGTCGAAAGCGAGCTGGAGGCCGAAACTGCGACCGAAGCAGAAACGGTCCAGAATGACGAAGCTGCTGCCACAACCGCTCAGGATGCGGAATCCGACGCCGAAATGAGCGGCGAAGCGGTGGGCGAAGAAGACAACGCTGGTCTGACCGAAGAGCAGATCCAAGCCCGTGAAGAGCGCCGCGAAGCCCGCCGTGCCGAGCGCCGCGAAGAGCGTCGTGAGGAACGCCGTGCCGAGCGTGAGGCCGCCGCAGCTGCGGCTGCCGCTGCTGCCGAAAACGATGCGGAAGCAGAAGTAGTGACCGAAGAAGTTACCGAAGAGGACGTGCGTACCTCGGACGAAGATTTCGACACCAAAGTGACCGCCGCCGGCGAAGCCGAAGCAGCGGCCTCAAACGATGACGACAGCGGGCTGTCGGACTTCGAGAAAGCCTTGCTGCTTGGCCTTGGCGCCGTGGCCGTGGGGTCGGTGCTGAACAACGGTGAAAAGATCGTCAGCCGTTCCGGTGACCGTGTGGTTGTTCAAGACGACACTGGTGAGCTGCGTGTTCTGAAGGACGACAATGCGCTGCTGCGTCGCCCCGGCGATGAAGTGCAAACGCAGACCTTCGACGACGGCTCCACCCGTACCATCGTGACCAAGAGCGATGGCAGCCGGGTTGAGACCATTCGTTCGCGCGATGGTACCGTGTTGCGCCGCACCAACTTTGACGCACAGGGCCGCGAGTACGTACTTGTGGATGACCTTGTCGAAGAGCGTGAAGTTGTGGTGAACGACCTGCCGCAGGTTCAGGAAACCCAGCAAGCTCAGCGCGCCAGCACGCAAGACGAAGCGGCGCTGCGTCAGGCACTGCAGACGGAATTGCGCAACGATCAGGGGCGGACATTCTCCCTGCGTCAGGTGCGCGAAATCCGTGAGGTGCGCTCTCTCGCGCCGCAGTTGGAATTGGACGCCGTGCGCTTCCCCACAGGCTCCGCTGCGATCCAGCCTGAGCAGGCCCGTTCGCTTGCCAATATCGGCACCACACTGCGTGACCTGATCCAAAAGGATCCGCGCACCGTGATCCTTGTCGAAGGGCATACGGATGCGGTTGGCGATGCGAGCTACAACCTCGCCCTGTCGGACCGCCGTGCAGAGACCGTTGCACTGGCTCTGACGGAGTACTTCGATGTACCGCCTGCCAACCTGATCACGCAGGGCTACGGCGAAAGCCAGCTGCGCGTGCCGACGACGTCAGCGGAACCTGCGAACCGCCGTGCGGTCGTGCGGAACATTACCGGTCTGCTGCGTTAAGCAGACCTACCCCTAAAATGAAAACGCCCCCGGAGCGATCCGGGGGCGTTTTGCGTTATGGGCTGTAAGATGATCAATCGGGCCCGCCGTGCGGACCCGACATAGAGCGGATCACTTGTTGGGCAGGGGCCCGATCACCATGACCATCTGGCGGCCTTCCATCTTGGGGAAGTTCTCAACCCGGCCGATGTCTTTGGTATCCGCAGCAACGCGCTCCAAAAGCTCACGACCCAGGTTCTGGTGCGCCATCTCACGGCCACGGAACCGTAGGGTGACCTTCACCTTGTCGCCACCTTCAAGAAACTTGAAGACGTTACGCATCTTCACATCGTAGTCGTTCGTATCCGTATTGGGACGGAACTTGACCTCTTTGATCTCGATGATCTTCTGTTTCTTGCGGGCTTCGCTCTCGCGCTTTTGCTGTTCATATTTGAACTTGCCGAAATCCATGATCTTGCACACGGGCGGCTTGGCATTCGGCGAAATTTCGACAAGGTCAAGCCCAGCTTCTTCGGCCATTTCCATGGCACGCTGAGGCGTCACAACGCCGACGTTTTCGCCGTCTGCCCCGATCAGGCGGATTTCAGTGGAGCGGATCTTGTCGTTGACGCGCGGGCCGGTGTCACGTTGGGGCGGCGCGTTATGAGGTCTGCGAGCGATGGTGATGGTCCTTTGATTGTTACCTAATTCGAGAATGCAAGGTAAACCCGCAGGGGGGCATCTTCAAGCCGCAAAATCGCGCTATGCGTGGGCTTTGCGGCGATTTACCCTTGATCTGGGGCGAATGTGGCGCAATTGACGGCTATGCGGCCCCGGGGGTAATCTCTAACGTCGCGGGGCGTAGATTAAGGGGAATGGAATGAAGAATCTGGTCTGGTTGGTCGTGGCGGCGTTGATTGCGCTGGCGGGCTATATGCTTTTCACCGGCAAAGGGCCGCAGGAAGTGGCCATCGAAGCCTCTGAGGCGATCAATGCCCCAGAGGTGGCCGAGGATGTGACCAATGCCGCCGAAGACGCGGCAGAGGCGATCACCGATACGGTCGACGCCGCCGGAGAGGCGATCAGCGACGCCGTGGATGATGCGACGGACAGCGCCAATGATGCGGCCGAGCCTGCGGCGCAAAACTAAGCAAGCGACCCCGCGAGGGTGGTAAAAAACAAGGCCGCGTCCGGGGTTCCGGGCGCGGCCTTTGCTTTGATAAAATCTGTCTCGCAGGTTATTCGGCGGCGGGCTTCATCTGGAACCCTTCCTTGACCTGATCGGCAGGGGTGACCGGGTAGTCGCCCGAGAAGCAGGCGTCGCAATACTGCGGGCACTCGGCCTTGCGGCCTTCGGCTTCGCCCACCGCGCGGTACAGACCGTCGAGCGAGATGAACTTGAGGCTGTCGACCTGTAGGTGATCGCGCATCTCGTCCTCGGACATGGTCGCCGCCAGCAGCTTTTCGCGCTGCGGGGTGTCGACACCGTAGAAACAAGGCCATGCCGTGGGCGGGGAGGCGATGCGGAAGTGAACCTCGGCGGCGCCAGCGTCGAGGATCATCTCTTTGATCTTGCGCGAGGTCGTGCCGCGCACCACCGAGTCGTCGACCAAGATCACCCGCTTGCCCTTGATAAGCGCACGGTTGACGTTGAGCTTGAGACGCACACCCATGTTGCGGATCTGCTCTGTCGGCTCGATGAAGGTCCGGCCCATATATTGGTTGCGGATGATGCCCATCGCGTAGGGAATGCCGGATTCAAGACTGAAACCAATCGCTGCCGGGGTGCCACTGTCGGGCACGGGGCAGACGAGATCGGCGTCAACCGGGCTTTCCTTGGCCAGTTCACGGCCAATATTCTCGCGTGTTTCATAGACCGAGCGACCGCCGAGGATGCTGTCGGGGCGGCTGAAATACACGTGCTCAAAAATGCAGAAACGCGAGGCGACGCGCCGGAAGGGGAAGTGGCTTTCGACGCCTTTCTCAGTGATTACCACCATCTCGCCCGGCTCGATCTCGCGCACGAATTCGGCCCCGATGATGTCAAGCGCGCAGGTTTCAGAGCTCAGCGCCCATCCATCGCCGACACGGCCCAGAACCAGCGGGCGAACCCCTAGCGGATCGCGCACGCCAATCAACTTGGTGCGGGTCATTGCCACGACAGAAAACGCCCCTTCGACCCGCCGCAGCGCATCTTCCATCCGTTCGGGAATGTTGCGCTGCAACGACCGCGCCATCAGGTGAATGATGCACTCACTGTCCGAGGAAGACTGAAAGATCGAACCGCGTTCGATCAACTCGCGGCGCAGCGCGTTGGCATTGGTGATGTTGCCGTTATGCGCAATCGCGGCACCGCCCATGGCAAACTCGCCAAAGAAAGGTTGCACATCGCGGATCGCGGTGGGGCCTTTGTTGCCGGAGGTGGAATAGCGCACATGGCCGATGGACAATTCGCCGGGCAGGGTCTGCATGATATCCTGCGAGGTGAAGTTATCACGGACATAGCCAAAGCGGCGGGCCGATTGGAAACCAGCTTCGGGATCGTAGCTGACGATGCCGCCTGCCTCTTGTCCGCGGTGCTGGAGGGCGTGGAGGCCAAGGGCCACGAAAGTGGCGGCATCAGCAACGCCAACCACGCCGAAAACGCCGCATTCCTCCTTCAGTTTATCCTCATCTCCGCTGTCGCGCAGGTAGGATGTGTCAAAGGGATGGGCGGGTGGCATGAGCTTGGACAACGGGGCAACTCCGAATCCGGGTGGGGTCGGTGCCTATGTAGGGGCTTCGCACCCGACTGTCACCCCGCATGTCGCCCGCAAGGAGCGACAGGCGCGATAAAGCGTGCCGAGGGGTCGAGAACTGGGCAGCGGATGCACCGCTGCCAGTCCCGGATGTGCCCCAAACGCAAAACAGGCGGCCCGTTGTTCTGGCCGCCTGTCTAAAACGATAGTGTTAAGAGTTTGTGAACGCTTTAGGCGCTACATTTCCCAACGAGCGCCTCATAACGGTTGGTGATCCAACCAAGCGCCTCTTGCGGGTCTTTTTCTTCGATCTGGCCGGTAAAGCGCGAGAATACAGCAGCGGAGCGGCTGTTTTCGACCATTGTCGTGCGCTCACCCGTGATGACCGTGTCGTAGACGAAGAAGGCAATCGCCACCAAAAGCACGCCGCGCACGACGCCGAAAATAAAGCCAAGCCCTTGATCAAGGCCGCCCAGCATCGAACGATGCACCAACGAAGAGAACAGCGGGGTGAAAAGTGAGACCACGATCAACGCGGCGGCAAAGACCAATGCGAATGCACCGATCACCGACAATTCGCAACTGTCGGCAAGGAATTCGCCAACATAGGGCAGCTCACGCACCAGCGGCTCAACCTGCGGCGCAAAGAGAAAGGCCAGCACTGCCGCTGCAATCCAGCCGACAATCGCCATCAGCTCGCGCACCAGCCCGCGGCCATAGGCCAGCAGTGCCGATAGCACGATGACCACCGCGACCACCCCGTCAATAATGGTAAAACCGTCCATGCGCGTTCTCGCCCTCGTCTAAGGGGGGATCAGCCCGCCCCGAAAATTTCGCCAACAAATCCGGTCAGATCGCTCATCGTATTCAGCGCAATTCCGGTCGCACCCACGGCTTTCCCGCCGCGCGGTGCAATAGCGCTCGTAAAACCAAGTTTTTGCGCCTCTTTCAACCTGTTTTCCGTCTGGCTGGCGGGGCGCAGCGCACCGGACAGGCTGATTTCCCCGAAAACAACGGTTTCGGCGGGCAGGGCCGCGTCTTCTCGGGCCGAAAGGATCGCGGCAGCCACGGCCAGATCAGCGGCGGGCTCCGAGATTTTCATGCCGCCGGCCACATTGAGGTAGACATCCAGCCCCGCAAAAGGAATCCCGCAGCGCGCCTCCAACACCGCGAGGATCATCGCCAGACGGCCCGAATCCCACCCCACCACGGTGCGGCGCGCCTGGGAATGGGGCGAGGGGGCAACAAGCGCCTGAAGCTCGACCAAGACGGGCCGCGTGCCTTCGATGCCCGCAAAGACCACCGACCCGGGGGAGGGTTGGCCGCGTTCCGACAAAAACAGCGCCGAGGGGTTGAGGACCTCAGACAGACCGCCGCCCGTCATCTCGAACACGCCGATTTCATCCGCCGGGCCAAAACGGTTTTTGACCGCGCGCAGGATGCGGAATTGGTGGCCCCGTTCGCCTTCGAAATAAAGCACAGTGTCGACCATATGCTCCACCACCCGCGGGCCTGCGATCTGACCTTCTTTGGTGACGTGGCCCACAAGGATCACGGCAACCCCGCGCCGTTTGGCGAAACTGGTCAACTCATGCGCCGCGGCGCGCACCTGACTGACCGAGCCCGGCGCGCTTTCGACGTTATCGGCCCACATGGTTTGAATGGAATCGATGATGGCAAGCTGCGGCCGCTCGGCTTCCAACGTGGTGAGGATGTCGCGCAGATTGGTTTCCGCTGCTAGTTTCACGGGCGCTTCTGAAAGGCCCAGCCGTTGGGCGCGCATGCGGACCTGCGCGCTGGCTTCCTCTCCGCTGACGTAAATCGTCTTTAGACCCGAATTCGCAAAATGGGCGGCGGCTTGAAGCAGGAGGGTTGATTTGCCGATGCCCGGATCGCCGCCCACAAGGATCGCCGAGGCGGGCACCAAGCCGCCGCCCAGAACGCGGTCCAACTCGGCAATACCGGATTGCGCGCGCGGTGGCGGGGTTTCTTGGGTGGCAAGGTCGGTGAGTTCAATGGCAGAGCCGCGCCGTGCGCCCAAGGATTTGCTGGGCGGGCCTGCGGAGATGCCCTTGTCTTCGACGATCGAATTCCAAGCGCCACAGGCGTCACAGCGCCCGGACCATTTGGAATGTTTCGCACCGCATTCGGCGCAGGAAAAACTGGAGGAGGATTTGGCCATGGGCCCTTTTCGCGCAGGTGCCGGATGGCGTCAAAGGAAAAGCATCCGGCCTTTGGGTGATGATCCCGGGGGGGAACCCAATGGGCCGGATGCTGCCGCCGGTGTTACTCGGCAGCTTTGGGAGGCAGATCGATCACGATATTGTCGAGCGATGTCGGCTCCGGCTGGCGCTCGGGGGCTTCGGTTTGCACCACACGCTCGAGGCCAAGCTCCGGCATGATCTCACGCATCTCGTCACGCAGGCGCTCAAGCTGGGCTACGGCGACGCTCTCTTCGAGTTCGACTTCGTGGAGCCAATGTTTCATCTCTGTCGAGATGGCTTTGGCCTGATCCAGACGGCTGTTGAACAACTCGACCTCTTCTTGGCGCTGTTTCAGGAAGCTGCGTGCACGGGCCAGTTTCTCATCCGAGTAAACTTCGGCCAGATCGCGGGCCACGTGGCTCATTTGTGCGGCCATTTCCAGAACGGCGGGCTCCAGCGTGCTGAGGTCGGGGTGATCGCGCAGATAGGCCAGACGTTCGCGCACCGAATCAAATTCCGAACTCATCTGAAAGGTTTCCGCACGGTCGGCGGCGTGCACGGCGCCATAGGCGCGGGCCACGTCCTGCATGCCAACATTGAACTGGCGGTGCGAGGTTTCAAGCTGCATGACGCGACGGTTGGTGGGCAGGAAAAAACACAGGCCCACGGCAAGAGCGGTCAAGGTTAGCTGGGCGTACATCCCAGCGTTTTCAACAGGCTCACCGCCATATCGAAGGTCAAGACTGATCCAATCCCAAAGGCCGATCCCGGCCATGATGCTGGCCATGGTGAGGGCAAGGGCCGCGAGGGCAAAGACCACAACGGCCAGCCGTTGAAAGGCGAATTGGATGAGGTAGGCGAATGAACGAAGCTGGGACATACTTTCTCCCCCCTGGAAGAGCTACTAAGCAAGTTTCTGCCGACCAACGCCTCTTTATCCTTCTTTGTTCCCATTCAGTGCGGAATTATGCTGAGGATTTAACGCAGTTTTGCCCACATTATGGCACAACCTCAGGTTTTTCGTAAACTTTTTGCAGTGATTGGGGTGATTTACCTGTCGACTGCCGAAGACGGGCGGGGCAGGCCTGTGGGAAAATAGCCACGCTAAAGCGCCGCCGATCTGCAGTCCACTCAATACGAAACGGGGGAAAGTCGCCGAACTATTCGGCGTAGGTCCGCGCGTATCTCGCCCCGAGTGAGGTGAGCATTTCGTAGCCGATCGTCCCGGCCCAATCCGCCAGATCATCGACACCCTGCTTTGGCCCCAGCAATTGCAAAGTCGCGGGGACTTCATCCAACGCAGAGACATCCACCGTGATCAGATCCATCGACACGCGCCCGACAATCGGCAGCGAAATGCCGTCATGTTGGAATGAGGCCGCGCCGACTGCATTGCCCATGGCGCGCTGGAGCCCGTCGGCGTAGCCCGCAGCGACGGTGGCGAGCTTCACCGTGCTCTCTGCCGTCCATGTGTTGCCATATCCCACAGTCTCTCCCGGGGTGACGTTGCGGGTTTGGATCACCGGCACATCAAGGGTGACCACAGGCCGCGCATCGGTGAAGGGCCGCCCGCCATAAAGGCCAATCCCGGGCCGCGTGACATCGAAGTGATAATCAGAGCCCAGCAGGATGCCCCCCGTGGCAGAGAGCGAGCGCGGGACGTCGATCCCTTGGGTCATCTCGTGAAAGCTGCGCAGCTGCGCGTCGTTCATCTCGTGTCCCGGTTCGTCTGAGCAGGCCAGATGCGACATGATCAGCGAGGGGTTCTGGCTGAGTGCGATGTCGCGCAGGGCCGCCCATTCCGCAGGCTCCATCCCCAGCCGGTTCATGCCGCTGTCGAGTTGGATGCCAAAGCCATGGCCGGGCAGGGTCTCAAGCTGTCGCAAAAGCTGCTCGGTCGAGTTGACCATCGGCGTTAAGGCGGCACCGGCAATCGCCTCGGCGTCGCCTGCCATGTGGCCGGAAAAGACATTGATCACCGGGCCTTCGCCCAAGGCCTGCCGCAGTGCTACGCCTTCTTCGGTCAAGGCCACAAAGAACTGTCGCGCGCCAGCCTCGGCCAAGGCTGTCGCCACACGGGCCGCACCAAGGCCATAGCTGTCGGCTTTGACCACGGCGCCGGTCTCGGCCCCCGTCATGCGGTCAAGGGCGCGCCAGTTGTCGGCGATGGCTTGCAGGTCGATGGTCAGGGTCGCTTTGCTCATGGGCGGATGTGGGCCAGAATGCGGGGGGAGGTCAAGCGACCAAGGGCACCTAACGTCATGCGCGACAGGGGCGAGGGGGATTTGTTACACTTTTGCCTACCGGATGCGCAGGATGGGGAGGTCAGGCGGATGTCACGGATCAGGATCATGTTTGGCCACGCGGGGGTATCGCTCATGGCGCTGGCCTGTGTGGTTGCCTTTGGCGCGATGCTCTGGGGGGCGCCGCTGTGGTGCTGGGCGCTGGTGCCGCTGGGGATCGCGGCGCAGATGCTCAATGAATACAACCTGCACCGGTATGTCTTTCACCTTGATCCGCCGAAACGGCAATGGGCCTTTGATCTGCTCTACCGCGCGCATTACGGGCACCATGATTTTCCCACCAATCACGGGCTGTTCTTTGTGCCGCTTTGGGTCGCTTTGCCGATGCTTGTGGGTAATTTCCTTTTGGTTTGGGGCATTGCGGCGCTGCTGGGGTTTGACGCAAGTCTTTGGATTGCCACGGCAATCGTACCCTTGGGTGGGGTGCTGACCTTTCTGGGCTATGAGTGGTTCCACATGACGGCGCATCTGACGGTCCCCAAAACGGCGGTCGAGCGGCATGTCACGCGGCTGCACAACCAGCATCACTTCCGCGACTTCAACAAGTGGTTCCACGTCAGCCCCGGCGGAGAGATTATCGACCGCGCCATGGGCACGGATATCGACACCGAAGCCTTGAAACAGCAGCAGCGCATCGCCTTTATCCGCACCTTGGGCATGAAACCCGATGACCCAAGGCTGTTGGCCGCCCGCGCCAAATTCGCCGGGAGGTATGGGCTCTCTGAGGCAGAAGTGGCCCGCGCCGCGCGGGGGTAAGTGTGAAACTTCCGTAACGTCACGGCTAGGGCGCTTGCTTGCCTCCGCAACGCAGGTAGGCTCGGGCCTATCCAAGGGAGGACGAACCATGCATAGACATATGACCACCACGGCCCTGCTTGCCGCCAGCCTTACCGCAGGGGCGGCGCAGGCGGAGAATCGGATCGACCGACAACTGCCGAACGCGCCCGAGCTCGCGGCCTATGGCGACCACGCGGTGGGCGTGCGCACGCTTGAGATGGTCAACCCCGATCAGATCGACATACTCGCCATCGACCCGGCCGCCGATAAGCCCGATGAGATGCCGCGCTATGACCGACCTTTGACCGTTGAGATGTATTACCCTGCCGCCGAGGGCGCGCAGGGCGAAACCGCCTTCAAAGCCTATCTGCGCGACGGCACCACCGAGGTCACGTTGCAGGGGCAGGCGATGCGCGATGTCGATCCGGCCTCGGGCGAGACCTTTCCGCTGGTCCTGATCAGCCACGGCTATCCGGGCAACCGCTATCTGCTGTCGCATCTGGCCGAGAACCTCGCCTCCAAGGGCTATGTCGTGGCCTCCATCGACCACACCGACAGCACCTACCGCACGCAGGCGGCCTTTGGCTCGACGCTGGTGAACCGCTCGCTGGACCAACTCTTTGTGCTGGAGCAGATGGCGCAAAAGGCCGCGGAGGGTGGCGATTTTGCAGGGCTTTATGACGCCGAGAACACCGGGTTGATCGGCTACTCCATGGGCGGCTACGGCGCGATTATCACCGCAGGCGGCGGCGTGACCGAGGCTTCTGTAGGCTACACATGGGGTGGGCCGCATGGCACATTGGGCATTCATCAGGCCGGGTCAGACACCCACGACGCGCTGCCTGATCCGCGCATCAAGACGGCCGTGGCCTTTGGCCCTTGGGGCATGAACCGGGGCTTTTGGGATGCCGAAGGTCTGGCGGGTGTGCAGATCCCGATGCTCTTTATCGCCGGATCGCAGGATGACACATCGCTTTACGAAGACGGCATTCGCGCCATCTGGCAAAACACCTCAAACGTCGACCGTGCGCTGCTGACCTATATGAACGCAGGCCATAACGCCGGCGCGCCGATGCCCGCGCCCACGGAGTCCTATTACTTCAGCGAGGACAAAGGGTTCAACATTTCAGAACATTACACCGATGCGGTTTGGGACACGGCGCGGATGAACAATATCGCCCAGCATTTCGTGACCGCATGGATGGATAGCCATCTGAAGAATGATGCCGAGAAGGGGGGCTACCTTGATCTGGTAGAGGATTCCAACGCTGGCGTCTGGTCTGTCGAAGAAGACGGGACCGAAAAGGACGACCACAGCTATTGGAAGGGTTTCGCCGAAGGCAGCGCCAAGGGGCTGATGTATGAGACCCGCGCGGCGGGCGAGTAACAGGCATCGACGCCCGGGGGCGCATGACCCCCGGGCGTTATATTTTTAAGGCTTGATGTAGGTGTAGCCCATCTGTTGCAGACGCGAGAGTTCCGCGACCCCGGAGGGCACGATGTCTTCCTCCCACACATCATAGAGATCATCCTCATAGCTGATCTCGCGGCCGCGCAGGGTGTTGTTGCAGACGTGAAAGCTGACGTTCTGCCCTTTGAGCGATGATACGGTTGTCTGCATCTTGTCGTTGCCCTTGGCATCGGCCAAGAGGCTCAGCCCATTGCCATGCAGCACGACCTTCACGTCGATATTCTCGGCCCCGACGGCATTGATGTGGTTCTGAATGTTGCGCATGGCCCCCAGATGCGCTTTGGAGCCTTCGCCGCCGTTATAGTTGATGTGATAGACGACTTTCTGCTTGCCGTAACGCTCGGTCTCTTCGGCGTGGAGCGCGAAGGCAAAGCTGGTGGCGAGCATCAGACAGATGGCGCGGATGATATTGGTCATTTTGGTCCTCCCAAGGTGAGTGACGGTACTGGCGCGAGGCGCAGAACCGCCCATCTAGCCTAACGGCAGTTTGGGGCAATCCAAATCACTTATTCAGGACTTTGAATTCGATGGGGATGGGGGCGATGGGCTGAGGGTCACTGCCCGCAAAGAGCGGTGGCCTTCAGCCGTGGGGGATCAAAATTCCTGTTCGTCGCCGCCACCCTGCTGCCAAGGCTGCACAAGGTTGCCAAAGCGGGTAAACCGGCCCTCAAAGCTGAGGTCCACCGTGCCGATCGGCCCGTGACGCTGCTTGCCGATGACCACCTCGGCGCGGCCGTGCAAGCGCTCCATCTCTTCTTGCCAGACCGCCATCTTGTCGAGCTCATGATCGCCCGGTTTTTCGCGTTCTTTGTAGTATTCCTCGCGGTAGACGAACATCACCACATCGGCGTCCTGCTCGATCGAGCCCGATTCACGCAGGTCCGACAGCTGCGGGCGTTTATCGTCGCGGCTTTCCACCTGACGCGAAAGCTGGGACAAGGCGATCACCGGAATGTCGAGTTCCTTGGCGATGGCCTTGAGACCCATGGTGATTTCCGAGATTTCGTTCACCCGGTTTTCCGATTTGCCCGTGCCGCGGACCAGCTGCAGGTAGTCGATGATCAGCACATCAAGCCCGTGGGTCCGTTTGAGCCGCCGCGCACGGGCGGCAAGCTGGCTGATCGGCAGGGCGGGCGTGTCGTCGATGAACAGCGGGCAGGCTTCCAATGCCTTGGCGGCATCGACGAAGCGGCGGAACTCTGTCTCGGTCATGTCGCCCGAACGGATCTGTTGGCTGGGGATCTCGGCGGCTTCCGACAGGATCCGCGCGGCAAGCTGTTCGGCGCTCATCTCAAGGCTGTAGAAACCCACCACGCCGCCGTCGACCGCGCCTTCGGTGCCGTCGGGCTTCATCCCGCGTTTGTAGGCTTTGGCCACGTTGAAGGCGATGTTGGTCGCAAGTGAGGTTTTCCCCATCGATGGACGGCCCGCAAGGATCAGAAGGTCAGAGCGGTGCAGACCGCCCAGTTTCTTGTCCATGTCGATCAGCCCGGTGGAGACGCCTGAGAGGCCGCCGTCACGCTGGTAGGCGGCGTTAGCCACGTTGACCGCATCTGTCACGGCCTTGAGGAAAGACTGGAAACCGCTTTCGACCTGACCCTGTTCGGCCAGCTTGTAGAGTTCTTGCTCGGCCTCGACGATCTGCTCGCGCGGCTCGGAGGCGACATCGACCTGCGCGGCCTTGGCCGAAATGTCGCGGCCCAGCTGGATCAGGTCGCGGCGCACGGCGAGGTCATAGATCATCTGCGCGTAGTCGCGCACCGCAAAGGCGCTGATCGCAGCACCCGCGAGACGGGCGAGATAGGCAGGGCCGCCCAGCTCCTTCAGCCCCTCGTCGTCCTCCATAAAGGCTTTGAGCGTGACCGGAGAGGCGAGGTTGTTCTTGGCGATCCGTTGGGAGGCGATGTCGAAGATGCGCGCGTGGACCGGCTCGTAGAAATGCTTGGGGCCAATGACAGAGGCCACGCGGTCATAAACGTCGTTGTTGGTGAGGATCGCACCCAGCAACTGCTGCTCGGCCTCGATCGAATGCGGCATCGATTCCGGTGCCTGCACGGCCAATTGGTTCGCGTTCAGCGATGTAATTTCGTTCATGACCTCACCCATTTCTACCCAGATGGTCGTCATAGCCAGTGGGGTCGTCCGGCGCAAATTGTATCTTTTGTGGATATCTTTATCAACAAAAGGCCCCACCACATTTTGCCTTGTGGAGGGGCCTTGGGTCAACATCTTGCGGAAATTCGGTTAACTTTTGCGGGATTCCTGCCATTCGCGCGGGGCGTTCAGGAAGGCTTCGACTTCGGTCAATGTTGCCGCGTCAAAGGCGCCTTGTGCGCGCGCTTCGGCCAAGACATCCCACCATGTGCACAGCGCATGAAGCGTAACGCCATGGTCACCAAGGGTCTTTTCGGTTTGTGGGAAAATGCCGTAGTGGAAGATCACGGCGGTATGGGCGCAGCTTGCGCCGGTTTCCCGAATCGCGTCGACAAAGCTGAGCTTTG
Organism: Sulfitobacter sp. D7; assembly: GCF_003611275.1. Taxonomy (NCBI): domain Bacteria; kingdom Pseudomonadati; phylum Pseudomonadota; class Alphaproteobacteria; order Rhodobacterales; family Roseobacteraceae; genus Sulfitobacter; species Sulfitobacter sp. D7. Next base: position 1,669,343 of record NZ_CP020694.1, read on the forward strand.
AGCCACCATCGGTGGTCAGATCCTCGACCAGCAGCACGCGTTGGCCTTCGGTCATGTCACCTTCGATCCGCGCGTTGCGGCCATAGCCTTTGGGCTTTTTGCGCACATAGGTCATCGGCAGCGCCATGCGCTCAGCCACCATAGCGGCGAAGGGGATGCCTGCGGTCTCGCCACCGGCGATATTGTCGAAAGCCTCGAAACCGGCGTTGCGCATCACGGTGACAGTGAGAAAATCCATCAGGGTCGAACGGATGCGCGGGTGGGAGATCAGCTTGCGGCAGTCGATGTAAGTCGGGCTGGGCAGGCCGGAGGCCAGCGTGAAGGGGTCATCCGCGTTGAAATGCACCGCGCCGATCTCCAGCAACATGCGCGCGGTTAGGCGGGCCATTTCTTCGGGGCTGGGGTGGCTGGTGGGGATCATGGCAGGCGTCCTTGGCTGGGGAGAGGTCGGATCGGTATTTAAGAAAGGATGAAGATTAGGTGGTCCAGTGCAGATCGAAGCCGGGGTCGAAGACCGTGACCGGGCCGTCGGGGGTGTCGATGCTGGCGGGGTGTGTCGGTGTTTCGCGTTGCAGGGTGATCTGCGTTTCGTTTGGCGGCAGGCCATAGAAGGCGGGGCCGTTGAGCGAGGTGAAGGCTTCGAGCTTGTCGAGGGCACCGTCGTCTTCGAAAACCTGTGCGAGGATCGACATTGTGTTGGGCGCGGTGAAGCAACCGGCGCAGCCGCAGGGTTGCAGTTTGGCGCCATCGGTATGGGGCGCGCTGTCGGTGCCAAGGAAGAAACGCGGATCGCCGGAGGTGGCCGCTTGGCGCAGGGCTCGGCGGTGGGTCTCGCGTTTGGCCACGGGCAGGCAGTAGTAATGCGGGCGGATGCCGCCAGCGAGGATGTGGTTGCGGTTGATCACGAGGTGATGCGTGGTGATCGTGGCCGCAAGGCCGCTGTCGTTGCTGCGCACGTAGTCGGCGGCATCGGCGGTGGTGATATGTTCCATGATCACGCGCAGCGCAGGATGCGCGCGGCGAATTGGGTCGAGCACGCGGTCGATGAAGACGGCCTCGCGGTCGAATATGTCGATCTCGCTGTCGGTGACTTCGCCGTGGGTGCAAAGGGGCAGGCCAATCTCGGCCATACGGTCGAGCACCGGGGCGACTTTGTCGAAGTTGGACACACCGCTGGCGGAGTTGGTGGTGGCGCCGGCGGGGTAGAGTTTGACCGCGTGGATGAGGCCATCGGCATGGGCGCGGGCCACGTCGTCTGGGTCCGTGTCCTCGGTCAGGTAGAGGGTCATCAGCGGGGTGAAATCGGCACCCGCAGGCAGGGCGGCCATGATGCGGTCGCGGTAGGCGGCGGCTTGGGTGCCGGTGACCACCGGGGGCACGAGATTTGGCATGATGATGGCGCGGGCAAAGTCGCGGGCGCTATGGGGCAGCACGGCGCGCAGCATGTCGCCGTCGCGCAGGTGCAGGTGCCAGTCGTCGGGACGGCGGATCGTGAAGCTTTGTGTCATGGCCGCGGAGCTAGCACAGAGCGGGGGCGCGCGCCAGATTGAAAACCTATCCGGTGGCGGTCGCCACCTCTGTCACGGCGGCTTCTCGGCGGGCGCGAATGCGTTCAAGGCGGCGGGCAAAGCGTGGGGCGCTCATCCGCGCGCTGACATTGGCGCAGACCGCTTCGAGCAGTCTCTCGCGGCCTTGGGCGTTGACCGCTTGGCTGAGGTTGCGCAGGTAGGGCAGGTAGTCGCGTCGCGCGCGGAAGAGGGCGGCGAAACGGGACGCATCCAGCGTGCCGTCGGCGGCGGCTTGCAGCAGCGGGTCAAGCTGGTCGATCTCCAGCAGGTCGGTTTGCAGCGCATCGCCCATGAAGGGCATGCGCAGTTTGGTGACATTGGCGCGGGTAAATAGCGCGGCATGCATCGCGTCGAGTTTTTCTCGCGGGTCGTAGAGCACAAAGACCCGTTCTGCGGCGTCAAGCATATCGGGCGCATAGCCATAGCGGGAAGTGAAATCGAGGATCCGCATATCGGTGAAACGGTCGTCCCAATCGGTGATGCGCGGGTTAAGCGTGGCCTGTGGTTGGATCGCCACAACCGCTGCACCAGGGGAGGCAACGGAGTAGGCGGCGGCGGCATAGGCGCAGGGGCCAGCGCCGTAGAACAGCACCTGATCGAATTCATCAAAGAACCCGTCGTCGATCAGCCTGTCGAAATAGGCATAGACCTCTTCGGCGCGGAACCATGTGTCGCCATCGCTGGCAAGGCAAAGATGCGACCAGTCGTGATTGCGGACCATGTCCCAGCCCAAGGGCTGCGCCTTGTCGGAAAGGGCGTGCATGCCTTGATAGGTCTCAAACGTGACCAGCAGGGTGGTCTCACGCTCAATGAAGGCAGAGAAATGGCGTTTGCCCAAGGATTGGAAATATCCATCCTCTTCGGCCACGGCCTCTATTGCGCGCAGCCAGTCGCGTTTGGGCATATCGGCCAGTGAGCTTTCGATCGTGGGCGTCTCGCGCGGCATCGGGCATCCTCGGGCTTGTCAGGGCGGGGCAGAACCGCCGTTTCAGCAGGGTATAGCCGGATAATAGGGCGAAAATGCGGAAAATCCGTGAGAAATTGAAGAGAATGTGACGGTTTTCCGGGGGCGGTGTGGTGGCTGTGCGCTATTGGGATGGCTCGGCGGCTTGGGCGCGCCTTGCATAGTCCAGCATAATACGCGCCGCTTTGACGGTGACCGGGCGGCTTGGCGGGGCCATCAGCAGGCGTCCGAATAGGGCGCGGAATTGCTCTTGGGCCATTAGCGCGTCGAACCGGGTGCGACGCCAAGCGACGGCCGTTTCGTGCAGGGCGGTGAGGGGTGCGTCGGCCTTGAGGGCGGCAAGTTCGCGGGCCCGCGCCGGGGCGCTGGCGTTGATGGTTGTGTCGGTTTCGGTGTTGAAATTCCGCTCAACCCAATAGTCCAGCCCCAGCATGTCTGCGCGGTGCACCGCGCGGCCGCGGTCGGCTTTGAGCACATAGGATTCCATCGCGCCCAAGGGGTAGTGATTGATCTGGGCCAGCCCATAGTTCTGCCGACCGTAGGTTGAAAAAATGCGCCGCGTTTTGAAGAGATCGGGCAGGGCGCGGCCATGGCCGTCAAACCAGCGGGATTGGTCCAGCCGCGCGGGGTTGGGGCCACGGGGGCGGTGCACGCCCGGCTGCGCATAGGTGCCATCGTTGCGGTAGAGGGTTTTGAACATGGCAGCCCGCCATGGCCAGTGCATCACCGCAGGGGCGCAGCGGGTAAAGCCTTCGGTCACCGGGCGGTCTTCGTAGCGGACCTGATCGCCACTGCCGAAAAGCCGCCATGTGAGGGTGATCGCCGTGGCTTCGGGCAGGGCGGCGTGCAGCGCGGAGAGGCTGTGATCGCCGACATGGATGTTTACAAATTCATCGACATCGAGCGGCAGGATCCAATCGGCCTGCTGCACGATCTTTAGTTCGGCAGCGGCCTTCAGCGCGGTGAACTGGATGCCGCCTTTCTCATAGGGGCCGTCGTTGCGGATGTGGGTGACACCGCCAAGCGCTTGCAGCCGGTCAAGTATGTCATCGGTGCCGTCGTCGCAATCGTTGGAAAAAACCAGCACATGATCGAAGCCGATGGCGCGGTGATGGGCAAGCCATTCCAGCAAGAACGCGCCTTCGTTGCGCACACAAAGGATCGCGAGGTGGGAGACTTTACCATTCACGGCGGAAGGCCACGACTTTGTTATGCGAGCCCCGGTGGTAATAGGCCATGCCCCCCTGAATGAAAGCGGCAAAGACCTTGTTGACCCCCTCGGGGCCGATCCATTGTGGGTGCAACTCGATGATGGCGGCGCGCAGAGTGTCGAGCGGCAGCGACGGGATCAGGTCGACCTCAGCGCCTTCAATGTCGCAGATCAGAACGCTGGGGGCGATGTCGGCGAAAACCTCAGCGGCGCCCAGCACGTCGATTTGATGGGTCTCGGGCGGGGCTTCGCCTTCGAAACGGGTCATGGAGGAGGACAGGATCTGTTCGCGTACGTGGAAATCAACCTTGCCCGGCGCAGGGCCGAGGATGGCGTTGGTGACATGGGCATTGCTCAGCCCGTTGGCCGCATGGACCCGGCGGATATAGGGGATAAGGTTCGGGTTCGCCTCAAATGAATGAACCGAAGCCACGTTGCGTTTGCTGGCCACCAGCGTCGACATATAGCCCACGCCGCCACCCAGTTCGATCACCCGGTCGCCCTCCCGGACCACGCGCAGCGCGGCCTCGCTTTCCTTTGCTTCATAGGCGTTTTGGCGCAGCAGTTTGCGGACCCGCCCGCGCAGGATCGTTGGATCGTCGGGGAATTTCATGCCGCGCGAGTGGATGAAATTCGGCTCAGGCTTGGTGTCTGTCACGGGTCAGCTTTCCATGTCGAGAGCGAGGGCATAGGCGACACGCTCGGTCGCGCTTAACTTGACGTTAAGCGCTTGGCGGTAGAGATCGCGGAACTCTGGCGTTTGGTGCAGCTCTTCCGCCTTGGCGCGGTGCCAGGCAAGGCCCGCTTCGTGATGCGCGCGAAGCGGGTCGTCGGCCAGCAGGCGGGCCATCTCGGCATGCAGACGCGGCAGGTTGCGCTGGATTGAGACATCTTGGTGGTCGTTCCAATCCATGCGGATCCAGTAGTTGATACCGATGGAGCGGTCGACATGCAGCGCGCGCCCGCGCTGGCGTTTGACAAGAAAGGAGTCGGCTGAGCGCAGAGCGTAGTGGTTCAGTTGCAGCAGGTCATAGCCGATGTTGCTTTTGGAAGACCGCCACCCGTTGCGCAGCGCATCGCGCGTCATGTCGCGGCCCGAGCCGTTGACCCATTTGACCCGTTCCGCCTGCGCGTCGTCCAATTTGTTGGGCCGGTGGCAGGAGAGTTTTTCATAGGCGCCGATGTTGCGGAACATTGTCTTGAACCCCCATGCGGTATGGGGTTTCGGGCAAAAGCTGGGTGCGCAGTGGTCGAACTGGCCGATCACCGGCGCGCCCGACAGGGCCGTCACGCCGTTATGGCCAAAGAGCCGCCAAGTCATCGCGATATTGGTCGCCTCGGGCGCTGCGGCGAAAAAATCGTTGAGCGTGCCGTTGCCGGGGCGGATGTTGACGAATTCGTCAACATCGATATGCGCGATCCATTCCGCGTCCCGGATCAGCGGCTCTTTCAGCGCTTGGTTCAGGGCATGCTGCTGGGGCGAATTGCCCTTCCAGTCGTCGTTGTTGCGGTGTTGCAGGATGCCCATGTCTTGCAACCGCCCGAGCACGGCATGGGTGCCATCGGTGCAATCGTTGGTGTAGATCAGGAAGTTATCAAATCCCACGGCGCGGTGATAGGCGACCCATTCAAGGATATAGGGGGCCTCGTTCTTCATGCAGCCGACGATGACATTGCCGCTGTTGCCGGGCGGTAATTGGCGCGGCGGGACGGTGGTATAGGCGGGCGCGGGCTGGTCTGCGCCCTCGGGCGCCGCGTCGTTATGCGGGCGGAAGGGGCTGCGAAGGATCGTTTCGTGGTTGACCTTTACCCGGTTCAAAAGCTGGGCATTGGCCGCGCGGGCGTCTTCTGAGGCGGCGGGGTCCGATAGCATCGCCTCGAATTTCGCGGCCGACTGGCGCGCCATCTCAGCCTCAGCGTGTTTCTGCGCCAGAGGGGTCGCGGTTGTTCGGATGCGGTGGGCGAAAGCGGCGAGGTACTGCGTGGCGCGAAAGCCGCGTTCGGGGTCTGCTTCGGTCCAAAGGGGTTCTGGCCTGTCGGGGGTGAGCGCCGCAGCCAGCGCGGGATATCGGGTGATGAGGGCTGCGTTGTCGCGGGCGAAATGGTCGGAGATCGGGGCGAGACTGCCGGGCGCAATCGCTGCGCCACCGATCTGCAGCGCCTGCAACATCTGGCTCCATGTGCTGCGCGGGCAGGAGAGGTCATGCGCTTGCAGATAGCGGATCAGTACATCGTTAAACGCGCGCATTCGGGCCAGCCAAGGCGCGGGCAGAGGGGCAAGCGCGCGGCCCGGATCAACCGGACCGAGGAGCGTGGTCAGGTCAAGGCTATCGGAAACTTCCCGCGCCCCGTTTTTGGACAGGAGCTGCGGCAGGTCGAGCGGACGGAATTGGACCTTTTCGGCCCCAAAGGCGTCTGCCCAATGACTGTGAAGGGCCTGATAATCCAGCCAGAAGGGCGGGTTTTGTACATCTGAGAATAGGCCAAAGTCGGGGGCATCCTCAGCAGGTTCGAGCGCGCCTTGCCACCACCTGCCACGCTCCGCCAAGGTGAGTTCCTGTGTCAGCGAATGGCGGCGGCCTTCGGTCACGGCAAAGGTATAATGCGCGGTGAGAAGTCGGGCCTGTTCATCTAGATGCGCGATAATGCGAATGTCGTCGAAATAGGGGCAGAGCAGATCGCGCAGGCGGGCAAGCTCCTCGGGGCGCGACAGCAGGTTGCCCAGTTGTGCCGCGCTCAGCACCACATGATCGGCGCAGCTCTCGGCCAAATCGCGAGGGATCAGTGCGTGAAATTCATCACGCAGCGTGGCGCCGATCAAAACACTGTCGAGCCCGCGTCGATAGCGCAGCAGTCCAACCGCATCAGGCGCGGCGCAGGCGGCATAGAGGCGGACGTGGTTCCAATCGGGGGCCAAAACCCCTTGTTTCAACAGCGCGCCCTTTTCCTGCTGCAAGATATTGCGCAGTCGCGCGGCGGCTTTTTCAGTCGGGCCGATGAACAGGGTGAGGCGCATCACTCGGCCACTTCTTTGCCGGTGTTGCTTTGGCCCCACCATGGCAGGTCGATGCCGAGGTGGGCGGCGATCTTGTCGCGGGCGCCGGGGTCTTCGATGTCGAATTCCAGAAAGTTGGCATAGCCGGCAAAGACTCGGCGGCAAAAGGTGAAATGCCCCTCAACCCATTTGGCAAGCTCGGCCTCGCTGCGGCCAAAGCCGCGGGGCAGGCCCGGCACGTCGGCCTGTGGCAGGCGGCGGCGGCCCAGATTGTTCCAGCGCATCATGCTGTTCGCCGTCTTTGCCGGATCGCGGTGCGACAGCAAAAACTTGATGTCGGGGTGGTGCTGCTGAATGGTGCTCAGCAGCCCCCAATCGGTCTGCGGCCAAAGGCTGCGGTCATGGCGCACGGCGCTCATCTCATTGATTGCGTCGAATTCTTGCAGCCGCGCCAGCGGGTCGCCGCTGGCAAAATAATCGGCATAGATGATCCGGCCGACATGCTCTCCGGTAATGTCAGGCAGAGCGCTTTGCCCTTTGCGGATGCGCCAATCGGCGACCCTAAGCCCCGCGTGGCGCAGCGCATCGGTGAGCGTGGTGGTGCCGGTCTTGGGCAGGCCAAGGTTGATGATCCGTGGGCCGGTCATTTCAGTCCAATCTGGGCACGGACCTGCGCTTCGGCGACGGAGTAGGGGCTGGCCTCGCGGAGTTGTGCCTGCATCGCGCGGTAGGCCGGATCGGCCAGCAGGGCATCGCGGCGGGCGCGGTGCGCGGCCACGGCATTGGCATGAAGTTCAGCGATGCCGGGCAGCGCTGTGAGGCGGTCCATCTCGGCGCGCAGGGCGGGCAGGTAACGCTGGATCGAGCGATCCTCCCAAGCTGCATCATTGCGGTCGCGCCAATAGGTGTCGTCAAAGGCGCGGTGTTCGCGGTTCACGTCACCCCGATCATTCTTGACCAGAAAGCTGTCGAGCGAGCGCAGCGCGTAATGGTTTAACGTCGCAAAACGCCGCGCGCCGCGGGCGGGAAAGGCGCGGATGCGGCGCTTGTTGGCAGCGCTGCGGAAGGGCGCGGGCACCTGTCGGCCTGCGCCATCGGTCCAATGCGGTTGGTGTTTTTCGTCATCATGAAAAGGCCGGTGTGCGCCGTAGTAGCCTAGCGGGAAATCTTGGCGGACCAGCGACTTCACCTCAATCGCCGTATCGGCGCACCAGATGTCGGGGTTATGGCTGCGGGTGAATTGCGCGATGATCGGTTCATCGACGAACTCCTCGATCCCGCCATTGGCGAAGAACTGGAAATGCAGCGAGATTGCCTGCGGATCGCCGCAGGCTGTGATCAGCGCGGGCAGGCGGTGGTCGCCCACATGGATGTTTAGAAACTCGTCCACATCCGCGACCCAGACCCAATCGGCCTGCGTGACGACGGGTTGGCGCCGGGCATCCTTCAGCGCCTGCATTTGGTAGTTTCGATTGCTGGCCGGGTTGGGCAGATGGGTGACGATACCATGCCCGTCAAGCGCGCCCAGCAGGCGGTCGGTTCCATCGGTGCAATCATTTGAATAGAATAGGAAATCCGTGACCCCGATCACCCGATTGAAGGCAATCCATTCCAGCAGAAACGGGCCTTCGTTCTTGACGCAGGTGACAGCGGTGATGCGCATGTCAGACCCCGCCGCGCCGGATCGCGATGAAAATGCTCTGTCCCATATCCGCCCCTGTGGCCCCGTTGTTCTCGGTGACCGTCGATTATTGCTTGAGACTATGCCAGCGCGGGGAAATCACGTCAATCTGCCCGCGCCCTGTCAGGCCCCTTGACGGGGCGGGGCGGGAATGCACCACTGGGGCCATGAAAAACATTGATACGATCGACGCGGTCCAAGAGATGCTGAGCGCTGAGGGCTATGTTTGCGACCGCGCGCTTGGGGTTGTGGTTTTCCTCAGCCTTACGCTGCGGCGGCCTTTGTTTCTGGAAGGCGAGGCGGGTGTCGGCAAGACCGAGATAGCCAAGGCGCTGGCCGCCGGGTTGGGGCGGCGGTTGATCCGGTTGCAATGCTACGAAGGGCTTGATGCGTCGAGCGCGGTTTATGAATGGAATTTCCCCGCCCAGATGGTGGCGATCCGCACGGCGGAGGCGGGCGGTGGCGCGGATCGGCGCGCGCTGACCCAAGAGTTGTTCAGCGACGACTACCTGATCGAACGCCCGCTTTTGCAGGCGCTGCGCCCCGATGAGAACGGCGCGCCGGTGCTGCTCATCGACGAGTTGGACCGCACCGACGCGCCTTTTGAGGCGTTTTTGTTAGAAGCGCTGAGTGATTTTCAGGTGACGATCCCCGAGCTTGGCACGATCCGTGCGCCGGAGCCGCCGATCGTGATCCTGACCTCCAACCGCACGCGGGAGGTGCATGACGCGCTGAAGCGGCGGTGCCTTTACCATTGGGTCGATTACCCGGATGTGGCGCGTGAGATGGCGATCCTTTCGGCCCGCGCGCCCGAGGCGGCAGAGGCGCTCAGCCGCGAGGTGGTGGCTTTTGTTCAGCAATTGCGGACGGAGGATCTGTTCAAAAAACCCGGTGTGGCAGAGACCATCGATTGGGCGAAATGTTTGCTGGCCTTGGATGTAACGACCCTAAGCCCCGAGGTCATCGCCGATACGTTGGGGGCGGTGCTGAAATACCAAGACGACATCGCCAAGCTGCAAGGGTCCGAGGCCGCGCGCATTCTCGAACAGGCCCGCGCGTCGCTGGTGCCCGCCTAAGCAGGATGGCTGAGCAGACCCCCCTCGACCTGCCGGACGACCCGAAGCTGGCGGGGAATATCACTCATTTCGCCCGCGCCCTGCGGCGGGCGGGGCTGTCCATCGGGCCGGGGCGCGTGGTGGAGGCGGTGGAGGCTGTCGTCGCCGTGGGGTTCACCAGCCGCCGTGATTTCTATTGGACGCTGCACGCTTGTTTCGTGAACCGCCCTGAACAGGCGCGGGTTTTTGCGCAGATATTCCGGCTTTATTGGCGCGATCCGCGCTATCTGGAACATATGATGGCCGCGATGCTGCCCGCCATCCGCAGTGTGCAAGAGGACCGCCCCGCAACCCCGGCAGAGAAACGCGCGGCAGAAGCCCTGCTGGACGGGGCCGAAGCGCCGGAACGAGAAGAGCAGCCCGAGCCGGAAGAGACCCTCATTGAAGTCGATGCGAGCCTCACGATGTCGGCGCGCGAGCGGCTCCGGACGCTGGATTTCGAACAGATGACCCTCGCCGAGATGGCTCAGGCGAAGCGGATGTTGGCCAAGCTGGAACTCCCGGTGCCGCCGATGCCGAGCCGCCGGAATGTGGCAGCGGCACAGGGGCGGATTGATGTGGCACGCACGATGAAAGCGGCGCTGCGGCGCGGGGGAGAGATGGAACGGCTCTACCGGATGACTCCGCGCGCGCGCTATCCCAACCTTGTGGTGCTCTGTGATATCTCAGGCTCAATGAGCCAATACAGTCGGGTGATCCTGCATTTCCTGCACGCGGTGGCCAACAGCAAGGGCGCGGGCTGGGCACAGGTGCACGGGTTCACCTTTGGTACACGGCTGACCAATATCACCCGGCATCTTGCGACCCGCGATGTGGATGCGGCGCTGGCAGCGGCGGGCGCGCAGGCGCAGGACTGGGAGGGGGGGACGCGCATCGGGGCCGCGCTGGCCGCGTTCAATCGCGATTGGTCTCGGCGGGTCATGGGCCAAGGCGCGGTGGTCTTGCTGATCACCGACGGGTTGGACCGGGACGATCCGGCGGAACTGGCGCGGCACATGCAGCGGCTGCATTTGACCGCGCGGCGGGTGATCTGGCTAAATCCGCTTTTGAGGTGGGACGGGTTTGCGCCCAAAGCGGCGGGCATTCGCGCGATGTTGCCCCATGTCGATAGTTTTCGCGCGGGGCATTCCATTGCGTCGTTGGAGGCCTTGGCCGAGGCGATCTCGTGCCCCGATGATCCGGGTGAAAAGGCGCGGATGTTGGCGGGGTTGAACGCGGAAGGCTAGGCGCGAGGCCGAGGGAGCCGGCTGCGGGTCTCTCCAAAACCAGAAGGTTTCGGAACCCCCCTTGATTGATCCCGGCCTGTCACCCGCCTGTCGTCGGCTCAAGCTAAATAGCCGTATCCCCTGAAGGGGCCCCTCGGCGATTTAGCTTGCCCCGCCGCCCTGCGCGCGACCGTTTGGTCTCAAGCAAGGGCGGCTCCGAAACCAGAGGTTCAGGCGAAGGCTTGCGCAAAGGTGCTGCGGTAAGTGGCGCGCAGATCTGCCAGCAGTGCAGAGGCCGCGCCGAAGCTGATCTTCTCGCCGCCGAATGCGCCGACTTGGGCCACGGGCACGCCGGCCTCTTTGCCTGCGGCGATCAGGGCCTCAGCGGCCTCGGCGGTACAGGCCACAAGGTAGCGGGCCTGATCTTCGCCAAAGAGGGTGGCTGTGTCATCGCTCTCGATCTCGATGCCGATACCTGCGGTCTCGGCCAGCTCGAAGGCGGCGAGGGCGAGGCCGCCATCGCCGAGGTCGGTGCAGGCGGAGATTTGGCCTGACTGGGCGCGGATGAATTCCCCGTGGCGGCGTTCGGCCACGAGGTCGACATGGGGCGCATCGCCCTCGGCCCGGCCGAAGGCTTCGGCGAGCAGGGCGGATTGGCCGAGGTGGCTGCCCGCGCTGCCGATCAAGAGGGCCACATGCCCCTCGCACAGCTGGTTGCAGATGATCTGCTCGACATTGTCGATCAGGCCGACCGCGCCGATGGTGGGCGTGGGCAGGATGCCTTTGCCGTCAGTCTCGTTATAAAGCGATACGTTGCCCGACACGATCGGCATGTCGAGCGCGCCCACGGCTTCGCCGATGCCTTTGATCGCGCCGACGAACTGGCCCATGATTTCGGGCTTTTCGGGGTTGCCGAAGTTGAGGTTGTCGGTTGTCGCCAGTGGTTTGGCACCGACCGCACAGAGGTTGCGATAGGCTTCGGCCACGGCCTGTTTGCCGCCCTCGGTTGGGTTGGCTTTGACGTAGCGCGGGGTCACGTCGGAGGTGAAGGCCAGCGCCTTGTCGGTGCCATGGACCCGCACGATGCCAGCGCCAAGGCCGGGCAGACGGACGGTGTCGCCCATGACCATCGTGTCGTATTGCTCATAGACCCACGCTTTGGAGGCGTGGTTCACGGAGCCTATGAGGGCGCGGAGACCGTCGATGGGGTCGATGGTTGGCGCGTCGGACAAAGCGGCGGCGGCAGGGGTTTCGACCCAAGGACGGTCATATTCCGGCGCGGTGGAGGCGAGTTTCGACAGCGGCAGGTCGGCTTTGACCTCGCCATTGAGGCAGATGAGGAAGCGGTCCTCGGGGAGTGTTTCACCGACGATGGCGAAATCGAGGTCCCATTTGTCGAAGACGGCTTTGGCTTCGGCCTCAAGTTCGGGGCGCAGGACCATGAGCATCCGCTCTTGGCTTTCGCTGAGCATCATTTCATAGGCCGTCATATGCGGTTCGCGCGTCGGCACTTTTTCAAGGTCGAGACGCACGCCAAGGCCGCCTTTGTCCCCCATTTCCACGGCAGAGCAGGTCAGGCCCGCAGCGCCCATGTCTTGGATCGAGATCACGGCGCCGGTTGCCATCAGCTCAAGCGTGGCTTCCATCAGGCGCTTTTCTGTGAAGGGGTCGCCGACCTGGACGGTGGGGCGTTTCTCTTCGATGGTGTCGTCGAATTCGGCGGAGGCCATGGTCGCGCCGCCGACGCCGTCGCGGCCAGTTTTTGCACCGAGGTAGACCACCGGCATGCCGACGCCGGATGCGGCGGAATAGAAGATTTTGTCGGCATCCGCGAGGCCCGCCGCAAAGGCGTTGACGAGGCAGTTGCCATCATAGGCTGTGTCGAACCGCACTTCGCCGCCGACGGTCGGCACGCCGAAACAGTTGCCATAGCCACCGACGCCTTCGACGACGCCATGTACAAGTTGGCGGGTCTTGGGGTGATCAGGGCGGCCAAAGCTGAGCGCGTTCATCGCAGCAATCGGGCGCGCGCCCATGGTGAAGACATCGCGCAGAATGCCGCCCACGCCGGTCGCGGCACCTTGGTAGGGCTCGATGTAGGAGGGGTGGTTGTGGCTTTCCATCTTGAAGACCAGCGCTTGGCCATCGCCGATATCGACCACGCCTGCGTTTTCGCCGGGGCCGCAGATGACTTGGGGGCCGTCGGTGGGCAGGGTGCGCAGCCATTTCTTGGAAGACTTATAAGAGCAATGCTCGTTCCACATTGCTGAGAAAATGCCCATCTCGGTGTAGTTCGGCTCGCGCCCGAGGATGTTGACGACCTCGGTGTATTCCTCGGGCGTGAACCCGTGGCTGGCGATGAGGTCGGGCGTGATGGCTGGATCTTGCATGGAAATTCCCCGGCTGGCGCGTTTGCGCCCTCATACAAGGGGAAATGCCGGGGGGGAAGTGGCTTTGGCAGCCTGTGGGCTGAAAGAAGGCGATAGGCCAAAAAAAAGGCCGAGCTAAAAGCTCGGCCAAGTCCAACAGGGAGGTATGAAGCGACGCGCCCTCAGGCTGTCAATCTTCATAATGGTGAAATAGGAGGCAGGGCTGTTCAAATCAAGGCTATTTAACATCGCAAGTCATCATGGCCGATATGCGCTTATTGCATGGCTTGCGGCGGGGCTGCGGTTCAGTTGTCGCCTTCGACCCGTTCGCGCCATTGTTTGCGGTAGGTTATGATCTCTTCCTGCACAAAATCCTTGAAGGCCGCGACGCGTTTGGATTGGCGAAGCTCTTCGGGATAGGCGAGGTAGACCGGCACTTCGGCGGATTCGATATCGGGCATCACCTGCACGATATGCGGGAAGTCTTGGATCAGGTAGTTGGGGAGCACGCCGAGGCCAAGGTGATGCACCACGCCTTGCAACACGCCGAAGTAGTTGTTCACCGTCAAGAGCGAACGCAGGTCATACATCATCAGCTCTTTGACCAGTTGCAGCCCGGCGCCGACTTGATCGCTGTCGGTGTTCTGACAGATCAGCCGGTGGTTGGTCATGTCTTCCATCCGCTCTGGCGTGCCGTGTTTTTCCAGATATTCGGGGCTGGCGTAGAGCCCCATCCGCACGGTCATCAGCCGTTTGCGGACCAGATCGGCCTGACTTGGTTCTTTCATGCGGATCGCCACGTCGGCCTCGCGCATCGGCAGGTCGAGCACGCGCTCTTCAAGCATCAGGTCGACCTTAAGGTCAGGATATTGCTCATAAAGTTTGGGCAGCCGCGGGGCGAGCCAGAGGGTGCCGAAACCGGTGGTGGTGGTCACGCGCAATTCGCCAAAGACTTCTTCCTCACTGTCGCGAATGCGTGCGGCGGCGGCGTCAAGACGCTTGGCCATGGCCGAGGTCGCGTCGAATAAAAGCTCGCCCTGTTCGGTCAGGATTAGCCCGCGCGCATGGCGGTGAAAGAGGTTGGTATTAAGCTGTTCCTCAAGCCCGCGAATCTGCCGACTGACGGCAGATTGCGACAGGTTAAGCTTGTCGCCTGCATGGGTCAGCGACCCGGCATCGGCCACGGCGTGAAAAATTCTGAGTTTGTCCCAATCCATGGCCCGTACTTTCCTTGCCCAGCCTTTCTCCTACCTTAATAGCCGGGAGAAAACAGCACAAACCGTCCCCTGCAGGGCTGCCGTTGCGGAATAACTGCTATACAGGTCAGCAGCTGTGACCTATATAGGAGGCAATCATGCAAGACTGACGTGCTAGGGAGGGCCCGCCATGACAACGCAAAAGATTTCACTGAACGACCGTTTCGACCTTGAGAAAAGCCCGGTGCTGCTGAACGGCACGCAGGCGCTGGTTCGGCTGATGATGATGCAGTCCGCCCGCGACCGCGCGGCGGGGCTGAACACCGCAGGCTATGTGACCGGCTACCGGGGCAGTCCGCTGGGCGGGGTCGACCTGCAAATGCAGCGTTCAGAGAAGAAACTCGCCGAGCATAACGTGCGCTTTGAGCCGGGGCTGAACGAAGACCTCGCGGCGACGATGCTTTGGGGCAGCCAGCAGGCGGAACTGCGCGGCGAGGGGAAATATGATGGCGTCTATGGCCTATGGTACGGCAAAGGCCCGGGTGTGGACCGCACCGGCGATGTGATGCGCCATGCGAATATGGCGGGCACTTCGCCTCATGGTGGTGTGTTGATGGCGATGGGGGATGACCATACCGGCGAATCCTCCACCGTGTTGCACCAGTCGGAATGGGCGATGGTGGATGCCTATATGCCGGTGGTCTCGCCCGCCGGTGTGCAGGAAATTCTTGATTACGGCATCTACGGCTGGGCGCTCAGCCGGTTTTCGGGCCTTTGGGTGGGCCTGAAGACGATGAAGGACACCGTGGAGGCGACGAGCGTCGTCAACGGCGATCCGAACCGGATGAAGCTGGTGATCCCTGAGTTCGACATGCCCGATGGCGGGCTGAGTATCCGTCTGGGCGACACCCCGCATCTGCAAGAAGCGCGGATGATTGACTACAAGCGCTTCGCCGCCGAGGCGTTCTCTCATGCCAACAAGATGGACAAGCGCGTCTGGGGCAAGCGCGGGGCCAAGATCGGCTTTGCCGCCGCGGGCAAGAACTGGCTCGATCTGGTACACGCGCTGAGCCTGCTGAACATCGATGAGAACGAAGCCGAGCGGCTAGGCATCACCACTTATAAGATCGGTCAGACCTTCCCGCTCGACATGCAGGGGTTCCACGAATGGGCCGACGGGCTTGATCTGGTGGTCGTGGTCGAAGAAAAGCGCAAGCTGATCGAAGTGCAGATCAAGGAAGCGCTGTTCAACGATACCCACCGCCGCGTCTATGGGTGGCACAAAGGTGGCGCGGGCATGGAGCATGGCGAAGAGTTGTTCCCGACCCGTGGCGCGCTCGACCCTATTCTGATCGCCGAAAAGATCGGCGGCATTCTGTTGGAAGAGGGCCGCGAGACCGATGGGATCCGCGCGGGGCTTGAGGCGCTGAACGAGGCACGCCGGTCGGACAATGCCGAAGATATCGCCGCGCGACTGCCGTATTACTGCGCGGGCTGCCCGCATAACTCCTCGACCAAAGTGCCAGAGGGCTCCCGCGCCTATGCGGGGATCGGCTGTCACTATATGGTGCAATGGATGGACCGTGAGACCACGGGCTTCACCCATATGGGCGGCGAGGGCGCGAACTGGATCGGCGAAGCGCCGTTCTCCAATACAGAGCATGTGTTCCAGAACCTTGGCGACGGCACCTACAACCACTCCGGTGTGCTGGCCATTCGGGCCGCCATCGCGGCGGGAACGAACATCACCTATAAGATCCTCTATAACGACGCGGTTGCAATGACCGGCGGTCAGCACAACGAAGGCGACCTTGACGCCTACCGCATCGTCGAAGAGTTGAAGGCCATGGGCGTGAAGAACCTCGCCGTGGTCTATGACCAGAAGGAAGACGTGGACCTCAGCCGCTTCAAGGGCGTCGAAATACACGAGCGCGCCGAGATGCCGAATGTGCAAAAGGCCTACCGCAAGCACAAGGGCGTGTCGGCCATCGTCTATATCCAGACCTGCGCCGCCGAGAAGCGCCGCCGCCGCAAGCGCGGGCTGTTCCCGGACCCCGACAAGCGTGTCTTCATCAACGAGGACGTTTGCGAAGGCTGCGGCGATTGCGGTGTGCAGTCGAACTGCGTGGCCGTGGTCCCGAACGAGACCGAGCTGGGCCGCAAACGCGCCATTGACCAGTCGCAGTGCAACAAAGACTTCTCTTGTCTTGACGGTTTCTGCCCCTCCTTCGTGACGTTGGAAGGCGCCAAGATCCGCAAGGATCCGACCACCGAACTGACCATCCCCGACCTGCCGCAGCCAAACCTGCCCAAGATCGACGGCACCCATAACGTCGTCATCACCGGCGTGGGCGGCACCGGGGTCGTCACCATCGGCGCGCTGCTGGCGCAGGCGGCTCAACTTGATGGCAAGGGGGCTGGCATGATGGAGATGGCGGGCCTCGCCCAGAAGGGCGGTGCGGTGCATATCCACTGCCGTCTGGCCGAGCGTCCCGAAGACATCAGCGCAATCCGTGTGGCCACCGGCGAGGCGCATGCGCTCATTGGCGGCGATCTGGTGGTCTCGGCGGGCCATAAGACACTGGGTCTGACCCGCGCCGGGCGCACCGGTGCGGTGGTGAACTCGCACCAGATCATCACCGGCGATTTCACCCGCGATACCGAGTTTCAGATGCCCTATGACCGGCTGAGCCTCGCGCTCGAAGCGCGTCTGAAGGATGATGTCGCGATGTTTGATGCCTCGGATCTGGCCAAGGCGAGTTTGGGAGATTCGATCTTTTCCAACATGATGATCTTCGGCGCCGCATGGCAGCGCGGCCTTCTGCCCCTCTCGTTCGAAAGCCTGATGCAGGCGATTGAGATGAACGGCGCGGCGGTAGAGCGCAACAAGCGCGCGTTTGAGATTGGCCGCTGGGCCGTGCTCTATCCCGAAGACGCCAAAGCGGTAAGTCAGCCTGATAACGTGGTGGAATTGCCCAAATCGCTGGGGGAGAAGATCGCCTTCCGTGAGAACCACCTGACCGAGTATCAGGGTAAGGGACTGGCCAAGCGCTACACGAAGATGCTCGACGGTATTGAGGACCGTGACGTCAAGGCGGCGATGGCGATGGGCTATCATAAGCTCCTGAGCTACAAGGACGAATACGAGGTCGCCCGCCTGTTGATCACCAGCCGTGACAAGGCGCGGGCGCAGTTCGACGGCGATTTCAACATGACCTTCCACATGGCGCCGCCGCTCTTGTCCAAGATGGGGCCCAACGGTCGGCCCCAGAAGCGCGAATTCGGCCAATGGCTCGAAGGGCCGCTGCGGGTTATGGCGAAGTTCAAGGGTCTGCGCGGCACGCCTTTCGACCCCTTTGGCTATACCGCCGAGCGCAAGATGGAACGTGCGTTGATCAAACAGTATGAGGCCGACATGGCCGAAGTGCTGCCCAAACTGACCGATCAGACCCGCGGCGCCATCGTGGCACTGGCCGAACTGCCCTTGCAAATCCGCGGTTTCGGTCCGGTGAAACAGGCCAATGAAGCCAAGGCCGAGAAGCGCCGCGAGGAACTGCTGGCGGTGATCCGCGCGGGCGGCACCTCCACGGCCAAGGCCGCGGAGTAATACGGCTGTTACATTTCTGGGCTAGGGAGAGCATCAGTGCGATCCTGAGGCCCAGATGTGACCTACGCCCGTGACATAAGCTATGCCCATTCCGCCCGAACTCGGGGCGGGAGGGCGCTCATCCGATTGATGGAAAACACCACCGGGCGGGTGTCCTTACTGAAACGGGCCGAGGGCTACGAAGACGATCTGGCCGCGGGGCTGGGGTTCTTTGATGCCATGGTGCGGCGCTGTGGTTTGACATTGGATGTGATGCGCGGGTCTTTGGCCGATATTCCAAAGCGTGGCCCTGTCATTCTGATCGCCAATCATCCCTACGGCATTCTGGACGGGCTGATGCTAGGCCATATCCTCAGCCGGACGCGCGGTGACTTTCGGATCATGGCCAATGCGGTGTTCAGCCAAGCGCCGGATCTGGCACACCATCTTTTGCCGATCAGCTTTGCCGAAGATCGCGCCGCGCTGGCGCTGAACCTCGCCACGCGCCGGACCGCGTTGACCTATCTAGACCAAGGCGGTGCGATTGGCATCTTCCCGGGCGGCACGGTCAGCACCGCCGCGCGGCCCTTTTCGCAACCGATGGATCCCGGATGGCGCAGTTTCACCGCGCGGATGATCGCCAAGTCTGACGCCACGGTGGTGCCGATCTATTTCGACGGCCACACCAGCCGGCTGTTCCAAATCGCCAGCCACCTGCATGCCAATCTGCGAATGGGGCTGCTGATCAAAGAGTTTCGCGCCCGTGTCGATAGCCCCGTGCGCGTGGCCATCGGCGACCCGATTCCGCGCACCATGCTTGACCCGCTGGCGGGGGACGCAAAAGCGATGATGGATTTCCTGCGCAAAGCCACTTATGAGTTGTCACCAAAGCCGGGCCAGTATCAGGGTCTTGGCTACGAGTTTGAGGAACGGCATAGAGCCGACAGGTGACAACAGACCATGGCAGTTGGTATTTTCGATTCGGGGCTGGGCGGGCTGACCGTCTGGAACAAGGTGCAAGAACGGCTGCCGGAGGTGGATTTTGTCTATCTCGCTGACAGCGCCCATGCGCCCTACGGCGTGCGCAATGCCGATGATATCTATGCGCTGACCTGCGCCGCCGTGCAGCGGCTGTTCGATGCGGGCTGCGATCTGGTGATCCTTGCCTGTAACACCGCCTCGGCCGCTGCGCTGCGCCGGATGCAAGAGGGCTGGATCCCGCGCGAGAAACGGGTGTTGGGCGTCTTTGTGCCGCTGATCGAGGCGATGACCGAACGCCAATGGGGCGATAACTCCCCGCCGCGCGAAGTGGCGGTGAACCATGTGGCGCTTTTCGCCACGCCCGCGACGGTGGCAAGCCGCGCCTTTCAGCGTGAACTGTCCTTCCGCGCCATCGGGGTGGATGTCGAAGCGCAGGCCTGCGGTGGGGTGGTCGATGCCATCGAAGAGGGCGATATGATCCTCGCCGAAGCGCTGGTGCGCAGCCATGTCGATGCGTTGAAACGTAAAATGCCCGACCCCGACGCGGCGATCTTGGGCTGCACCCATTACCCGCTGATGCAGGAGGCGTTTCAGGCGGCCTTGGGCGGGCAAGTCAAAGTGTTTAGCCAAGCCGAGTTGGTGGCGGATTCATTGGCGGATTATCTTGAGCGGCATCCCAATATGATGGGCAGTGGCGAGGCGGCGTTTCTCACCACCGGCGATCCCGCCCGGGTGAGCGACCGTGCGACGCAGTTCCTGCGACGACAGATCACATTCACCGCCGCCTGAACTCCAATTATATTTCGTTCCGAACAAGGGGACAGACCATGACCCAGAACATCGCCATTCTTGGCGCCTCCGGCTATACCGGGGCAGAACTCATCCGGCTGATCGCTGGCCATTCCTCAATGAAAATCAAAGCTTTGGGGGCGAACTCCAAGGCGGGGCAATCTATGGCCGAGGTGTTTCCGCATCTGCGCCATCTTGATCTGCCCACATTGGTCACGATTGAAGAAATCGACTTTTCGCAGATTGATCTGTGCTTTTGCGCGTTGCCGCATAAGACCAGCCAAGAGGTGATCGCGGCGCTGCCCAAAGACCTGAAGATCGTCGACCTCTCTGCCGATTTCCGCCTGCGCGACCCAGAGGATTACGCCAAGTGGTACGGCAATGAACACGCCGCCCTAGAGCAGCAGAAAGAGGCGGTTTACGGCCTCACCGAATTCTACCGCAAAGAGATTTCAGCCGCGCGGTTGGTGGCAGGCACGGGCTGCAACGCGGCGACGGGGCAGTTTGCCCTGCGCCCGCTGATCGCCGCGGGTGTGATTGATCTGGATGACATCATTCTCGACCTGAAATGCGCGGTCTCGGGCGCGGGGCGCTCGCTCAAGGAAAACCTGCTTCATGCGGAGTTGAGCGAGGGCTATCACGCCTATGCGCTTGGCAGCACGCACCGGCATCTGGGTGAATTCGATCAGGAATTCTCGGCCATTGCCGGGCGGCCCGTGCAGGTGCAATTCACCCCGCATTTGGTGCCCGCAAACCGCGGCATCTTGGCCACCTGCTATGTCAAAGGCGACGCGCAGACGATTTATGAGACGCTGCAGAACGCCTATGCAGATGAGCCCTTTATCGAGGTGCTGCCCTTCGGCGAAGCGCCCAGCACCCGGCATGTGCGCGGCTCGAACTTCTGCCATATCGGCGTGGTCGCCGACCGTCAGACCGGGCGGGCGACCGTGGTCGCGGCGCTCGATAATCTGACCAAAGGCTCCAGCGGTCAGGCGTTGCAAAACGCGAACCTGATGCTCGGCTTGCCGGAAACCGAGGGGCTGATGATGGCCCCGCTGTTCCCATGAAGAGCCTCAAGAAACAGCGCCGGATCCAGATCATTGCCGTTGCGGCGGTGGCCTTGGTGCTGTCGACTACTCTGATCGGCTATGCGCTGCGCGACGGGATCAACTATTTCCGCGCGCCGAGCCAAGTCATCGCCGAGCCGCCCGGCCCGGCAGAGGTGTTCCGCATTGGCGGTCTGGTCGAAGAAGGGTCACTCAAACGCGGCCAGGGCGAACAGATTCGCTTTGCCGTGACCGATGGTGGGGCCTCCGTGCCGGTCGTCTTTACCGGGGTGTTGCCTGATCTGTTCGAAGAGAACCAAGGCATGGTCGGCACCGGACGTTATATCGATGGGACTTTCGAAGCCTCTGAAATCCTTGCCAAACATGACGAGACTTACATGCCCAAGGAAGTAACGGATGCGCTGAAAGAGCAGGGCGTCTACCGCGAGCCCGAAGGGTGATCTGCGCGCAACGCACGCGGGGCTGAGGCCCCGTTAACCCATCCGGCCGAGCCTGTTTGCACCCAAGACAGGAGAGCCCGCGATGCAGACCGTCCGAGAGATCGCCAGCGCCATCGTCGCCCGGGAGGGCGGCTTTGTGAATGACCCCGATGACCCCGGCGGGGCGACGAAATTCGGGGTGACGATCCATACCATGCGCCGATTGGGACTGGACCTGACGGGGGATGGGGCGGTCGATGTGGCCGACGTGCGCCGCCTAAGTCGCGCGCAGGCGGTGGATATCTTTGTCAGACATTACTTCAACGCCCCGCGCATCGCGGAATTGCCCGCGCCGTTGCAGCCGAGCGTTTTTGACATGTATGTCAATGCGGGCAGCAATGCGGTGAAGATCCTGCAAAGCTTGCTGCGCGAGATGGGGGAGGAGATCGGTGTTGACGGGGCCATCGGGCCGCAGACGATCCGAGCCGCCCAAGCCGCATGGCAGGCCGCACCCGATCATCTGGTCGACGCCTACGGTATCGCGCGGCGCAACTACTACTTCCGTCTCGCCGACCGTCGCCCCGCCAGCCGCAAATACGCGCGCAGCCGGGCTGGCGGCAAGGGCGGCTGGATCCGACGCGCCGAAGAGTTCATCGCACCACAATATCGCATGAGCGACGCAGATTTCGCACGGAGGGTGGCACAATGGGGCTGATCGAACGTATTTTTACGACGGTTTTCGGCGGCGAGCGCAATGTCATCCGCGACACGGTCGAAGTGTTTCGCGAGAATGCCGAGGCCGGGGCGCAGCGTGCTCATGCGGTGCAGGGCAAAGCGATGGCGCAATATGGGGCGGAGTTCGCCCAAGCTCGGCAGGGCGGCTTTGACCGCTTCATGGATGGGATCAACCGTTTGCCCCGCCCGATGCTTGCGCTCGGCACCTTGGGGCTGTTCGTAACGGCCATGGTTAACCCTTTGTGGTTTGCCGAACGGATGCAGGGCATTGCGCTGGTGCCAGAGCCGCTTTGGTGGCTGTTGGGCGTGATCGTGTCCTTCTACTTCGGGGCGCGGCAGCAGATGAAATCGCAGGAGTTTCAGCGCGCCATCGTGGGCACCATCGCGCGGGTGCCGCAGGTGGTCGAGAATATCGAGACGCTGCGCGCGTTGCGTGCCGACAGCCCGCAGGTGGCCGCCACCGGTGCCGACAGCCGCTTGGCCCTTGCCGCAGTCACGCCATCGGAGAATCCGGCCCTAGACGCATGGCGCCGCAGCCGCGCCTGACTGCGACCGATTGACCGTTTCCTAGGTTTGATTTGCCATGGCTTAGGGGGCTTAGGCCCCCTATAGTCCGCCCCATGATTACAGAACTTGGACATTTCGCGCTTGTGCTCGCCTTTGGCGTGGCCCTTGTACAGATGGTGGTGCCGATGTGGGGCGCTTGGCGGGGCCGTGCTGCTTGGATGGCGATGGCCGAACCGGCGGCGGCGGCGCAGTTCATCCTGATTGCCCTGTCCTTTGGCGCGCTGATGTGGGCCTTCATCACCTCGGATTTCAGCCTGCAACTGGTGGTGGCCAACAGCCATTCCGCCAAGCCGATGCTGTATAAGATCAGCGGGACATGGGGCAACCACGAAGGCTCGATGCTGCTGTGGGTGCTGATCGTGGCGCTTTTCGGTGCCATGGCCGCGTGGTTTGGCGGCAATCTGCCGCCGCGCCTGCGCGCGCGGGTGCTCTCGGTCCAAGCCGCGATTGGCGTGGCTTTTCTGGCGTTTATCCTTTTCACCTCGAACCCTTTCTTGCGCATGGGCACGCCGCCTTTTGATGGCCAAGACCTGAACCCGCTCTTGCAAGACCCCGGTTTGGCCTTTCACCCGCCATTTCTCTATCTCGGCTATGTTGGCCTCAGCATGGCCTTCAGCTTTGCCGTGGCGGCGCTGATCGAAGGGCGCGTGGATGCGGCGTGGGGCCGGTGGGTGCGGCCTTGGACACTGGCGGCTTGGGTGTTTCTGACCATCGGCATCGCGCTCGGGTCTTGGTGGGCCTATTATGAGCTTGGCTGGGGCGGTTTCTGGTTCTGGGATCCGGTCGAGAATGCGAGCTTCATGCCCTGGCTCTTGGCGGCGGCGCTGCTGCATTCGGCGATTGTGGTGGAAAAACGCGAGAGCTTGAAAAGCTGGACCATCCTGCTGGCGATCCTTGCTTTCGGTTTCTCGCTGATCGGCACCTTTATCGTGCGTTCTGGTCTGCTGACTTCTGTTCACGCCTTTGCCAACGACCCTGAACGCGGGGTCTTTATTCTGGCCATTCTGGGGTCTTTCACCGGCGGGGCGCTGGTGCTCTACTCGCTGCGCGCATCGGCGCTTGAGGCCAAGGGCGTCTTTGGCCTTTTGAGCCGTGAGACCGCCTTGGTGGTGAACAATCTGCTGCTGGCTGTGGCCTGTTTCGTCGTTTTCGTGGGCACCATGTGGCCGCTGGTGGCCGAGATGTTCCTTGACCGCAAACTCAGTGTCGGCCCGCCATTCTTTAACGCTGCGTTTACTCCTTTCATGGTAGCGCTTGGACTGATCCTGCCGATCGGCAGCGCGATGCCGTGGAAACGGGCCAAGATCATGCGCGCACTATACCCGCTGCGCTATGTCTTCCTCCTGGCGCTGGCGCTTGGGGGCTTGGCCTTTGCCATGCAGTCCGGACGCGGGCTGTTGGGGCCTGTGGGCATGTTCCTTGGGGCATGGCTGCTGATGGGCACCGCGGTGGATGTGATGCAGCGTTTGGGCCGCGGCCCGGGTAAGTTGCGCCGTCTACGGCGTCTGCCGCGCGCTGATTGGGGCAAGGCCACGGCGCATGGCGGGCTGGGCATCACCATGGCCGGGATCGCGGGGCTGATGGCTTGGGCCGTGGATGACATCCGCGTGGCCCGGATTGATGAGCCTTTTGACGTGGGCAGCTATACGCTAACCCTCCGCGACGTGAGTGAAGTCAGGGGGCCGAACTACCTCAGTACTATGGCCGAGATCACGCTGGCGCAGGAAGGCGATGTGATCTCGACCCTGCGGCCCGAAAAGCGGTTCTACCCCGTGGCGCAGATGCCGACGACCGAGGCGGCGATCGACTATAACCTCGCGCGGGACATCTATGTGGTGATCGGCGATGCGCAGGACGGCGGCGGTTGGGCCGTGCGGACCTATATCAAACCGATGACCAATTGGATTTGGATCGGTTGTGCGCTGATGGCGCTTGGCGGGGTACTGAGCCTGAGCGACCGGCGCTTCCGTGTCGCGGCGGGCGCACGCAAACAACCAGCAGGGGTGCCTGCGGAATGAAGCGACTGCTGCTGATCTTGGCCTTGCTCGCCAGCCCGCTTTGGGCGGTTCAGCCTGACGAGGTGTTGGACGATCCCGCATTGGAGGCCCGAGCGCGGGAGCTCAGCCAAGGTCTGCGCTGTCTCGTTTGCCGTAACGAGAGTATTGATGAGAGCAACGCAAGCCTTGCGCGCGATCTGCGAATTCTGCTGCGCGAGCGGTTGGTGGCCGGCGACAGCGATGAGGAAGCGGTGGATTTCATCGTCGACCGCTACGGTGAATATGTCCTGCTGAACCCGCAGGCCACGGGGGCCAATTGGCTGCTGTGGGGCGCGGGACCGCTGATGCTTTTGTTGGCCGGAGGGCTCGGGGTGGTCTATCTGCGTGGCCGTGCGCGCAGCAAAACCCCGACCGAGGCCCCACTCTCGCCCGAGGAAGAAGCCCGCCTGCGCGATATTCTCGACCGCTGACGCCCCGTTGCACTGGCAGTGGCAAATTGCTTTGATATGCTGCGGCCAAGCAATCAAGGATAGCAAGATGGACTATGAAACGATCACCTATGCGCTGACCGATGATGTCGCGCTGATCACGCTGAACCGCGCCGACAAGATGAATGCGCTGACCACCCAAATGCGGGCGGAGCTGACACATGCGGTGACCGAAGGCGGGCGCGCGGCGCGGGTCGTGGTCCTGACGGGGGCGGGCCGGGCCTTTTGCTCGGGGCAGGACTTGGCCGACCGGGCAGGCGGCGTCGCCGATCTGGAGAAAACGCTGCGCGAAGAATATGCCCCGCTGCTGCGCGCCATTATCAACTGCCCCGTGCCGACCATCGCCGCCGTGAACGGTCCGGCGGCGGGGGCGGGGGCGAATATCGCGCTGGCCGCCGATGTCGTCTTTGCCAGTGAGAGCGCTTATTTCATGCAGGCTTTTACCCGCATTGGCTTGATCCCTGACGCGGGCGGCACCTATGCGCTGCCGCGCCAGATGGGCATGGCCAAGGCGATGGGCGCGGCCCTTTTCGCCGATAAGATCACCGCGCGGCAGGCCGATGACTGGGGCATGATCTGGCAAGCCGTACCGGATGCCGAATTCGACGCCCATTGGCGCACCAAGGCCGCGCAACTGGCCGCCGGTCCCACAGCGGCCTATGCAGAGGCCAAGAAAGCGATCCGCGCGTCTTGGGACAATGGGTTGGAGGATCAACTGTCGCTCGAGGCCGAAGCGCAGGGCCGCTGCGGAAAGTCACAAGACTTTGCCGAAGGGGTCACGGCCTTTACCCAAAAGCGCAGCCCCAAGTTTCAGGGTCGGTAAGGCTAGCAGCTCCGCTCGACCAAAAGCACATCGCTTGCCGAAGGTGCCGGGCCATTGGCCCGCGCCACCACCGCCACCGCGACCCCATCCGCCAAAACCGTATGTACGGAGTTCGACACCTGCGCGATGGTGATCCGTGGCGGGGTCTGGCCCTTGTCATAGACCACGGCGATCTGATCGCAATCATGCAGCGTGTCGGGCACCAGTGCACCCTGAGGGCCGGGGATTTCACTGGCCTTGGCGGGCGTCAGACCGGTGGCGCAGTCCCAGCGAAGCCCTTTGGTCCGTTCTGATCCGGTCATCGTGCTTTCCTTCGTCGCGGGCGGGCTGCTAAGCTGCCAAATGTCATCTACCTTTGGGGCGGACTCCAGCCGGACCGCGAGAGGGGAAATCCCTCAATGCAGTGCCGCGATGATGCCTTTCCCACCCCGAAAAGGCCTCTTGATGTGAGGGTATCGCCCCGGGGGGATTCCCGTCAAGCGGGACTGGGTCATTGTCACGCAAGGCGAAACAGTGCCGTAATTTGGCCGTAATTTGCGCCTCGGTGTTTCGCAACCGGCAAAACGCTTGGAAACATTCACTGTTTTTCGGACCCATTGCATACGTCGCGAGAAGTGGCGTTGATTTACGCGATTCGGAGCCGGGGTATTCGCACGCCGCTTCGCATCTCAATTGTTGCCCTAGGGTCAACAACGTCCGACGCGGGTACCGATTGCAGGGCCGGGGCAAAATGCGAAACGCCCCGGAAATCCGGGGCGTTTGCGATGTTACTGTCGGTTGGTTCAGCGGTTCTCAATATCGACGTAGTCGCGCTTGTCTTCACCAAGGTAAAGCTGACGCGGACGACCGATTTTAAGCTGCGGATCGCTGATCTGCTCTTTCCACTGTGAGATCCAGCCCACGGTCCGCGCCAGCGCGAAGATCGGAGTGAACATCGATGTGGGGAAGCCCATGGCTTCGAGGATGATGCCGGAATAGAAATCCACGTTGGGGAACAGTTTCTTCTCCGCGAAATACGGATCTTCCAATGCCGCTTTTTCAAGTTCCTTGGCGACCTGAAGGATCGGGTTGTTTTCAACACCCATCAGCTCCAGAACCTCGTCGGCGCTTTCCTTCATCACGGTCGCGCGCGGGTCGTGGTTTTTGTAAACGCGGTGGCCAAAGCCCATCAGGCGGAAGGGATCGTTTTTGTCCTTGGCGCGGGCGATGAACTCAGGAATGCGATCGGGCGTGCCGATTTCCTTGAGCATTTCCAAGCAGGCTTGGTTCGCACCACCATGTGCCGGACCCCAAAGGCAGGCGATGCCGGCGGCGATACAAGCGAAGGGGTTCGCGCCGGAAGAAGACGCCAGACGCACGGTTGAAGTCGAGGCGTTCTGCTCGTGATCGGCATGGAGGGTAAAGATCCGGTCCATCGCGCGGCTCAGGATCGGGTTTACCTCATGGTCTTCGGCCGGAACGGCAAAGCACATGCGCAGGAAGTTCGAGGCATAGTCCAGATCGTTGCGCGGATAGACGAAGGGTTGGCCGATGGTGTATTTATAGGCCATCGCCGCGATGGTCGGCATCTTGGCAATCAGACGGATCGTCGCGACTTCGCGCTGATGCTCGTCGTTGATGTCGGTGCTGTCGTGATAGAAGGCCGACATCGCGCCGACCACGCCCACCATGATTGCCATCGGATGCGCGTCGCGACGGAACCCACGGAAGAAGTTCATCATCTGCTCGTGCAGCATGGTGTGGTTGGTCACCAGACATTCGAAATCTTCAAGCGCCTTGGGGGAGGGCAGTTCACCGTAAAGCAACAGGTAGCAAACTTCGAGGTAATGCGATTTGCTCGCCAATTGCTCGATCGGGTAGCCACGGTGCAGCAACACGCCCTCGTCACCATCAATAAAGGTGATCGTGCTGTCGCAGGCTGCCGTCGAGGTGAAACCCGGGTCGTAGGTAAAGACACCCGCCTGAGCGTAAAGCTTGCGGATGTCGACAACATCGGGGCCGTCGGTGGGGCTGTGAATCGGCAGCTCAAAGCTCTGATCGTCGATCGTCAGCGTTGCGGTTTTATTGTTATTGGTCATGAAATCCCTTCCCGAATGTAGGCTGCGGAGATGCTCCCCGCCGTCTGGGCCTAGCCCCAAATGGGGCTGTCCCGTTCAGTTATACCTGCCGCCCAAAGAAGTGGTGAACCAAAACTTAGGCCGCGGCGTCCGTCAGTCGGGCAAGGGTCTCATCGCGCCCCAGCACCAACATCATGTCAAAAACCGATGGGGTGACTGCCCTGCCAGCCAAAGCCGCCCGAAGCGGCCCCGCCAGCTTGCCAAATTTGGTGTCATGCGCGGCAGCAAAGCCGTTCAGTACCTCCTCCAGCGTTTCTTTGTTCCAGCTAGCATTTTGCAATTGCGGCGTCAATTCCGACAGTATGCCACGGGATACCGTATCGAGGTTCTTTGCCGCTTTCTCATCCGGGATGATCGGGCGCTCGGCTAAGACAAAGGTCGCTTTTTCAAGCAGTTCCGGGAATGTCTTCGCGCGATCTTTGAGGCAATACATCGCCCGCTCCAAACCCTCGGCTTGGGGTGCCGTAAGGGCAGGCTGACCTGCGGCCTCCAGATAGGCTTCGATTTCGCGCCGCAGCGCGGCATCATCGGCCTGCGCGATATGCTGGCCGCAAAGATTTTCGAGCTTTTTCAGGTCGAATTGCGCGGGGCTTTTGCGGATGCCGTCAAGGTCGAACCACTCTTGGGCCTGTGCGTCGGTAAAGAATTCATCATCCCCGTGGCTCCAGCCCAGCCGGGCAAGGTAGTTGCGCATCCCCGCTGCCGGGTAGCCCATTACCTGATATTCCTGCGCCCCCAAGGCCCCGTGACGTTTCGACAGCTTCTTGCCGTCCGCGCCGTGGATCAGCGGGATATGCGCCCAGACCGGCACGTCCCAACCCATCGCCTCATAGATCATCATCTGGCGGGCGGCATTGTTGAGGTGATCGTCGCCGCGCACCACATGGGTCACGCCCATATCGTGATCGTCCACCACCACGGCCAGCATATAGACCGGCGTGCCGTCCGAGCGGAGCAGGATCATATCGTCAAGCTGATCGTTGCGGATGGTCACATCCCCCTGCACCTGATCGCGGATCACGGTGGTGCCTTCCAGCGGCGCTTTGATGCGGATCACGTAGGGCGCGTCGGGGTGGCTTGCCGGATCGGCGTCGCGCCAGGGCGAGCGGTAGAGCGTGCTGCGTCCCTCGGCGCGTGCGGCCTCGCGGAATGCGGTGATTTCTTCTTGGCTGGCGAAGCATTTATAGGCTTTGCCCGCCGCAAGAAGCTCATGTGCGACTTCGGCATGGCGGGGGGCGTTTTCGAACTGGCTGACGATTTCGCCGTCGTGATCTAGGCCCAGCCAAGACATGCCGGCGAGAATCGCTTTCGTCGCCTCTGGGGTGGACCGCGCGCGGTCGGTGTCTTCAATGCGCAGCAGGAATTTGCCCCCCCGACCACGGGCATAGAGCCAATTAAACAGGGCGGTACGCGCCCCGCCGATGTGCAAGAACCCGGTAGGAGACGGGGCGAAACGGGTCACAACAGGGGCGTTCATGGCGGTGGGCCTTTCGGTCAGAGATATTGTGCTCGGAGCGGCGTTTACCGTTTGGTAACCCGACCGGTCCTAGGATTTGACGTCTGTCTACCCAGTGCGATCCGCGGGGGCAAGCATGGGCCTTTGGAACCAGTTCAGCACCGTGATGCTGCGCCAGCGGGGGCATCTGTTCGGCTGGGTGCCGGTCTGTCTCGCCTTGGGGATCGGATGGTATTTTTCGCTGGCGGCGGAGCCTTCGATACCACTGCTTTGGGCCACCGCACTCGCCGTCGCCGCGTTGGCGGTTGTGGCGCGGGCATTGCCTGAGGTTACCGCACCCTTCGCGGTCGGTTTGGCCTTGGTTCTGCTGGGATTGCTCCTCGCGGCGTTTCGGGCGCATTCGATAAGCGCCCCCGTGCTCGGCTGGCGCTACTATGGCGCTGTCGAAGGGCGCGTCGTGGCGCTTGACCGCAGTCAATCTGATGTGCCGCGTGTCACGCTTGATCAGGTCCGGTTAGAGCGGGTGCCGCCCGCGCGTACGCCGAGCCGGGTCCGGGTCTCGCTCCACTCGAAACTCTCCGGCGCGGTTGCGCCCAAGCCGGGCATGCAGGTGATGACCACCGCGCATCTGTCGCCGCCCGCGGGCCCGGTTGAGCCCGGCGGATTTGATTTCCAGCGCCACGCTTGGTTCGCGGGGCTGGGGGCGGTCGGTTATGCCCGGGTGCCGCTATTGGGCATCGCAGAACCAGCCGAAAGGGACCCCGGTCTGGCCCTGTTTCGGCTGCGCATGGCCGCATCGGCACGGGTGCGCGCGCATCTGCCCGGAGACATTGGCGGTTTTGCCGCCGCCATCACCACCGGCGACCGCAGCGCCATTTCGCAAGCCGCGCTACAAAACCTGCGCAGCAGCAATCTGGCGCATCTATTGGCGATCTCGGGGCTGCACATGGGGCTGCTCAGCGCGGTCGTCTTTGGCGCGGCGCGGTTGATCCTTGCTCTGCATCCGGTCTCGGCCACAGGCTGGCCCAGCCGCAGCATCGCGGCGGCAGCTGCGCTTATCGCCGCCACCGGCTATCTCGCGCTCTCGGGCGGAAATGTCGCGACCGAGCGGGCCTATATCATGTGCGCCGTCGCCTTGTGCGCGCTGATGATCGGGCGGCGGGCGATTTCGTTGCGGGCCGTCGCCGTGGCGGGGATCATCGTGCTGATCCTGCGCCCCGAGGCGCTGATGGGGCCGGGCTTCCAGATGTCATTCGCCGCGACCACTGCGCTTGTCGCAGTCTTTGGCTGGATGCGCGACTTTGAAGGTGAGGTCATCCCCAAGCGCCTTCGCCCGGTCGCTGCTATCGTGATCTCCTCAGCCGTTGCGGGTTTCGCCACCGCGCCGATCTCCGCCGCGCATTTCAACACGGTCGCCCATTACGGGCTGGTCGCAAACCTGCTTTCGGTCCCGTTGATGGGCGTCTTGGTCATTCCCGCCGCCGTGCTGGCCGCCATCCTCGCGCCCATAGGGGGCGAGGGGCTGCCGCTTTGGGCGATGGGGCTCGGCCTGAGGTGGATACTATCGGTCGCGGATCTGGTGGCGCATCTGCCCGGCGCGCGCAGTTTCGTGCCGGGGCCGGGGGGATGGGTGCTGCCGCTTCTGTCGCTTGGATTTCTATGGCTCATCCTGTGGCAAGGCCGCATGCGCTGGTTGGGCGCGCCCGCGATGCTGCTGTCCTTCGCCCTTTGGCAGGGGGCCACGCGCCCCGATGTGCTTGTCGCCGATACTGGGACGCTGGTGGGTGTAATGACCCCGGCGGGCAGGGCGCTCAGCAAAGAGAGGGGCGCAGGATTTGTTGCCCGCAATTGGTTGGAAAATGACGGCGACGGCGTTGATCAGGCCATGGCCGCTCAAAGGTGGGCCGCGCAAGAGGATAGAATTATCCACCTTTCAGGAAAACGGGCGGTCGCCGCATTTACCGGCTGTCAGCCGGAAGATATCGTGGTGGCATCTGTCGAGATAGCGACAGCCCAGACTTGGGGCTGCCCGATCTATGATCCTGTTCGCCTACGTGAAACCGGCGCCCTGGCGCTAACCAAATCGTCCCACGGTTGGCAGATCACCACCGCGAGGGACCGTGCCGGCCTGCGTTTGTGGAACAGCAGGCCAAACCGTCAGTAGGTGCGGATCAACCCCACCAGTCGGCCCTGAACCTTAACCTTGTCCGAGGGCAGTACGCGGGTTTCATAGGCCGCGTTCGCCGCTTCCAAAGCGACCGAAGACCCCTGCCTACGGAAACGTTTCAGCGTTGCCTCTTGATCCTCGACCAGCGCGACCACGATATCACCGTTGTCGGCCACAGATGTCTCGCGGATCACTACGATGTCGCCATCGTTAATGCCCGCCTCAATCATCGAGTCGCCCCGCACCTCAAGCGCGTAATGCTCGCTTTGACCGGCGATCATTCCACCGGGAACCGTAACGCTGTGCGAGACTTGTGAAATCGCCTCAATCGGAACACCGGCAGCAATCCGGCCCATGACCGGCACATCAAAGGCGTGCTGCGCCGTGACCGATTGTGCTGCGGGCGGCGGCGGGGTGTCGGGGCGATCCCCGTCAATCACGCGCGGGGCAAAACCGGGCGCACCGCCGAGGCTTTCAGGAAGTTTGACCACTTCGATTGCGCGGGCACGATGGGCAAGGCGCCGGATAAATCCGCGTTCTTCTAGTGCCGTGATCAAACGGTGAATGCCAGACTTCGATCGCAGATCGAGTGCCAATTTCATCTCATCAAAACTCGGCGGGACGCCGTCGCGCTGCACGCGCTGGTGAATGAAAGAAAGCAAATCGAGTTGTTTTTTGGTCAGCATTGCACGGCCCCTGAAGCTTTTATTGCTTTTGTTCTACGGATGTTCTTGTTTTGTGTCAACCGCTGCGGGCGTTAAATCAAAATGTACTGCTGTATATCCCCGGCATTCCTTGCTGGATCCGCGGGCGGACGAACCATCAAAGCATCCGCCTGTGCCAAGACGGACAGAAGGGATGAATCCTGACGATCGTCCGGATAAAGCGCTCCATCGCGAAGCTGAGCTCGCATATAGTGCGCTCGCGGTCCATTTGGGCCAATGCCGCGCCCGAGGGGCGCATCGCGCAGGGGGGCTTGTACGTCTTGCAACCCCAACATCCGCCGCAGCATCGGCAATACGAAGACCGCCCCGCAAACCATTGCTGAGACTGGGTTTCCCGGCAGCCCGATCATTGCTGAGGCTCCGATTTTGCCTGCCATCAGGGGCTTGCCCGGGCGCATGGCGACTTTGTAAAAAGCCTGCTCCATGCCGAGCTCTGCCGCGACCGGCGCAATTAGGTCGTGATCGCCTACCGAAGCGCCGCCGATCGTGACAATAAGGTCCGCGCCGCGGGCCAAGGCGAAAGCTTGTTTGAGCGAGGCCGCAGTGTCGCGCGCGATGGGCAGCATACGTACCTCGGCGCCTGCATCCTCGATCATCGCGGCAAGGCCGTAGCTGTTGGAGGCGATGATCTGGTCAGGGCCGGGGCTCTCGCCGGGTTGCACTAATTCATCCCCTGTGGCGAGGATCGCGATGACGGGTTTGCGCGTGACGGGCACTTTCGCGACGTTCATCGCGGCGAGCAACGCCACGTCGGCGGGGCGCAGAATGCGCGGGGCGGTGAGCTCTTCGCCTTGGATGAAATCACCCCCCGCAGGGCGGATATTGTCCTTGTCACCAATGCGGTGGCCGAGCGTGATAAGGTTGCCGCGCCGGGTGACATCCTCTTGGATCACCACGAAATCGGCCCCATCGGGGATCGGTGCGCCTGTGAAGATGCGGATGGCTTGCCCGGCGCGGAGCGTACCTGCGTAGCCATGGCCCGCCGCAGCCTCGCCGACCACCTTGAACATCGCGTCCGGCTCGACCTCAGCCCGGCGCAGTGCGTAGCCGTCCATGGAGGACGCGGCAAAGGGCGGTTGGCTGCGCTGCGCCATCACGGGTCGTGACAAGACGCGGCCATTTGCGGCCCGCAGAGCGATTTCTTCGGTTTCCAGCGGGGTGACGAGGTCTAGAACACCCGCCATTGCCGCTTCAACGCTGATCATGTCGCCTCATAACGGCCTGATTTGCCACCGTCTTTCAATGTGACCCGCGTGCCGCCAATTTCCATCGCCTTATCTACCGCTTTCGCCATGTCATAGACCGTGAGCGCGGTGACAGAGGCGGCAGTGAGGGCTTCCATCTCTACGCCCGTTTGACCGGTGGTCTTGACGGTGGCCGAGATCCGGATGCCCGGTAGGGTGGCGTCGGGCGTTAGATCAACGCTGACTTTCGTGATCGGCAATGGGTGACAAAGCGGGATCAGATCCGCCGTACGCTTGGCCGCCATGATCCCGGCAAGCCTTGCGACGCCTAGAACGTCACCTTTCTTGGCCCGCCCTTCGGTAATAATTTCAAGCGTTTCGGGTGCCATCTTGATGTAGCTTTCGGCTCTGGCCACGCGAGAGGTGACGGCCTTGTCCGAGACATCGACCATATGCGCGTCACCCTCGGCGTCGAAATGCGTTAGCGCCATTACATGCCTCCCGGGATGAGGGGGCTGGCCAGTAGATCGCGGGTGGCCTGTTCAACATCTTCTTGCCGCATGAGGCTTTCGCCGATCAAGAAACAGCGCGCGCCATAAACCGCCATATCGGCGAGGTCCGCAGGGGTGTAGAGGCCGGATTCACAGACCAGCATCCGATCGGGCGGCACCGCTTCCGAGAGTTGACGTGTCACATCAAGAGAGGTCTCGAAGGTATTGAGATTGCGGTTATTGATCCCAATCATCCGGCTCGTAAGCTTTTCGGCACGGGCCAGTTCTGCGGCGTCATGCACTTCGATCAGCGCATCCATGCCCCAGTCCTGCGCGGCTTGCTCCAACTCAGCGGCCTGCGCATCAGAAACAGAGGCCATGATGATCAGAATGCAATCCGCACCAAGGCTTCGCGCTTCGGCGACTTGATAGGGGTCGTAAAGGAAATCCTTGCGCAGCACCGGAAGATCGCAGGCCGCGCGAGCCTCGACCAAGAACTCTTTCGCGCCTTGAAAACTCGGCGTATCGGTCAAAACTGATAGGCAGGTGGCACCGCCTGCAGCATAAGCGCGGGCAAGGTCGGCGGGTTCGAAATCTTCCCGGATCAGCCCTTTCGACGGGCTGGCTTTCTTGATCTCGGCAATCAGGCCATAGCCCTCGCGGGAGGCTTCGTGCAGGCGCTGCGCAAAGGGGCGCACGGGCGGTGCTGCACGGGCGGCGGCCTCCATGTCAGCCTGCGACTTTTCGGCCTTGGCAGCGGCGATTTCTTCCAGCTTATAGGCTTTGATTTTTTCCAGAATAGTGGCGGTCATGGCATCCTCACGGCTTTGTCCAATGTATGCCGGGCTTGCCTTGGCCCTGCAACCAGTCATTCACCCGGCTGAAGGGGCGCGAGCCAAAGAAGCCGCGGCAGGCGGAAAGCGGCGAAGGGTGCGGTGTCTCGATCTTGAGGTTTTGCACCGGGTCAATCTGCGCCGCGGCCTTCTGCGCATGTGCGCCCCAAAGCAGATAGGCGCGGGGGCGATCTGAGAGGCGGGCCAGCACCTGAGCGGTCAGCGTTTGCCAGCCAAGTTTCGCATGTCCATTCGCACAGCCTGCCGGAACGGTTAGGACGTTGTTCAACAACAGGACACCTTGATCGGCCCAGAACCGCAGATCTGGATCTTCAGGCGGTGCGCCAAGATCGCCGTGTAACTCTTTGAAGATATTGGCGAGAGATCGTGGTATCGGGCGCACGTGAGGCTCGGCTGAGAAGGCATAGCCGTGCGCATGGCCGGGTGTGGGATAGGGGTCTTGGCCGAGGATCACCACCTCTACCGCTGCGGGCTGAAGGTGTTCAAGTGCTGCGAATATCTTGGGAGCGGGCGGCAAAATCTCACGCGGCTCGGCAGCTAGCCGTTGGGCGATGCGCGGCCAGTCCGCAGCGAAAAAGGGTAGTTCGGCCCAATCGCCAAGCGCGCTGAGGCTTGGCGGTGTCATTTCGACTGGCTGATCTGCGCCACTTTTTCGATCCGGTCACGCGCTGCGCCGCTGTCGATGCTTTCACGGGCCATTTCGACGCCGGTTTTCAGATCGGGGGCCACATCCGCTACGACCAAGGCAGAGGCCGCGTTGAGCAACACAGCGTCGCGGTAACCCGATGGAACGCCGTCTAACAACGCTTTGAAATGTTTGGTGTTCTCGGCAGGTTCACCCCCGGCGATGGCCTCAAACGGATGGACCGGCAGGCCCGCGTCTTCGGGGTGCAATTCGCGCAAGTTAACCACGCCGTCTTCCAGTGCGGCGACCCAGCTTACACCGGTGATGGTCAGTTCATCCGTGCCGTCGGACCCGTGCACGAGCCACGCTTTTTCAGAGCCGAGTTGTTTTAGCGTCAGCGCCATCGGTTCAATCAGATCGCGGCTGTAGGCACCGGTAAGCTGGCGTTTGACGCCTGCGGGATTGGTGAGCGGGCCGAGGATGTTAAAGATCGTGCGGGTGCCAAGCTCGGACCTTGTGGGCATAACATGGGCGACGGCGGGGTGATGCATGGGGGCCATCATGAAACCGATGCCCGCCTCGGCCAATTCACGCTCGACCACCGCAGGGCCGACCATGACGTTGATGCCAAGCTGCGACAGCGCGTCGGAAGCGCCGGATTTCGAGCTAAGGTTGCGGTTGCCATGTTTTGCTACGACCGCGCCTGCGCCTGCGGCCACAAACGCGGCGGCGGTCGAGATGTTCAGCGTCCCCTTGCCATCGCCGCCCGTGCCGACGATGTCGATTGCCCCTTCGGGCGCGCGCACGGCGTTGCATTTGCTGCGCATGACCTTTGCGGCGGCGGCATATTCGGTGACCGTTTCGCCGCGCGTGCGCAGGGCCATGAGAAAGCCACCGATCTGGCTTGGCGTGGCTTCGCCTTCGAAGAGGATTTCAAAGGCCTCCACAGCCTGTTCCGAGGTGAGCGGCCCGTTGGCAGCGGCGTCAAGCAAGGGTTTCAACGCGCTACTCATGCCGGGACCTTCATCTCAT
Source organism: Sulfitobacter sp. D7 (assembly GCF_003611275.1). Taxonomy (NCBI): domain Bacteria; kingdom Pseudomonadati; phylum Pseudomonadota; class Alphaproteobacteria; order Rhodobacterales; family Roseobacteraceae; genus Sulfitobacter; species Sulfitobacter sp. D7. Next base: position 1,705,749 of record NZ_CP020694.1, read on the forward strand.
TCAGGAAGTTTTGCAGCAGGGCGTGACCATGCTCGGACCGGATCGATTCTGGATGGAATTGCACGCCGTGCATCGGCAAGTCGCGGTGTTGCAGACCCATGATCGTGCCGTCTTCGAGTGCTGCGGTGATCTCAAGACACTCCGGCAGGCTTGCGCGTTCCACCACCAGCGAGTGATAGCGCGTGGCCCCAAAGGGCGAGGGCAGTCCGGCAAAGACACCGCGCCCCTCATGTTGCATCTGGCCCAGCTTGCCGTGCACGATGTCATCCGCACGCACGACCTTGCCGCCAAAGGCTTGGCCAAGGGTCTGATGGCCCAGGCAGACGCCCAAGAGCGGCACCCGCGCTTCGGCAGCGGCATGGGTCAGCTCTAGGCATATCCCCGCTTGGTCAGGGTCACAGGGGCCGGGGGACAGCAAGATACCGGCGGGGTTCATGGCCATCGCTTCGTCCACGCTGAGCGCGTCGTTGCGGTGCACCTGCACATCCGCCCCGAGGCTGCCCAGATAGTGGACCAAGTTATAGGTAAAGCTGTCGTAGTTATCGATGAGCAGCAGCACAGGCAGGCATTTCTTTGTATTAGGACTGGAGAAACCGCGCCGGAGCGCGGTATAGGTTTTGGCATACATGTTCAGGCTTGAACCCCATCGTCAAGAGTTTGGGGCAAGCCAATTGAGGGGAACGCCGGGCTTTCTGGCCATGGCGCAGACAGCAGGAGTAGCGCAGATGGCACGCGGAGTTCTGAGCGGGCTGATTTGGGGGGGGGTGACGTGCATCGGTGTGGCCGGTGCAGTGTCTTTGATGATGCCCTTGCCCTTGCCGCCGCAGGTGGGTGATGCGCCCGGCTCTGGTCCCGCCCCGGCGCGGATCAATGTGACCGATGCAGGTGAGCAGGGGCGCAGCCGCGATTCTGCGCCTGTGTTGAATGCTCCCGCGCCGCGTGCCGATGTGCCTGAGCAAGACAGCCTAGCCGCGCTTGACCCCGACACGCAGACGTCGGCCAGCCTGCCAGAGACCGGCAGCGCAGAGGGGCTCAGCACCCCCGCGGCACCAGAGGGGCAAACCCCGATGTCTCCGGGCGCGGAAGAACCGGTGTTGCCCAATCCGCAGGCCGTGGCCCCCGATGCGCCGCAGGCCGCCGACGAGCTTTCGATCAGCACCGAACCCGCGCAGCCGCCTGCGCCGGATGTGGCCGATATCGAAGGGGCGTTTGACGCGCCGCAAGGCATGGAAGCGCCGGAGGTCGAGGAGGACGAGGCGATCACCCTGCCAGCGGAAGAGATTGCCGTTGAAGAGGATGCGGTGCCGGAACCGGCACCGGTGAGTGATATCGTCGAAACTTCGCCTGTCGTTGATGCCGAGGAAGATGCGCCTACACCCGAGGCTGCTCCTCAATCCACCGCAGCAGACGCCCCCGCGCCGGTGGAAGAGCCGCAGTCTGCGGAAGCGACGCCTGAACCCGCCGATACGGAGAGCGATGGCCGACCGAACATCGGCACACCCGCAGTCACTTTGTCAGACCGTGATACGGGGGTGGTGATCAACCGCCCCGGTGCGACACCCGCGGCAGAGCCCGCCGAGGCTGACGAGATTGTGAACGACGATCCGCGCCCCGTGGTGGTCAACAGCCTTGCCGGAGACCTGCCCGAGGGCAAACCGCTTATGAGCGTGGTGTTGATCGACGATGGCACGTCGGTCACTGCGGGCAGCGCCGGGCTGGCCGCGCTGCGCAGTTTTCCCTATCCGCTGAGCTTTGCGGTCGACAGCGGCCTCTCGGACGCGGCGGAACGGGTGGAAACCTATCGCGAGGCCGGGTTTGAGGTCTTGGCGCTGGTCGATCTGCCGCAGGGCGCACAGCCAAGCGATGCCGAGACCGCCTTTGCCGCCACGCTCGACCGGATCGGGCCCGTGGTCGGTGTGCTGGAAGGGACCCAGAGCGGCTTTCAAGGCAGCCGGGCGCTGGCCGATCAAGTGACGGATATCCTTGCGCAGTCCGGCCACGGGCTGGTGACGCAGGACAAAGGGCTGAACACCATGCCGAAACTGGCGCGGAAGGCCGGGGTGCCTGCGGATTCGGTGTTTCGCGATTTCGACAGCAAGGACCAGACCGCACGGGTGATCCGCCGCTTCCTCGATCAAGCGGCGTTCAAGGCCGGGCAAGAGGGGGCGGTGATCATGCTGGGCCGTCTGCGGCCCGATACCGTTTCGGCGCTGCTGCTTTGGGGCTTGCAGGACCGGGCCAGCGATGTGGCCTTGGTTCCGATCTCGGCAGTGCTGCTGCGCGAGGAATGACCCCGCGCAGGGTATGGCCCTGAACTAGATGATCTCGTCTTCGTCGAAAAGCGGGTCTTCTTCCAACTGATTGACCAGTTCATCCACCGTCGCCTCTGCCGCGCGGGGGCTGAGCTTGGCGAGGTGAAAGACCGCGTCGCCTTCGTTGACGATCGGGAGAATGGCACGCCCAATAAGAATGCCCGGCGCATCGGCCAGCAGTTCGGCCTCTTCTTTGCCAAAGGGGTCCGACACGATGGCAAGCAGATCGCCTTCGGCCACCGTCTCACCTTCGGCACGGAAGGTGCGCAGCAGGCCGCCCGCAGGGGCACGAAGCCAATGCGAGGCGGTGCAGATATAGGGCGCGCTGCGGGCGCTGGCGATGCCCTTGGCGGGCAGCATGTCTTGTCCGCGCATGACCCGCAGGATGCCTGCGAGCCCGGCACGCACGGCCATCTCGTCAAAGCGCAGCCCTTCGCCCGCTTCATAAAGCAGAATCGGCGTGCCTTCGCGCGCCGCAACCGCGCGCAACGACCCATCGCGCAGCGGCGAGGTCAGCACCACCGGGGCGCCGAAATCCATCGCCATCTTATGGGTCACCTTGTCCGCGGGCGAAACACGCACCTGAGGCAGGTTCGTGCGGTGGATCGCCGCCGAATGCAGATCGACACCAAAGTCGCAGCGCAGCACCACCTCTTGCAGGAAAATATGCGCCAGCCGCGCGCCAAGGCTGCCCGAAGGCGAGCCGGGGAAACAGCGGTTTAGATCGCGCCGGTCCGGCAGATAGCGTGAGCGGTTCAGAAAGCCAAAGGAGTTCACCACCGGCACCACGATCAGTGTACCGCGCAGGGCGGAGAGCTGCGGCGCGCGCAGCAGTCGGCGCGTGATCTCAACGCCGATGACCTCATCCCCATGCACGGCAGCCGAGACGAACATCGTCGGCCCCGGACGTTTGCCGTGATAGATCTCAAGCGACAGATGCACCGGCGTGTGATCCGGCAGGATCGAAACGGGCAGGTCAACCGCAAGGCTGCTGCCGGGGGCAACGGAATGCCCCGCAATCTGAAAGGGGACCCGGTTTGGCATGGTCAGCTGTTCCCTTTACCGCCAAAGCGCGCCGCATCGGCTGCGGCACGGCGGATCGCGCCGGATTTATGCACAGTCTCCATGAACTCGGCCTCTGGATCGCTGTCATAGACAACGCCGCCACCGGCTTGGATGTAGAGCGTTTCGTTTTTCACCACTGCCGTGCGCAGGGCGATGCACATATCCATGTCGCCGCCCGCGCTGAAATAGCCCACGCCGCCGCCGTAAACGCCACGCTTTTCGGGTTCCAACTCGTCGATGATCTCCATCGCGCGGACCTTGGGCGCGCCCGAGACGGTGCCTGCGGGCATTCCGGCAAAGAAGGCGTCGAGCGCATCGCAGCCCTGTTTCAACTCACCGACCACGTTGGAGACGATGTGCATGACGTGGCTGTAGCGTTCGACGATGAACTCTTCGGTGGGGCGCACGGTGCCGATCTTGGCGACCCGGCCCACATCGTTGCGGCCCAGATCGAGCAGCATGAGGTGTTCGGCCAGCTCTTTGGGATCGCTCAGCAGATCGGCCTCTAGCGCGCGGTCTTCCTCCGGCGTGGCTCCGCGTTTGCGGGTGCCGGCGATGGGGCGAATGGTGACTTCGTTGCCAAAGACCCGCACGAGGATTTCGGGGCTTGCGCCGACCACATGGAAGCCGCCGAAGTTGAAATAGAACATGAAGGGCGAGGGGTTGGTGCGCCGCAGGCTGCGGTAAAGTGCGAAGGGGGGCTGTGTGAACTCTTGGGCCCAACGCTGGCTTGGCACCACCTGAAAGATATCGCCCGCCTTGATGTAATCGCGCGCCTTTTCGACGGCGGCCTTGTACCCGTCGTGGGTGAAATTGCTCACCGACTCCGGCGCGTCTTCGGCCTCTCCCAAATCGCGGGAGGTCTGCGGCATGGCGCGTTCCAGATCACGCACCGCGTCCATCACCCGCTCGGCGGCTTGGGCATAGGCAGCGCGCGCGGTCTGGCCCTCGGACACCCAAGCGGGGGAGACGATGGTGACTTCGCCCTTCACCCCATCCAGCACGGCCACGACCGAGGGGCGCATCATCACCGCATCAGGCAGGCCCAGAGGGTCAGGATTCACATGGGGCAGATGTTCGACCAGCCGGATCATGTCATAGCCAAGGTAGCCAAAAAGACCGGCGGCGGCTTGGGGCAGGTCATCGGGCAGGGTGATGCGCGATTCCGCAATGACATCGCGCAGACGGTCCAGCGGATCGCCGGGCATGTCCTCAAAGGCATCCGCATCATAGCGCGCCGCACGGTTCAGTGCTGCGGTCTCACCCCGGCAACGCCAGATCAGGTCGGGCTTCATGCCGATGATGGAATAGCGTCCGCGCACGTCACCGCCTGTGACAGACTCCAGCACAAAGGCATTCTCCGCCGCGCCCGTCAGTTTGAGCATAAGCGACACCGGCGTGTCGAGGTCGGCAGCAAGGCGGGTGTAGACGATCTGGTTTTCGCCCGCTTCATAAGCGCGGGCGAAAGTGTCGAAATCCGGGGTCAGGGCCATCAAATTTGCCTATCAGGGAAAGTTCACATGCACGGCACTGACCGCGCGCTGGTCGATCTGGGGATCGGCATCGCGCATCACTGCATTGCTGTAGATATCGAAAAGACCTTGGGCCAGCGCCTGATCCAACTGCTGTGACAGACGGGTCATCAGCGCTTGGGTCTGGTCGTCTTCGCCCGCGGGGGTCACGGCATCAAGGCGCAGCACCACGACGCTGTCCCCTGCGGGCAGGACCGCGACGCCACCCTCGTCGAGGTCAAAGACCTGATCCATGAAATCGTCGGGCGTGCCGTCGACATAGGAACTGCGGGTCAGGCCTTCGCCAAGCTGCGGCGTGAGACCGGCGGCCTCAAAACCGTCCGCTTCGGCCAATGTGCCGGTCAGGCTCTCGGCCTTGGCGGTCAGCGCCTCCACGATCTGGGCATTGCGCCACGCGGTCTCAACCGCATCGCGGGCCTGCTCAAAAGGTTCGGGGCGCTCTGGCTTGGTCTCATCAAGGCGCATGGCGAAAACGCCGCCGTCTTCCAACTGGTCGATCTGCGGGAAGGCATCCGCGCTCAGGCTTGCTGCGGCTTCACGGAAGGCGCCATAGGCGGCGATGCCCTCGCTGCTTTCTTGGGTCCAGTCGATGGTGCCGAGGTTCATTTTGGTTTCCTCGGCCAGATCTTCAAGCGTGGCCCCTCCGGCGAGGCGGTCGTCGATTTCCTGTGCGCGGGCTTCGACGGCGCGGGTCGCGCGGGAAATGGCGAGGGTTTCTTCCAACACCTCACGGGCCTCTTCGAAAGGTACGTTCTGCGCAGGCAGAACCGCGTTCACGCGGAAGAGGGCCGGCCCAAGCGAAGTGGGTAGAGGGCCAACGATGTCGCCGCTTTGCGCTCCAAACACCGCGTCACCTGCGGCGTCGAGATCGGATTTGGCCACGTCGCCCATATCCACATCCGCCAGAGCCAAGCCGCGCTCTTCGACCAGCGCCTCAAAGGTGGTGCCGTCAACTTCGAGCGCTGCTGCGGCCTGCGTGGCGGCCTCTTCGTTGGCAAAGACCAGACGCTCGACCAAGCGACGCTCGGGCTGGTCGTATTCATCGCTGCGGGCGTCATATTCGGCGCGCAGCTCTTCTTCGGGCACCTCAACCTCGTCCAGCAGGTCTTCGGGGCGGAGCCATGCATAGGTGATGTTTTTGCTGGCGGGCAGCATGAAGTCATCGGTGTTGGCGTCGTAATAGGCCTGAAGCTCTTCTTCTGTCGGCGCGGCCACGGGGGTGTCGAGGTCACTCTCGCTGAGGCGGGCCCAAGTAAAGCTACGCTGTTCGGCGACGTAGTCGACCAACGTGCGGGCATAGGTGTCGGGCATGGAAACACCGCCCAGAACCGCACGCTGCAACAGGCCGCGCGCGGCCTCTTCGCGGATCGAACGCTCGAACTCGGCCTCGCTCATGCCGCTTTGCTGAAGGGCGAAACGATAGCCTTCGCGGTCGAAGTTGCCATCGATCCCTTGGAACGCCGAGATAGCCACGATCTCATCGCGCAGGGTGGCATCGCCGATGGAGAGGCCCATTTCATCGGCTTCGTGATCCAGCGCGCGGTTGCGGACGATCCGTTGCAGAACGGCGCGGTCCAGACCCATTTCTTGGGCGCGGGCAAAGGACAGGCTCTCGCCGGTTTGTGCTTCAATCGCGCGGATTTCCTGCTGCAATTGGCGGGCGTATTGATCGACCGAGATCGACTTGTCCCCGACACTGCCGATGCTGCGCAGATTGCCGCTGAGGTTGATCGCACCAAAGCCGCCAAGACCCAAGATCAAAAGGGCCATCAAGGCCCAGACGGCGGTTTTCGAAAAGCTGAAGCCTTTTTTGGCCATGACACGGTCCCTCGTTAATTTCGGACCTGTCTATGCGTTGCGTGGCAGGGCTGCAAGCCTGTCGAAAAGCACTTCGAGACCGGCGGTGTCGAGGTTTGCAAAGGCGATGCGCAACTGGCTTTCGCCGCGCGCGTCTCCCTCGGGCTGGAACATCGTGCCGGGCAGGCAAAGCACGCCTGCATCGCGCACCAATTGCGGGGCCAGTTCTGCCGAGGAGAGGTCAAAGGGATGTCGCAAATAGGCGAAATAGCCGCCGAGCCCGAGCAATTCCCACCCCAGCGGTTCGATCTTGGGCATCAGCGCAGCAATCGCGGCGCGGCGCGCAAGGATTTCTTCGCGTTCATCTGCCAGCCACGGGCCCAGGTTCTGCATCCCCCAGAGCGCGCCGTGTTGGCCGATCTGCGCCGGGCAAATGGCCACGGTATCGAGAAACTTCTCAACTTCCGCCAGCCGCGCCGTGCTGGCGATCAGCGCGCCGACGCGGTGGCCGGTCAGGCGGTAGGCTTTGGAAAAGGAATAGAGGTGGATCAGCGTGTCGTGCCAGTCGGGGTCGCGGAACAGCGCATGCGGCGCGCCGGGGCGGCTGTGAAAATCGCGGTAGGTCTCGTCGAGGATCAGCGCGATGCCATGACGGCGCGCGAGGTCAAAGAATTCCTGCACGAGGGCGGCGGGATATTCCACGCCGCCGGGGTTGTTGGGGGTGACCAGCGCGATGGCGCGGGTGCGCGGGGTGATGGCGGCTGCGGCCTTGTTGGGGTCGGGCAGCATGTCGGCTTCGACGGGCAGCGGCACGGCGGTGACCCCGCTCATGTCAAGCCACATTTTGTGGTTGAAGTACCAAGGCGTCGGGATGATCACCTCATCGCCTTCGCCGCAGAGCGTGGCAATGGCGGCGGCAAAGGCTTGGTTGCACCCGGATGTGATGCAGACCTGTTCGTCGGTCACCACGCCCGCGTATTTCTCTGCCGTTTGCCGTGCCAGTTCGGCGCGCAGTTCCGGCAAGCCCAGCACGGGGCCATAGAGATGCGCCTCATCGTTGTTCAGCGTGACCTCGGCCATCGCCCGGCGCAGCCCCTCTGGGGGCGGATCGACGGGGGCGGCTTGGCTTACGTTGATCAGCGGACGGTCATCGGTGAATGTCACGCCATCCAGCCAGCGCCGCGCCTCCATCACCGGAGGGAAGAAAGTGGTGGCGGTGCGCGAAAGCGGCATAGGTGTATCCGGTCAGGTAAGGGGCAGGGGAAGGTGGCGCAGGGCCCCTCAGTCCTTGCCGCGGTAGGGCTCGACATATTGCAGCGCCATGTCCCACGGGAAGAAGATCCACGTGTCTTGGCTGACGCCGGTGATGAAAGTATCGACCTGCGGCTCGCCTTCGGGCTTGGCATAGACGGTGGCGAAATGGGCGTTGGGGTAAAGTTCGCGCACCAGTTCAATGGTCTTGCCGCTGTCGACCAGATCATCGACGATCAGGATGCCGGTGCCATCGCCCATCATCTCAGCGTCGGGGGATTTCAGGACCTTGGCCTCGCGGCGCTGGTCGGCGGCGCCGCCGCCCGAATGGTAGGACATGACCGAGATCGTATCGACGGTGCGGATATCCAACTCACGCGCGACGATCATCGCGGGGGCCATGCCGCCGCGGGTGATCGCCACCACGGCACGCCACGCGCCATCGTCGGGACCAAGACCATCGAGCCGCCACGCCAGCGCACGGCTGTCGCGGTGGATCTGATCCCAGGAGATGTGAAAGCCCTTTTCATGGGGCAGGCGCGAGGCGTCCTTGGATTTGGTCATGATGGTCCTTTGCAGCAGCTGGCGCGGGCACCCGCGCGAATTAATTTGGGCGGCTTATTCCTTGGACATGTCGGGCGCGTCAACCGCCTTCATGCCGACAACGTGATAGCCCGCGTCGACATGCAGGTTCTCTCCCGTGGTGCCGCTGCCCAGATCCGACAGCAGGAAGAGGGCGGCCTTGCCGACATCCTCGGTCGTGACATTGCGGCGCAGGGGGGAGTTGTACTCGTTCCATTTCATGATGTAGCGGAAATCACCGATGCCGGAGGCCGCCAGCGTCTTGATCGGCCCCGCCGAGATCGCGTTGACGCGAATGCCGTCCTTGCCCAGATCTTCGGCAAGGTATTTAACGCTCGCCTCCAACGCGGCCTTGGCCACACCCATCACATTATAATGCGGCATCACCTTTTCGGCGCCGTAGTAGGTCAGCGTCAGGGCGCTGGCACCGGGCGACATCATCTTTTCCGCGCGCTGCATCACGGCGGTGAAGGAATATACCGAGATATCCATCGACATGGCGAAGTTGCCGCGGCTGGTGTCGACGTAGCGGCCCCGCAGTTCCCCCTTGTCGGAAAAGCCGATGGCGTGAACGATGAAATCAAGCCCGTCCCAGCGTTCTTTCAGCCCATCAAACATCGCGTCGATCGAGGCTTCGTCGCCGACGTCGCAGGGCAGAACGATGTCGCTGCCAAGCTGCTCGGCCAATGGCCCCACACGTTTCTTGAGCGCGTCACCTTGGTAGGAAAAGGCAAGTTCCGCCCCCGCATCGGCCAGCGCTTTGGCCACGCCCCATGCGATGGATTTGTCATTCGCCAGACCCATGATGAGCCCGCGCTTGCCCCGCATCAATTCGTTTCCCATTCCGCCGCCTTGTCTATGTTCCGTTTAGGTTGTCTTGGTCTAGGCGATTGCAGCGCGGCCATCAAGACTGCACAGGCGGCTTCACCCCCGTGATTTGCCATAAGATCGGCGGCTAACTGACGGAAATCGGGTAAGGTTGTCCTTTGAGTTGCCGATCGTTAACAAATGTCTTAGCGAATAACTCAGACTCCGGCGAAGAACCGGTTACGGGCTCGAACACTCTAGGAGGGGATGCCGAATGGAAACGCGGACTGGTATATTTGCGGGGGACGATCCCTTTGCGATTGCGCAGCGTTGGCTTTCCGAAGCAGACACGAGTGAGCCGAATGACCCCAACGCCATCGCGCTGAGCACGGTAGATTCGCAAGGGCTGCCAAACGCCCGCATGGTGCTGTTGAAAGAGATCGAACCGGACGCCTTTGTCTTTTACACCAATTACGAAAGCCAAAAGGCTCAAGAGCTGGATGGCGCGGGCAAGGCGGCTTTTGTCATGCATTGGAAATCATTGCGCCGTCAGGTGCGGGTGCGCGGGCTGATTAGCCGCGAAGACGGGCCAAAGGCCGATGACTACTACGCATCGCGCTCGCTCAAGAGCCGTTTGGGGGCTTGGGCCTCGCGCCAATCGCAGCCTCTGTCGGGGCGCGGGGCGTTGATGGCCGAAGTCGCCAAAGTGACCGCGCAGCAGGGGGTGAACCCTAAACGTCCGCCGTTCTGGGGCGGATACCGGATCACCCCGCTGGAAATCGAATTCTGGGCAGATGGCGAATTCCGCCTGCATGACCGTTTTCAATGGCGCCGCGCGGATGCCGCAGCGCCCTGGGCCGTCACACGGCTCAATCCTTGATAGGACGGCACGGATTAGCGATGAAAGATGTGTCTGATACCCAACCGGCAGAAACGCCGGGGCTAAACGATCCCCTTGAGGGCGTGGTCAAATGGTTCGATCCGCTCAAAGGCTTCGGCTTTGTCGTGGCCGATGCGGGCGGGGCCGACATATTACTGCACGTCAATGTTCTGCGCAATTTCGGCCAAAGCTCTGTCGCTGATGGGGCCCGGGTGACGGTGCGGGTGCAGCAGACCGATCGCGGCGCGCAGGCGGTCGAGGTGCTTGCCGTCACGCCCCCCAGTGAGCCGCCCGCCGCCGTGGTCGAATTCGCAGGATTTGACCCCGATCAACTTGCCGCCGCCGAGTTCGAGCCCGCCCGTGTGAAATGGTTCGACAAGGCCAAGGGTTTTGGGTTTGCAAATGTCTTTGGCTGCGCGGAAGATGTGTTTCTGCATATCGATGTACTGCGCCAATCCGGACTTTGTGATTTGCAACCGGGCGAAGCGCTTGCCATGCGGGTGATTGTTGGCGATCGGGGCCATCTGGCGGCGGAGGTAAGTTCATGGGACGCGGTGATAGACGGCTGAATGTACGACATCTGACAGGGCAAATTGCAGGGGCGGCGCTTGCCAGCCTGCTGCTGACCGGTGCGGCGCTGGCCGAGGTCTGTCGCGCCGATAGCGTGAGCCTGCGGGGCGACTGGGGCAAGGCGCGGTTCTCCGTCGAAGTGGCGGATGACACGGCGGAACGCGCCAAGGGGCTGATGCACCGGCGCTCTCTGCCGCTGAGTGCGGGGATGCTCTTTATCTATGAGACCCCCCAACCGCTGAGCTTTTGGATGCGCAACACGCTGATCCCGCTCGACCTGTTGTTCATCGACGAGAGAGGCGTGGTGCAGAAAATTCACCACTCCGCCAAACCACTGGATGAGACACCGATTCCGGGCGGGGATGATCTGCTGTCGGTCTTGGAGATTAATGGCGGTCTGGCGAAACGTCTGGGCATCACCGAAGGCAGCGAAATCCGCCATCCGGCCTTTGCTGGGAACACCCCGGCCTGGCCTTGCTAAAGACTTCGTCGTTTTTCTGAGTTTAAGGTCATTCGGGGCTTTTCAATCGGCGGGCTTATGGCTAAAGAAGCCCCAGTCGGAGCGTGGCGCAGCCTGGTAGCGCACCTGTTTTGGGTACAGGGGGTCGGAGGTTCGAATCCTCTCGCTCCGACCACTTTCTTCCAGTCTTGAGATTATCTCAGTCCTTAGCGATCTAGGGGCTGTATCGGCTGGAATATTTCCATTCTGCACAAGATATAGTGTCTGCCGCCTGTGCTTTGGCAGATTTGCGCCAATGCCTGCGAAGACCGTGATGATTCTGTCGCGGTTTTGCATTGAGCTGACGGGCAGGGGCGCTGGACCGCCTTTGGCGGCGATGTGCGGCCAGCTTCGGCGAGGCTGTCGCCCTCACAGGCGTCTCGGCCTGTGGATGAATTCGACCAATCCCTCAAGCACCGCCCCTAACTCTGCCGGGGCAATGGATTATTTGGAATTCAACGCTGCACCGGGCTTGCGGGTATCTTTGGGGATATCCTGAGGCTGAATCACTTCGCGCGCGGATGGCGCAAATAGGGGCGCATCGGTCAACTGTCTTGCCGGAAATAAAACGTAAAAAAACCGTTGACCGATTAGGTCTATCTACGTCAGTTTGTGGGGGTCAAGTAGAGCGCCACAAGATGTTGTGTGTAACGCAGCCGGCGCTTTGGCAGTGGGGACAGAATACAAGCACCAGTGTTTCAATGGGATTCCAGCCGCCCGCGCCAGCAGGTGGCACGGCGAAGCTCTGTCCAAACTGCCAACAAGCGGGGGGAGACGGTCTGCTTAGAGCGGGTCGGCTTAGGATTTTAAAAGTTTGGAAAAGGGCAGCGACGATGAAGATTGAACGGAATTTCACCAAAGCCGGGCAGGACGCCTATGCGGATTTGGACTTTGTCACCACGGTGTCAGAGATCCGCAACCCTGACGGTTCGGTGGTGTTCAAGCTCGACAACGTCGAAGTCCCGAAATCCTGGAGCCAGGTCGCAAGCGACGTGATCGCGCAGAAGTATTTCCGCAAAGCGGGCGTGCCAAGCGCCACGCGCCGCGTCAAAGAAAAGGGCGTGCCGGAGTTCCTCTGGCGCTCGGTCCCCGCCGAGGGCGCCGAGATGGGGGGGGAAACCTCTTCCAAGCAGGTCTTTGACCGTCTGGCGGGCGCTTGGGCCTATTGGGGCTGGAAGGGCGGTTATTTCTCGACCGAAGAAGACGCCCGCGCCTATTACGACGAAATGCGCCACATGTTGGCCAGCCAGCGCGCGGCCCCCAATAGCCCGCAATGGTTCAACACCGGGTTGCACTGGGCCTACGGCATCGATGGCCCGGCGCAGGGGCATTACTACGTCGACTACAAGACCGGGAAACTGACCCGTTCGAAGTCTTCCTATGAGCACCCGCAGCCCCATGCCTGCTTTATCCAGTCAGTTGCCGACGATCTGGTGGGCGACGGCGGTATTATGGACCTCTGGGTCCGTGAAGCGCGGCTTTTCAAATACGGCTCAGGCACGGGCACCAACTTTTCATCGCTCCGCGGAGAGGGCGAGAAGCTGTCGGGCGGCGGCAAGTCGTCGGGTTTGATGGGGTTCCTCAAGATCGGGGACCGCGCCGCTGGCGCCATCAAATCCGGCGGCACCACCCGTCGCGCGGCCAAGATGGTGATCGTCGACGCCGACCACCCCGATATCGAAGATTTCATCAACTGGAAGGTGCTCGAAGAGCAAAAGGTGGCGAGCATCGTCGCTGGCTCCAAAATGCATGAGCAGAAGCTGAACCTGTTGTTCGACGCGATCAAGGCATGGGACGGCGCCGAGGCGGATGCCTACGACCCGGCTAAGAACGACCAGCTGAAGGCCGCGATCCGCGAGGCCAAAAAGGTCGCGATCCCCGAGACCTACGTCAAGCGCGTGCTGGATTATGCCAAACAGGGCCACACCGGCATCGAATTCCCGACCTATGACACCGATTGGGACTCTGAGGCGTACAACTCGGTCTCGGGCCAGAACTCCAACAACTCGATCCGGGTCACCAACGCCTTCCTCAAGGCGGTGGAAAAGGACGCCGATTGGGAATTGATCAGCCGCACCGAAAACCGTGTGGTGAAAACCATCCGGGCCCGCGATCTTTGGGATCAGGTCGGCCATGCCGCATGGGCCTGCGCCGATCCGGGGATCCAGTACCACGACACGGTGAACGACTGGCACACTTGCCCCGAAGACGGTGCGATCCGCGGCTCGAACCCCTGTTCGGAATACATGTTCCTTGATGACACGGCCTGCAACTTGGCGTCGATGAACCTGCTGACCTTCCTCAAGGACGGCGTTTTTCAGGTCGAGGATTACATGCATGCCTCGCGTCTGTGGACCGTGACGCTTGAGATCAGCGTGATGATGGCGCAGTTCCCCTCCAAAGAGATCGCGCAGCGGTCTTATGACTTCCGCACGCTGGGGCTTGGCTATGCGAACATCGGCGGGCTGCTGATGAACATGGGCTATTCCTACGACAGTGACGAGGGCCGTGCCCTTGGCGGGGCGTTGACCGCGATCATGACCGGCGTGGCCTATGCAACGTCGGCGGAAATGGCGGGCGAACTGGGGGCCTTTCCGGGCTATGCCAAGAACGCTGAGCATATGCTGCGCGTCATCCGCAACCACCGCACCGCCGCCTATGGCAAGGCGGATGGCTATGAGCAGCTTTCGGTCACGCCAGTCCCGCTGGATCATGGCAATTGCCCACAGGCCGGGTTGGTCGACATCGCCAAATCCTGTTGGGACGAGGCGCTGAAACTGGGTGAGGTGCATGGCTACCGCAACGCCCAGACCTCTGTCATCGCGCCCACCGGCACCATCGGTCTGGTGATGGATTGTGACACCACGGGGATCGAGCCGGACTTCGCGCTGGTGAAATTCAAGAAACTCGCCGGGGGCGGGTACTTTAAGATCATCAACCAATCCGTGCCCGCAGCGCTTGAGAAACTCGGCTACGGGTCGGCCCAGATCGAAGAGATCGTCAGCTACGCCGTGGGCCATGGCACCATCGGCAACGCGCCTGCGATCAACCATACCACGCTGGCGGGCCACGGCTTTGGCGCGAATGAGTTGGCCAAGGTAGATGCCGCGCTGAAGCAGGCATTTGATATCCGTTTCGTGTTCAACCAATGGACGCTGGGCGAGGCGTTCTGCACGCAGGTGCTGGGCATCCCGACCGAAAAGCTGAACGACCCGACCTTCGATCTGCTCCGCTCCCTCGGTTTCAGCAAGGCGGATATCGAAGCGGCCAATGACCACGTCTGCGGCACCATGACGCTGGAAGGCGCGCCGCACCTCAAGGCCGAGCATTACGGCATCTTCGATTGTGCCAACCCCTGCGGCAAGAAGGGCAAACGCTATCTGTCGGTCAACAGCCACATCCATATGATGGCGGCGGCTCAGAGCTTCATCTCGGGGGCGATCTCCAAGACGATCAACATGCCGAATGACGCCACCATCGAGGACTGCCAAAAGGCCTATGAGCTAAGCTGGTCCTTGGGGATCAAAGCCAATGCGCTTTACCGCGACGGTTCAAAGCTGAGCCAGCCGCTGGCGGCCGCGCTGGTCGAAGACGACGATGACGCCGCCGAAACGCTGGAAAGCGGCAACGCGCATGAGAAAGCCGCCGTGTTGGCCGAGAAGATCGTCGAAAAGGTGATCGTCAAAGAGATCATCAAATCGCACCGCGAGAAGATGCCGCAGCGCCGCAAGGGCTATACCCAGAAGGCGAATGTCGGCGGGCATAAGGTCTATCTGCGCACCGGCGAATACGAAGATGGCAAGCTGGGTGAAATCTTCATCGACATGCACAAGGAAGGCGCGGGTTTCCGGGCGATGATGAACAACTTCGCCATCGCGGTTTCCGTGGGCCTGCAATACGGCGTGCCGCTGGAGGAGTTCGTCGACGCCTTCACCTTCACCAAATTCGAGCCCGCGGGCATGGTGCAGGGCAACGACAGCATCAAACAGGCGACCTCGATCCTTGACTATGTGTTCCGCGAACTCGCCGTGTCCTACCTCGACCGGACCGATCTGGCGCATGTGAAGCCTGAAGGCGCGACCTTTGACGATCTGGGTCGAGGTGAGGAAGAGAACCTTGGCAATGTGAGCGAGTTGAGTGAGAACGCGGCGAATAAATCGCTTGAGGTGCTCAAGCAAATCAGCTCGTCCGGGTATCTGCGCAACCGCCTGCCGCAAGATCTTGTGGTGCTGCAAGGCGGGCAAAGCGCGGACACAGATGCGGGCCTGCAGGGCCTCGCGCCACAGATCAGCAGCAGCGGTGACATGGCCTTGGCGGTGAAATCCTCCACTGCTGTCAGTTCCGGCGGGGTCAGCCTTGATGCACGGGCCAAGGCCAAGATGCAGGGCTACGAAGGCGAAGCCTGCGGCGAATGCGGCAACTATACGCTGGTTCGCAACGGCACCTGCATGAAGTGCAACACCTGCGGCGGCACCAGCGGCTGTAGCTAAACGGGGTTGTGGCGCTCATTTTGATGTGCCAAGCATATTAAGCCCATTTGTGGACGTTTGACGCCCATAGGCAAACACATTAGCGCCCAACCTTTGGTAAGCTATTGTTTTTAAGAAGGAAGCCGGATCTTTGTAGGTCTGGCTTTTCTTTGCACGTTTAGAGCACTTACTCATCTGTTCGAAACTACTTGTCTCCTCCTGAAACTTCGGCGACGAGCCGCGTCCCGTATCATCGAATACATTACTTCCGACCCAGAGCGGCGTTTCGTAGATTTCTTAAGATCCTGCGACAGCCCCCCGCTCTGCGGACATTTGCTTCCGTGATCAGTGCTTGTATCATCTACCGCAGTTCAAAGAGGTATTCACATGGAGCGCGAACTCAGCTTTGCTATTTCCAACGCCTCGCAGCGCAACCTTGAGAATAGGGTTCCATTTAAAATGGAGATCTACGAATTCGAAGGCGGGGACGGTTGGTCGCTGGAAGTTGTGACCGAAGACGGGACATCCATTGTTTGGAAGAACTCTTGGAAGATGACCGAGTCGCATATCAAGAGGCAGTTAGCACCATTCGCAGTGAAGCCCGCTATGATCGGGACGCGTGCTGATCTGCAGATTATCTCAAAATCCTTCTTCAGTGGGATGCTCAACCAAGAACAAATTGAAGGCACTACCTTTGCTGTTCGAAAAAGATCTTTGGTTTAGGGCTTTGTTATGTGGGAAAAACGCACTCATCGCACAGTAGAAGGGACAGCAAGACCACTGCGCGTGGCTTATCTCGTTGATTTGAAGACGTGCGAGGACCTTTTGATTGATGAGATCATTGCAGAGAGTTTTAGTCGCTGGTCCGGTCGGCGTACCCCGATTATCTTAGCTTCCTCTGATGGAGTTGACCCCGCTTATGTGTCGTGGTTGCACGCGTTCGACGCAGACATAATCTACAGTTTTGCTGATCTGACTGACGATGCCATCGCCTTGCTAGACGAAAAGTTTGCGCCAGGAATCCTTCAACATCACGAAGACCGATATAGCGATCCTGAAGGCGACCGCCGATATCGCATTGAGCTTCCGATTCAAGGTTTGTCATGCCTGTCAGTTCTGCCGATGTTTGCCAGCCGTCGTTGGGGTTTCGGCGATAAACCGCGAGACATTGTGAGCTTTGACAAGTCTTGGGACGATTCTGAGGATCCCTTTATTCGCGAGAATTTTGGTTTCATCTCGACCAGCTTTCGCAATGGCCAACTGGCTGATTCAGCTCCTGAGTTGTTTAAGTGCTTGACGTTGATTTCAAAGAAAGCCTTGGAAAATCGCCAATACGGAAAGAGCGAACACGCCAAGTATGAGAATGACCCTCGCGCCCTTTTAGAAGCGCTTACTGAGCCGAGATCGGTTCTGCCGCCATCCCAGTTGTCCGAGTTATTTTGCCATTACCTCGAGCCGAAGAATTCCTTGAGCCGAAGTGGCGTCAACATCGTCGTGGGGGACGAAATTGCGGATCGCTTAGTGTACTGGAATGGGCACAACCGATTTCCCCGCAATGAGTTAAGCGGGATATCGTCTATTCGCATTTCGGTAGAGCAATCAAAAAATACCGAACTCCTGCGGTTGATCGGACGTGTTTTGGATAGTCGTGGGGTCAGAGGCGACCAAAACGCGCCGGTAGCTACACTTCGTTCAACCTCGCTCGATGAAAGCGAACTTGCGAAAGTTGCCGAGCGCATAAAGCCGGAGGGCAAAACGTGGAAGCGTGAGCTACTCCCCATTTGTTGGACAGGATCTGGCGTAGTTTAAGCTACTCTTTGCACTTGCTGATCGTGGTTGGTTGTTTCAATTCTCTGCCAATAGACCACAGCAGGTGGTTTGCCGCCAAGGGCAGAATGCGGGCGCTTGTGGTTGTAGAACTCGATCCATTTTCTGACGCCATCTCGGGCCTCTGACCCGGTTTCCCAGGCATGCAGGTAGACGCATTCATACTTCAGTGACCGCCACAGCCGTTCGACAAAGATATTGATCCCTTGCCCGGCAGGGTATCGCGCAGCGATGTCCCGAGAGGGGAGGAAGCGGCCCTTGCCGTCCATTGAGATGCGCACGTTTGCGCTCCGCAACCTGTTCGTCCAAGCGAAAGACGTGAACTGGCTGCCCTGGTCCGTGTTCATTATGTCTGGCGGGCCGAACTTGTGGATCGCCTCATTCAGCGCATCAACGCAGAAGCCAGCCTCCAACGTGTTCGAGATGCGCCACGCCAGAACCTTGCGCGTGTGCCAATCCATGATGGCCACCAGATAAAGGAAGCCGCGCCGCATCGGTAGATATGTGATGTCGGCGCACCAAACTTGATTTGGCCGATCCACGCGTAGCCCCCGCAGCAGGTAGGGGTAAATCTTGTGACCCTTCGCCGCCTTGCTCGTGTTGGGTTTCTGGTAGATCGGCATGAGACCCATCAACCGCATAAGGCGTCGGATGCGCTTTTCGTTCACCAGATGCTGTTCATTGCGCAGGTGCCACGTCATTTGGCGCACACCGTAAAACGGGGTTTCCAAGAACTGCTTATCGATGACGCGCATCAGATCGAGGTTCATCTCGCTCTCACCCTTGGGTTCATAGTAAAATGACGACCGCGAGATCGACAGCAGGGAACATTGCTTGCCGACGGACAGACCCGGAATGTTCGGCTCAATCATCTTGCACCTCACTTGCCGGTCCAGGGTTTGAGCTTTCTGGCCAAAAAATCGTTGGCGACGGCCAACTCCCCAATCTTGGCATGCAGGCCTTTGACCTGCTCTTCATCGACTTCCGGTGCCTTCCGGCTACCTCGCTCGAACACACCAGATGCGCCCTCAAGCAATGCACGTTTCCATTGATGGATCATCGTCGGGTGAACTCCAAACCGACTGGCCAGCTCGCTGACAGTCTCTTCGCCTTTCAGCGCTTCCAACGCCACCTTGGCTTTGAATTCTGGGTGATGTTGCTTCCGTTTCGACATTCCTGATCTCCTTCGTGTTGAAGATCAGCAAACTACAAATCGCAGCTTACGTCAGTGTCCGATGTTCGGGGGGTAGCTCACACTGTTACCGGACCGGATTTGCATGTTCGGCTGGCTTAAAACCATCCAGTAAACGCTCTTTTCTTGACTGCCTGAATGACGGCCCCTTCTTAACTTCGGGAGACTTCACCCGAAACCCGAGTAGTTGTAAGAGAATTTTGCCTATTCTGCGTTAACGTACATCCTCGCGCCCCGCAGCCTTAGTCAAATTGGGCTCGGACCCGACCTTCGCTGCGGTCTGAACCACGGGCTGGAATGCGGACTTTTCAGACCTTCGGTGCACGTGCACCAATGTCCGGTCTGGTGAACCGTTCAACAAACGGTCGTTTGTGCCGGTGACAAAAACGTGTGGGTATTGGCCACTAAGAGGTGGTCGCGGACATTTCTGACCTTGGCCGAATGCACGCTTTTTAACAGGACAAGAAAGCACCCCGTCTACCCCGTTCATTCTTTCACATCGATGCGCGTGAGAAACGTGGCTTGACCAAGTGCAGCCCCAAACGCGATTGCAAAGACGATCCATGTCCCCATGGCGACGATGGCAAAGCCTCCGAAAAGCGGCAGAACGAATGCGGGTGCCGTCAGCGCGTTGAAATATCCGCTATAAGCGGGGCGTCGGTCGTCCGGGGATATCTCCATCAGCAGCCCTATGACCGCAATCGTCAGACCATTTGCCAATGCGCCAAGAACGAAGAATACGACCAAAAGGATTGGTAGGATTGCCTCTGGCGGCACGGGTGTCAGCAAAAGGAACAAAAGGGCGATTGGCGGAGCCGTGCGCGCTATTGCGATTCCACGCATCAGGCTCAATTTCCCCCGGTAATCGCCCCACCAGCCCCAGAGTGGATTTCCCGCGAGCGCTCCGACGGTCTGGGCACCGAGCAAAAGCGCCACATTTTCCAAACCCACCCCAAGCGTTGCGGCCGCGATGACAAAAAACGGCCCGGCGATGAGAACAGCGCCCCCGCACCATTGCGCAAAAACGAAATGACGGAACACCGGATCGTCCCGGAACGTCGCAACACCTTCCTGCAAATAGGCTGTGAAACTTGTGGCAGCTTTGCTGGGCGTAGCCTGTTCAGGCTCTCCCATCGCAGTGAAGACAATGGACGAGAGCAACATCAGGAACGCCGCGATCCCAAGCACGGCGGCGTATGAGATCGGAAATTCAAGCGTCCGCAGTAGTCTGTCTGCCAGCGCGGTGACGAGAAGTGCAACGAGTCCTCCACCAAAGAAGCGGATCGAGAGCATCCGGCTCCTGTGCTCGGACGGGACAGATCGGGCGACGATATCATTATATGGAACGCCAACGATCCCACTGAGGAAGGCGTAGAGAACCCATAGCCCAAGAGTCGCCGCGCCAAGTGTGGCGTGCGCCCAACCAATGTTCGCGCCGAACCAAAGAACGATTGATAGTATTGCAATGGCCGCCGTTCGCCCGAATGCGCCCGCGACATAAAACGGCATTGAAGAGGCGCCACGACCAGCTAAATAGCCGACGAAGAGTTGAGGCAGAAGCCAGCCGAGCCGCAGGATCGTTGAAACTGCGCCGACGGCAACGGAACTGCCCGTCAGTTGGTAGACCAGCGCAGACATGACGGTTGCACTGTCAACCGCCGAAGACCCGGCCTGGAACGCGGTGCCTGCACCTGCAACATGCCAAAAGCGGCGGCGGGGGGTCATGTCGCGCTCCAGTCCACAGGGTCGACGAACAGGCCGAACCAGACGGACCAGATACCAAGCCCAACGAAGATCACCCCCAATAGCCAGCGACGGGGCCGCAGCCAGTCGGCAAGCCGGTCGAGGGGCCGGGCAAGACTGGGAAGGACAGAAAGCGGGAGCAGCGGGAGCGACAGCGCGAGGGCAAAGACCGCCATCATCAGAAATCCCGTGGTAGCTGATCCGCTTGCTGTCGCGGTGCCCATAAGCCCAAATAGGATAGGCGCGGCGCAGGCGGGAATGTTCAGCCCGAATGCCAGTCCCTGAAGGAGTGGATTGGAAGCGATCTTCCAGTGTTCGGGCGCGAATCCGATGCGGCGGCGCATTACTTTGTCCCATCCTGCGAAGATCGCAAATCCGAGGCCAAGGTAGATTGTCCCGAAAACGAGCCATGCACCGGTCTGCACGCCGATAAGATTCTGGCCCAACACCACTATAAAACCGCCAAATCCACCCATCACGACGAGCCTGGCTAGCAGAAAGACCAACGCCGCCCCAAGCCTCTGGCCCATCGGGCGGCGTCTCTGCCCCCCAAGGAACAGCATATGAGCCCCAATCGTGCAGGGTTCGACGAAGCCGAGTAAGCCAAGGCCAAATGCGAGCAGCAGCGTTTGATCAGTTATTTCCATAAGTGCCTTTTATCTCATTGAGCTAACAGGTTGATGCTAGACCTTCCGCCAACTGGAGGGTCAAGCGATCTTCCTTCGAACGGACATGGGCTGCATTGCGAAAAACACTCAATGAAGGCTCTTCGGTAGCATTCCCCTCCTAGGTCACGAACGACCGCTGCTGGACAAAAACCTATTGCCAATACCTATGCGGCACAAACGCTCGTTTTTGGAACAGGTGCAAACTACCTAATTGGAGGCTGCCAAAAACCCCATTCCAAACCCAAGACCTTGTTGAAGGTTTTTGACCGTCTCCTGACAGACGACATTCGCTGCGAAGCAGAAATCTTGCAAAATGGGCTCGAACCGGCCTTTAGCTGGTAAAATTACCAAGGTCCGCTTAGGCCGGCCCGCTATGCGGGACCTTGCTGCCGTTCACCTCCGCGGTTCTAATGTCGGCTTTTGAGGCCTAAGGAGAACAAGCACGGACGAATTCGCTAGCATCATGCCACACGGCGTCTTGACTTTCAGTCCGTTGCGCTTCCGCCAATAGCATGACTGCGGAGCCGAGCACCGATAGTGAAATGGGCAAACCGATTTTTCCGACGGCGAGAATTTTTACCTTTAACATGCTGCCCACTTTGCAGGAACGATCAGGCAGAAATTTGGGGAGTTTCCGTTGCGTGCAACTGACGACCATTAGGTCAAATCGCAGTTGCCGCATAGGCTTCGATTGTTTGCCTGCCTCAGAGCCATCCAATAAACGCTCTTTCCTCGCGAGCCTGCATGCATATTTGCATCTGACAAAAACTTCACCCGAAATTCGAGTAGTTTTTGGGGCCAGGAACGCGATGGTTCCACCGCCTTAGCTCTCGTCGAGGTATCGCTGAAGGGGGTGTCGCCCGAGGTTGTGGAGATCAGAGAGGGTTGACTTTGCTAAAGTCTGGGGAATCAGACCTGTTCCAATATACTTCAGAAATTTTTATTGCGGGGTAGGGGTAGTATACTCGTAGAAACCTTCAACCAGCTCTTTCAGAGCGACCCAACTAGTCTTGTGCGTGATATATCTCCGACGACAAATGTAGCTATTATCCGGAGCATCGAACCAGATGTGTAGCTTGCTGCAGGCGCTGAGCGATAGTTTCTCCATCCATAGGATCGCCTCCCTGCGCTTCTGAGAAGGTGATCCCGTTTGAGGATAAGAAGGCCTTTGCGAGATCACCACGGACTGCAAAGTTGATGTTCTGAGCGATGTCGCCGGTAAGATCAGCGACCTCAACAGTATCGAGCTTGGATACGACAACCCCCACCACGTTGCCGAACCGATCAACTGCGGGCCCACCACTATTGCCTGGCTGGACTGGAGCCGAAATCTGAAAGTTGATCTCGTCACCCCTCAAACCCTTTAGAGCGGAAATTGAGCCCCGCCCAATGTTCAGGCCTCCGAGCAGCCCGTGCAGTGGATACCTAGCGATGGTGATATCTGCATTCAGACCAGCGCTTCTCGAAGAGAACTGAAGTGGTTCACCCAGCAAGGCGCCTGGAACGGAAATCGCAGCAAGGTCGAACATATTGCTGGAAGCAAGCAGGTTGGCCTTTTGACCATTCACCTCGATCAGTGAGCAGTCCTCTACGACATGGGCATTCGTCAATAGGACCCCGTCAGCGTTGACTAGAAACCCAGTGCCGGTTCCACCTGCGGCAGGAGGCTCTTTGTCGGCCGCTGGTGGCACCTTTCGCGGCTCAACGGACACTCCAACTGTATCACCAGAACCGCGACCTTCGGTTTCGGCCGAATTGATCTCATCAAGAAGGAGCATCGCATTGCGCATCAGCACACCCTCCTCAGAGGGGAACAGAGGGGTCGTCCCGTCTGTGGAAATGCTCGAAATCATGAGCCCTAATTCGGGCTCTGTGTGCGGTGTCCCTGTGATGAACACAGAAGACCAGCCGCCATTGATGTACTCACTCCTGATGTAGGACGACCCCTTGTCGTTCTTAGATGAGGTTACCCACCGCTCCCTATCACGAACCTTATAGACCTCATCTTGGTAGGAGGCATTTCGCTCTACAAAGGCATGTTGCTCCCCGACAAAATCTGCGGTGTGCCGGCCAGCCATGATATACAGCTCTTTTTGCCGGTGCTCCCAAGCCGAAGTTGTCCCGGAACGATCTTTCAAGGACATCAGCTTGGTCGGCATTGCGATACTCATGCCAAGATTGGGTAGCGGAACCGGGCGCCATCCGCCATCATCGACATCCACAACGAAGGTCATGGCCAAGAAAGCCGCGTCAGCGTTCAACGGCTCCATGTTATCGTGTTCCGCTCGCGCGTAGGCCTTCAACGACCTCTGACTTCCGCGCCCCCACACGCCATCCAAAAGCCCTGCATAATACCCAGTGTAGGCCAAGCCAGCTTGCAGGAACCTTTTTTCAGCCCTTGTGAGCGGCCTCGCATCGAAGGGCGACCACAAGTTTGTTGGTGAGCTAGTAGGCTGCGCCGCGGCATGCCTCCACTCTACTTTTCGAATGTAGTTTCCCCCTGAAGAGCAGTAGGCATCAGAAGGCAGATTTCCCATACGAATGCTCCGCTCAATGATCGAGCGGGATTCTGATTTCGATACCAACCCGAGGGTAATGGCGTACCATCCATTCTGGCTGAAGTAGACATGAGCCTCATCCTCATAACCACTTTCATAGATCCACTGCCGGGCTTCCGAGAGTGTCGATCTAGAGGCCGCGATAACGGCGCATTTTCCTTTGCCAAAGCTGACCTGAGCCTCCGCGGGCGTGGAAGTTAGGCCTGATAGGGCGGTCGATAGGAGTACATAAGAAAATCGACGGGACATGAGAGAAGACTACCGTTTTCCAGTATTCGATCAAGCCTAGGTTCAATCAGAAGTTACTTAGTTCAAAGCTTGCGCGCCAAGGTAATCCCGCCGCGGTTATTGGGGGCTAGAAGCGGAATCTGGGCAACCTCTATCAGTTTTTTGGCCGTCGAAAATGCGCGACATGAAGGGCGAATTCCGATTTTGCCCGGCGGGAGCGAACAGGAACTGGTGGGCTGCGTGCTATATCAACGCGTTTGAGCTGACACGGGTTCTGGTGCTCGTGATGGCGGGCACCGATCTTGATAGAAGCATAGAGGGGCCGCTACCCATGGCTGCTATTTAGTTGCAAAACCGTTTCTACCGTAGTCCCTTCTGGCTGAGACCTAAAGAACCAATGCATCCATATACATACAATCTCCCGAAGCGCGATCATGCAACATCAGGCCCTTTCCCACACATGAGATCTTTGTGTTGGAAAGGTTGTGACTGTGGGCGTGAGTATACGGCTCGGCTCAGGGGCCGGCTTGGAATTCCAAGTATTTCCGTATTTCTAAGAATTTCGGAAGCCCAGCCTCGATCATTGCGTCCACGGGACGCTGACCCTGCGTTGTCGGGCCGTTATTGGGAAGCGAAATCCAACAATCTAATATCGGCTTGCTGAAACAAATTTCAAGGGAGCGATAGATGCCCAACAAAGCACTGGTCCGTAAGACCTGTCCTTCAGTTAGATCCATTCTGTAGTTTCCGTCGACCACTTGACGCCATTGTTCCTCTGTCATTGACAACAAGCCTGCGCATTCAGCGGGCTCAAGCTTCCAAAGTGCAAAGAGGCGCGGCATGGCTTTTAAAACGATATCTTGCATAGTTCTCTGCTCATCCATTGTTGGCTCCTCAACCCGTGAAATGGGACTGATACCTCGCCGCTGGGCCCAAGCTTCTTAAAGGCGCTTCCCAGCAGAATAGATCGTCATACCAACAACTCGAACTTTAACTCGTAAGACACACTGAGCTACCCCCCGAACATCGGACACTGACGTAAGCTGCGATTTGTAGTTTGCTGATCTTCAACACGAAGGAGATCAGGAATGTCGAAACGGAAGCAACATCACCCAGAATTCAAAGCCAAGGTGGCGTTGGAAGCGCTGAAAGGCGAAGAGACTGTCAGCGAGCTGGCCAGTCGGTTTGGAGTTCACCCGACGATGATCCATCAATGGAAACGTGCATTGCTTGAGGGCGCATCTGGTGTGTTCGAGCGAGGTAGCCGGAAGGCACCGGAAGTCGATGAAGAGCAGGTCAAAGGCCTGCATGCCAAGATTGGGGAGTTGGCCGTCGCCAACGATTTTTTGGCCAGAAAGCTCAAACCCTGGACCGGCAAGTGAGGTGCAAGATGATTGAGCCGAACATTCCGGGTCTGTCCGTCGGCAAGCAATGTTCCCTGCTGTCGATCTCGCGGTCGTCATTTTACTATGAACCCAAGGGTGAGAGCGAGATGAACCTCGATCTGATGCGCGTCATCGATAAGCAGTTCTTGGAAACCCCGTTTTACGGTGTGCGCCAAATGACGTGGCACCTGCGCAATGAACAGCATCTGGTGAACGAAAAGCGCATCCGACGCCTTATGCGGTTGATGGGTCTCATGCCGATCTACCAGAAACCCAACACGAGCAAGGCGGCGAAGGGTCACAAGATTTACCCCTACCTGCTGCGGGGGCTACGCGTGGATCGGCCAAATCAAGTTTGGTGCGCCGACATCACATATCTACCGATGCGGCGCGGCTTCCTTTATCTGGTGGCCATCATGGATTGGCACACGCGCAAGGTTCTGGCGTGGCGCATCTCGAACACGTTGGAGGCTGGCTTCTGCGTTGATGCGCTGAATGAGGCGATCCACAAGTTCGGCCCGCCAGACATAATGAACACGGACCAGGGCAGCCAGTTCACGTCTTTCGCTTGGACGAACAGGTTGCGGAGCGCAAACGTGCGCATCTCAATGGACGGCAAGGGCCGCTTCCTCCCCTCTCGGGACATCGCTGCGCGATACCCTGCCGGGCAAGGGATCAATATCTTTGTCGAACGGCTGTGGCGGTCACTGAAGTATGAATGCGTCTACCTGCATGCCTGGGAAACCGGGTCAGAGGCCCGAGATGGCGTCAGAAAATGGATCGAGTTCTACAACCACAAGCGCCCGCATTCTGCCCTTGGCGGCAAACCACCTGCTGTGGTCTATTGGCAGAGAATTGAAACAACCAACCACGATCAGCAAGTGCAAAGAGTAGCTTAAACTACGCCAGATCCTGTCCAACAAATGGGGAGTAGCTCAGCCCTCGGGGTAACCGCCGAAACCGTCCAGTTGCTTCTGAACTGCTCGGACGGTGATCAAGGCGCGCTAGAGCTTAGCGGTCAAGTTCGGCACATGGGAATTATGCGCGACCTTGTCGACCAGGACAGCGTAACACGGTTCAAGAAGCGATATCTCAAGCTATCTTTGATTGATGGGTTCTGGGCGGGCGACCCAGATCGTCTTCGTACCAAATTAGCTCGAATGGATATCCTGCCGGTGTGGGAGCCAACAATGGTAAAAGCAGAGTTCTACCGGCTTTCCGACCTTTAGACCAAAGAAGTTTTTGCGACTGAGCCGTCCTTTGGGGCGGCTTTTTTTTGGTCAAAACCTAAAATGCTATGGCATGAAATCCTTCATTACCCGCGCCCGGGCGCAAACGCCGCTACCAGAGTGGTGTAGCTTCACAACAGGGCGCTATACTTGACTATTTTAATAGGATTAATATCTTTACTTACTAAAATACTCAGATTAAGCGGTGACCCATTCAAATAGCCAGCCGTTGGAAGCGCGGTCAGCAAGAAAAAATCTTCTCCGCGAGGGACTTATGCGCCGTACCAACGACACCCAAAACTGCACAGACAAAATTCACAGACATTCCACGCTGGTGGTCGGGGGCTTCGGAGCCTCCTTGGCCATGGCCTGCATGGCCACACCCGGCGCCGCGCAGGACAGTGATCTGATCATCCTGCCAACAGTCGAGGTCGAGACGACCGAAGAACCAACCCCCCAGCCGGCGGTAAAGCCTGCGCCGCGCGCCGCCCAGCCAGCGCCACGCCGAGCGGCCCAGCCGCGGGCGGCTGAACCCACGGCCTGCACAGCTGCATTGGCGGGCACCCCCGTCTGCGCCGCCGAGGAAGCCGCGGAACGCCAAGCGCAGGAACTGTCCGATGCGCAGGCCCGCGCTGCCGCAAAAGCGGCGGCAGGTGGCAGTTCTTACGTTGATCAAGACGCCCCATTCAAAGCCAACACGCTTGCCAACAGTCGGATGCCCGGCCCGCTGAAAGACAATCCGCGCACGGTGACAGCGATCACCCAAGAGGTCTTGGAAACCACCGGCACAACCAGCGTGCGCGAGTTGGCGCGGTCGACACCGGGCATTTCGCTTGGCTTCGGCGAGGGCGGGAACTCCTTTGGAGACAACATCTATATCCGCGGGTTCAAAGCCAATAACGACACCTATACCGATGGCATCCGCAGCCCCGGCACCGGTGTCGCCGAGACGTTCAACACCGAGCAGGTCGAAGTCACCAAAGGCCCGGCTGGCACAGTTGGCGGACGCGGCACAACCGGCGGCGCGATCGATGTGATCTCCAAAAGCCCGCAGAACGTCGATTTTACTAAGACAGTAACAACTGTGACCGACGCGGCGACCGTGCGTCAGACCATCGACACCAACAAGGTCATCAACGACCGCCTGCAACTGCGCTTTAATGGCATGTTGCAAGACGGCGAAGTGGCCGGGCGCGATAAGATCACCGATGACCGCCAAGGCGCGGCGCTGGCACTGAAATTCGCGGCGACCGATGCGCTGACCTTGGAAGGCAACCTGAGCTACACCAAGATTGAGCAGACGCCGGACTGGGGGGTGCCTTACGTCAATAACGAAGAGTTGGGGCTGATCGGTCCTGTTACCGAATACGGCATCGACCGCGATACCTTCTACGGGGTGCCCGGGCGCGACTTCCAGACTGCCGAAGAAACGGTGGCCACGGCCAAGGCAACCTATGCCTTTGACAATGGCATAGCGCTTACCAACACATTCCGCGCAGCACGCTCGACCAACGACTATGTTTTGACAGCGCCAAGCAGCCTGATCGACAATGGTTCCACCAATCCCGAGGACTGGGACGTCGGGCTCAGCTTCAAGAGCTGGGATCAGCAGACCGATGTGCTTGCCAATGTGCTGGAACTCAGCGGGGCGGCCCAATTCGCCGGAGCATCGCATTCCTATGTGTTGGGCCTTGCCACCTCGCGGGAAGAAATCGAGAAGTTGAGCTACTCGAACCTCTCCAGCGAGGATTATGAGCCACCGGCTGGCCAACGCGGCTGCACCGTCAGCGCCGTCAATCCCGATCCCATCGGGGAAGGCTGCTGGAGCGGCGAAGAACCCGTATTGGGAACGGACCTTACGGAAACGACGGTCAAGACCACCTCCCTCTATGCGCTGGATACCGTGACCCTGTCGAACCGCCTAAAGGTCAACGGCGGGCTGCGGGTGGATATGTATGACATCTCGCGTAGTGGCGGCACCGGCGAAGAAGCCTATGAGCTGTCGCGCGATGATGTCATGCTGAACTGGAACTTGGGGGCGACCTATGCCTTCACCGACCGTCTGAACATCTATGCAGCGGCGGCTACTTCGACCAACCCGGCGGGGCAGGAACTGGAAGCGGGCGGCGGTTTTTACGGCGGGCTGGATGATAACGGGTCAGGGCTTGCACCCGAAGAGAACACCTCGCTTGAAATCGGTGCGAAATACAGCTTCACGCCGAACCTTCTGTTCACTGCGGCGCTCTATCAAACCACCAAAGACCAAGCGCGTGAGGATATCGGGCCACGCGGTGCGATCGTCACCTCCGACACGCTGAAGTACCGCATGCGGGGTCTTGAACTCGGCGTTGCGGGCAAGGTGACCGAACGGCTGAGCCTTTTCGGCGGCGCCAACTTCATGGACAGCGAAGTCTTGCGCAGTGCCGACAGCGACAACATCGGCCTCTCGGTGGCGAACGTTGCGCATGAGCAGCTGAATCTTCTCGCCACCTATCAGGTGACCGACAAGCTGATGCTGGGCGGGCGTGTGAACTATCAAGGTGCGATTGATCTGGGCAGTGTGGCCGCCAATGGCCGGTCCATTCCCGACGCATTTACCTTTGACTTGCTGGGTGAATACGAATTCGCCGACAACACTATGTTGAAGATGGCAGTCACCAATGTCGCGGATGAAACGGTCTATGACGCTGCCTACCGTTCGGGCACGCCATTCACCTATGTCGCGCCGGGCCGTGAAGTTTCCTTCTCTTTGGAAATGAAGTTCTAAACCGCAGCCATCAAGGCGGGCAGCCCTCTTGGGGTTGCCCGCTGACAGCAAGAGGTATGATATGCTGATCACGATCCCTTCGATCCTGAGCAAAGACGACGTCAAACAGATCCGCGCGCATCTTGATGCAGCTGATTGGGAGGACGGAGCCAAGACCGCAGGCGCGCAATCTCGGGAGGTCAAACGCAATCAACAATTGCCGCCAACCTCGGACACGGCACAGACATTGGGCAAGTTCATCTTGCAAAAGCTAACCAGTGATCCGCTGTTTCTGTCTGCCGCGCTGCCCGCAAAAATCCTGCCGCCGATGTTCAACAAATACGCGCAGGCCGAAACCTTTGGGGCGCATATCGACAATGCCATTCGGGTGAACCCGCTGACCCAGGAACGGCTACGCACCGATCTGTCGATGACGCTATTTCTCAGCGAGCCAGAAGACTACGACGGCGGCGAATTGGTGATCGAGGATCACTATGGCCGCCAGACCGTGAAACTGCCTGCGGGGGATATGATCCTCTATCCGGCCACCAGCCTGCATGAGGTCACCCCCGTGACCCGAGGGGTGCGTGTGTCGTCGTTTTTCTGGCTGCAAAGCATGATCCGCTCTGACGCGAACCGCCGCATCCTGTTCGATCTGGATCAATCCATTCAGGCGCTCAGCGACAGCATCGGGGCCAACGATCCCGAAACGGTGCGACTGACCGGCATCTATCACAACCTTATTCGCACATGGGCCGAGACTTAAACGATGAAGTTTTCTCTGGTTTTTCCCGCTGCTGCGCTTTGTATCGCCGCAGCCCCCGCCGCCGCTTTCGATCTTGAGACGGTGACCACGCTGCTTGAGCAGGCCGAGCATGACGAGATGTCGCCCCTTGGCATGTTCATGGCGGCCGATTGGGTTGTCAAAGGCGTCATGCTGTCGCTGCTCTTTGCCTCAGCTCTGGTCTGGGTGATTTTTGTTGCACGGGTGATGATCCTGCGATGGGAACGCGGCGTGCTGCGCCGCCGGTATCGCGATTTGGACAAGGCAGGCTCGCTGGTTGCGGCGCGTGCGCGTTTCGCCAAACGCAAAGGCGTCATGGGGCAGATGGTGCGTGCAGCCGAACGAGAGCGCGCAGCCTCGGGCGCCAGTGCCGGGATGAAGTCCGGGATCAAAGCCGGGATCAAGGAACGCGCGGGGTCGGAAATCGCGCGGATTGAGGCCGGGGCCGCCCGGCGCATGGGGCTGGGGGCAGGGGTCTTGGCCAATGTCGGCTCGGTTGCACCCTTTGTTGGGCTGTTCGGCACCGTTTGGGGGATCATGAACAGCTTCATCTCGATCTCAGAAAGCAACACCACCAATCTGGCCATCGTCGCGCCGGGCATTGCCGAGGCGTTGTTAGCCACGGCCATCGGCCTTGTCGCGGCGATCCCTGCGGTGATTTTCTACAACATCCTCGCGCGGGGCTTGGGGGGCTATAAGGTGATGCTGGCCGATGCGGGCGCGCTGGTCGAGCGGACCTTGTCGCGCGATCTGGACCTTGCCGATGACGAGATGGCAGGGGCACGACCCGCCTACCATCTGGGGTCCGTTTCAGCCCCGGCGGCGGAGTAGGCGGCGTGGGTGCGCGGCTACGCGGTGACGACGATGGCGATCTCAGCGAAAACAGCGAGATCAACGTCACCCCCTTTATCGATGTCATGTTGGTTCTGCTGATCATCTTCATGATCGCGGCCCCGCTGTCGACGGTCGACATCCCGGTGGAACTGCCCGTAGCGGTCGCCGAAGCCCCGGAGCGCCCCGCCGAGCCGGTTTTCATCACCATCACTGAAGACCTCGCCCTTTCAGTGGGCGAGACGGCCACGACGCACGACAGGCTTTATATCGACGTCGGCATCGCCACCTTGCAAAAACGCGACACGCGGATCTTCATCCGCGCGGATAAATCCGTGCCCTATGGTGAGTTCATGCGGGTGATGAACATCCTGCGCGCAGACGGGTTTCTGAAAGTCGGGCTGGTCGGACTGGATGAAAATGTAGAAGAGGCAGCCATGCCTGAGCCGGAGGCGGCGCAGTGAGCCTGACCTACGCCTCGCGCAGCGTCAGGCCCGTTTTCTGGGGCGTCGCGATCGCCCTAAGCGGTGCGCTGCATGCAGGGCTTCCCGTCTTGCTGCTTGATCAGCCCCCCGCCGCAGAACCCGCCGAGCCCAAGACAGAGGGGATTACCGGCGCGGTGATGTTCGATCTGTCGGATATCATCGCGGCCCCCTCGGCCTTGCAAGAAGACAGCGTGGCGCAAATCGAGGCCCAGGATGCGCCGACGGTAACCGAAAGCCCTGAAGTTTTGGAGGCCGCTAAGGCCGCCGAACAGCCAATTCTAAGTCAGATACCCTATGACGTTGAGGACGAGAGCCTGAAATTCGGCGTGGCCGCCCCCGAGCCCGAAGCCGAGACGGAGGAGGTGGCCGAAGAGATCGCCGCCGAGCAGGACCCCGAGCAAATCGACGCGGAAAGCCAGATCGGCGCCGAGGCGCGGCAGGCCTCTGAGCAGTCTGTCGCCGGGGTTGAGGCAGACACCGAAGCGGAAACCGCCAAGGCTGAAAGTGAAGGGCTGACCGCCGAACAGACGGAAGAGATCCGCGACTGGCAGAAAAACATCGTGTTGTTGATCAGCGGTGGCAAAACCTATCCGGCCAAGGCGCGCAACGACCGGATCGAAGGCGAGGTGCAGGTGCGTTTCACGCTGGACCGCTACGGCGCGCTGATCGCGGCTGAGGTGGCGCAATCCTCGGGTTCAGAAATCCTCGACATGGCTGCCGTGCAGACGGTCAAGACGCTGGAAAAGATGCCCACGCCGCCCAACTATCTGAAAGGCGACGAATTCACACTGATCATCCCGCTGCGTTATAGTTTCAGGTGAACCATATCGCGCTCTATGTCTTGCACCGTTGCGCAGCCGCTTAGCAACATAGCGATTTCCAACTCGTCGCGCAGCAAGCGCAACACATGGCTGACGCCCAGATCGCCAGCCACCGCCAATCCGCAGGCGATGGGCCGCCCGATCAAAACGGCCTTTGCCCCGAGGGCCAGCGCGATCAGGATATCGACCCCGCGCCGGATGCCTCCGTCCATCAACACAGGGTAATCCGGTCCGACCTTGGCAACTATGGCGGGCAGGGCGCTTAGCGTTGAGGGCGCGCGGTCCAGCACCCGGCCACCATGGTTTGACACGATAACGCCCGCCGCGCCGATCCTCTGCGCCTGCGCTGCATCTTCGGGATGCAGGACGCCTTTCAGCAGCAGCGGAGCCTCTAACGTCTCGATCAGCCAAGCGATATCAGCCCATGTGGGCAGGGTCTCGGCGATGTGGTCAAAGATGATCGACTGCGCGTCTTCACGCGGCGTGAAGGCAGGCGGCGTGAACCGCGCGAGATTGACCGCGCTGACATCGGGCGGCAGCTGAAACTGGGCCTCGATTTCGCGGTCCCGCACCCCTTGGACGGGCGCATCAATGGTCAGGATCAATCTGGTGAAACCCGCGTCCAGTGCCATCTGCGCAAGCGCTTGCGTGGCCTCTCTGCTCCCCAACCAGTGCAGCTGAAACCAGTCACTGCCGGGGCCGCTGCTGCGCACCCTGTCGAGCGGTTCGCTGCTCTGCGCGCTCAGCACCATCTTGATCGACTGGGCCTCGGCCGCGCGGGCGGTTGCGCTCTCGCCTGCGTCATGCAGCAGTCGGTGATAGGCAAAGGGCGCAATCAGAAAGGGCGCAACAAGCTTTTGTCCCAGCAGCGACACCTCTGTCGACCCGCCCCGCAGATCGCGCAACATCCGTGGCGTGACCTCAGCCTGCTGAAAAGCGGTTTCATTGGCTGAAGCAGTCTGCCCATCCCCGGCACCGGCCAAGAAATACGCGCGGTTGCGTTGGCTCATCCCTGCGCGTGCACGGCTGTAATAATCGTTCAATGTGCGGGGCAATTGGTCTGGATCAGGCGCTGTAAAACTCAATGTTCCGGCTCCATGCAACGCCCGACCCTGTAAGCCGCCAAAGCCTAAGCTTCAGCGGATAGGCGCTTTTTACCGCAATTGGATGCTGGGTAAAACCCAATGCTGGCCTTATCGGCTCAGAGGATGAAAATTCCCAACATCGGTTTTGTCATGAACCTGCGCCGCCGCGCGCCCCGCCCCGCTGTACCATTTCGCTCAAACCGCCTCACGCCGCTGCGCATCCCTTACCAAAGCCGCCATTCGGTAAAACCCATGGGCCATTTTGGTGAAGGGTGTCAGCAAAAAGAACGCGAGCACGGCGCCGAGGTGTATAACCAACAGCCCCGGCATCCAGCCAGAACCGCTTGCCGCATAGAGCAACAGCCCGCTCAGCCCGACAAACCCCAGCAACCCGGTAAAGGCGATCTCTCCGCCAAAGGCATTGGTCGCACCGAGCGATTTGTCCGACCGCAGCTTGAGCCAGACCATCTTGCCACAGCCCAACACCAACAGAACACCGCCCGACAGTCCAAGGATTTTGGGGGCGGAGAACAGCCCGTAAGGAGCGGGCATACCAAGCAGGTAGTGCATAAGCGTCGCCACGCTGGTCGAAGCAAAGCACAACAGAAAGCCGTACATGATTGCCTGATGCGCATAGCGGCGGGCGTGGGTGAAACGGTCTTCGTCTTCAAAGTTGCAACCGTCGCCGTGCCCGCCCTTGAGATTGCGCATATACGCGATTGAGGCAACGGCCCCGCGCAGATGCGAGAGGCGAACCGGGGCACCGCCGACGGTTTGCCAGTAACGGCGCAGCCCGATGGCGATGCTGATCAGCGGAAACAGAAAGGCGGGCAGAAAGATCGACACCATCGCATTGTGAGACAGCACCGCATAGAAACCTTCGCCTCCTGCGGCGGCCAGCGCACGGGCAGCCCAGAACAGCAGGGCAAAGCCCACGACAGTGGCGAGCACGATGGCGAGGCCGTTTTTCTGGAACGTTTTCCCGGCGGCACGTGGAAAGGCGAACTCCTCCCAACTGTCTTGGCGCACATCGGCCAAGGCTTGGGGCAGGTTCAGGTCAAACTCATGCGGAGCGGTGTATTGGCAGGCGTAATAGCAGCCCCGGCAGTTGTGACAAAGGTTCGCCAGTTGCGTTAAATCCCCGTCAGAAAAGGCGCGTTCGGCCTGAAGGGCAGGGAAGACCGAACAGTAGCCCTCGCAATAGCGGCAGGCGTTGCAGATTTCGGCCTGACGGCGTGCTTCTTGGAGTAGATCAATTTGCATGGGCTGCGGCCTCCTTGCCTGCGATACGTCCGAAGACGGTGCCGATGGTCATGCCAAATCCGGCAAGATAGCCTTGGCCCAAGATCGAGCCCGCCATGGTTTCGCCCGCCGCCCAGAGGTTGCTGACAGGGCGGTCGCCGATGGAGCATTGCGCGTTTTCATCTACTTTCAGGCCAAGGTAGGTAAAGGTGACGCCGGTCCTGAGGGAATAGCCGTAGAACGGCGGCTCGGTGATCGGTCGCGCCCAGTTTGTCTTGGGCGGGGTCAGACCCGTGGTCGCCACGCCATCAAGTTCGGTTGGGTGGAAGTTA
Organism: Sulfitobacter sp. D7; assembly: GCF_003611275.1. Taxonomy (NCBI): domain Bacteria; kingdom Pseudomonadati; phylum Pseudomonadota; class Alphaproteobacteria; order Rhodobacterales; family Roseobacteraceae; genus Sulfitobacter; species Sulfitobacter sp. D7. The sequence continues at coordinate 1,740,669 of NZ_CP020694.1, forward strand.
CTTTGATCGCCGCAGGCTTCGTTGAACTCGGCCACGGTGTGCTCCAGCGCATCAGCAGGCAGGCCCATCTTTCCCGCCAGTTCCGCCAGCGTATCGGCTTTGATCGGTGGGAAGACCGAAGGCATGAACAGGTTCAGCGATTTCGCGTCGATGATGACATAGCCGACTTGGTCAGGCTGCGCAGCCACCAGACGACCCCAGATGGCGTAGCGTTTGGGCCAGACATCCTCGCCCTCGTCATAGAACCGCTGTGCGTCCTTGTTGACGACGATGGAGAAGGGCACGCAATCCAACCGCGTGACGATTCCGCCGTCGAACTTTGGCGCGCGCCCGTCGATGGCGACCGCGTGGCACTGCGTCGGGTCGCCCACCTGTGCGATGCCTTGGTCCAGCAGATTGGCCAGCACCACGCCGCGATTGTAGGGCGTTCCCCGGATCAGGAAATTCTTCGCCGCTGGCCCCCATGCCCGGGCGAGCCAGTCGGTATCCGCCTGAAAGCCGCCAGAGGCAACGACGACGGATTTGGGCGAGAGGCTCTTGGCCGCCCCCTCATGGGTATAATCCACCCGTGTCACCCGGTCGCCTTCCAGTTCCAGATGGGTCACGGCAGCTTCATAGAGCACATCCACGCCCAGCCCTTCGGCGGTGCGGTAATAGGCGTTTACAAGGCTTTTGCCACCGCCGCGAAAGAAGGCGTTGGTCCGCGCCAGTGACAGAGTGCCCGAGAGCGACGGCTGAAACCGCACGCCATGTTCTTCCATCCATGGCAGGCATTCCTCAGAGGTGCGGATGGCGAGGCGTGCGAGATGCTCATCGGTCTTGCCACCCGTCACCTTCATCAGGTCCGCAAGATATTCGTCTTCGGTGTAGCTTTCGACCAGCGGCCCCAGTGGCCCGTGGTGCATACAGCGGAAGTTACGGGTGTGGCGCGAATTGCCGCCCCGGTACGGTTTTGGCGCGGTCTCAAGGATCAGCACGCGGGCGCCCGTTTCGGCGGCGGTGATCGCGGCACAAAGCGCCGCATTGCCGCCGCCGATCACGACGATATCGTAAGCCTCGGTCACAGCAGGTCTCCGTCATAGGTCTCACCGCGCGAGGGCTGCGCGCGCAGGGCGCGCACCCGGACCCGTTGGGCCGCTTCGATATGCGCGCGCATCGCCGCTTCGGCGAGGGCGGCATCACGGGCCTTGATCGCATCCAGAACGCCAAAATGTTCCTCCACCGCTTTCTCGGCCCGGTCAGGATCGGTGAGCGTCGTCGGTCCGAGGATCATCAGCGTCTTTTGCAGCGTATGGATCGACCGGGTCAGGAAACGGTTCTTCGCGGCGTCCAGAAGGGCTGCGTGGAACTGGCGGTTGAGGGTGAAGGCTTCGGGCACGTTGCCCAAGGTGGCGAGCGACTGGTTCATGTCCTGAAGTTCTTCGATTTCGATATCCGAGGCGGCGCGGGCGGCCAGCCGCGCGGCGGTGCCCTCCAACACGGCGCGCATCTCGTAAAGCTCCATCACCTCAGCATAGTCCAGTGTGCGGATACTCGCCCCTTGGCGGGGGATATGGGCCACGACGCCATCGGCCTCCAACTGTCGGATCGCTTCGCGCACGGGGGTCCGGGAGACGCCCAAGCGCTCGGCCAACTCCGTTTCACGCAGGCGGTCGCCGGGGTTGAGCCGTCCGGCGCGAAGTTCATCCATCAACTGATTGTAGGCAGAGTTGCCTTGCGGTGTGCGGTCTTCTTCGCTCATGAAACCCCCTCCGATAGGTATTGCATACAGGTGGATACAATCGTATCCAGAAAGGGTCAAGCCCGGAAGAAGAAGTAAGTTGAACCCTATGCGCCTCTCCCAACCGACCCGCCGTCGTGCGCTGACCTTGATCCTCGCCGCGGCTGGAACTTTGCTCTTTTGGTGGCTCAATCTGCCGCTGCCATTCCTTTTCGGGCCGATGGCCGCCTGCCTTATCGCGGCATTGTCGAACGTGCCGATCAAAGGCTTCGGCCAAGTCTCGGTCGCGGCGCGCACGATCCTTGGGGTGGCGGTGGGGGCCTCGATCACGCCTGACCTTTTCCACCAACTGCCACAGATGGCGATGTCGGTGGCGCTGGTCCCGGTCTTTATCGCGCTGATCGGGATTATCGGCGTCCCTTTCTTTCGGCATGTTTGGGGGTTCGACGCGCCGACGGCCTATTACGCCGCGATGCCGGGCGGCTTGCAGGACATGGTGATCTTTGGCACCGAAGCAGGGGGCGATCCGCGGGCGTTGTCATTGATCCATGCCACGCGGGTGTTGATCATCGTCACCCTCGCGCCTGCTTTCTTGACGCTGGCTTACGGGGCGGGGCTGACCAATCCCATCGGCGCGCCGGTGACGGAACTGCCGGTGGGGGAGATGGCCTTGATGGCGGCCGCAGCCCTGATCGGTTGGAAGGGAGGAGAGCGGATCGGCCTGTTCGGCGCGTCCATCCTTGGCCCCATGATCGTGACCGCCGTTCTGTCACTCTCGGGCCTGATCCACAGCCGCCCGCCAGCCGAGGCCATCCTTGCCGCGCAGTTCTTTATCGGCTGCGGAATCGGCGTGCATTTTCTGGGCGTGACATGGGGCGAGCTGACACGGGTGGTGCTGGCAGGCATCGCCTATGTGCTGGTGCTCGCCGTCTTGGCCGCAGGTTTCACCGGGCTCGTCACTTGGGCCGGGTTGGGCGATCCGGTCGAGGCGTTCCTTGCCTTCGCGCCGGGCGGGCAGGCCGAGATGACGGTGCTGGCCATCGTCACCGGCGCGGATCTGGGTTTTGTCATCACGCACCACCTGACCCGTATTGTGCTGGTGATCGTCGGCGCGCCGCTGGTCGCGGGACTTATGGCGCGTAGACGGAAGGGTTGATCATATGGATCGGCGCGCCTGCCGCAAAGCCATTCACCTGTTCAAAAATATCGGTGAATTGCTTGTCGAATTCGTCTTCGGTGACAAAGCCGATATGCGGGCTGGCGATCAATCTGGGGTGCGAGAGGAGCGGGTCATTGGGATCCGTTAGCGGCTCGGTATCAAAGACATCCACTGCCGCTGCGCCCAGATGCCCGGCGTTGAGCGCTTGCAGCAGCGCGCCTTCGGCAATCAGCCCGGCGCGGGAGGTGTTCACCAGAACCGCGCGGGGCGACATGGCGCTGAGGTCTTCCGCGGTGACACTGCCGCGGGTCTCAGGTGTCAGCCGCAGATGCAGGGAGACCACGTCGCAGGACCCGAAAAACGCCGCGCGGCTTTCGGCGACGGTCTCACCATCCGCTTTCGCCCGCGCGCGTCCGGCGTCAGAGCCCCACCAGTTAACATCCATGCCAAAGGCGCGGGCATAATCGGACACAACACGCCCGATGCGCCCATAGCCATAAAGCCCCAGCCGCCGCCCGCGCAGGCTGCGTCCGACCCCCATCTGCCAGTTGCCCGCCTTGGCGCTCGCCATCTGCTGCGGCAGTTGCCGCATGGCTGAAAGGATCAGTGCAAAGGTTAGTTCAGCTGCCGCGTGGTTGGCCCCATCCGCGCCTTTGTTGGAACACAGCAGCACGCCCTGATCGGTGCAGGCCGCGACATCCACATGCGGATAAGCGCCACGTTGCGAGATCAGGCGCAGGTTCGGCAGGCGCTCAAGCAGCCCCCGCGTAACCTTGGTCCGCTCGCGAAAGAGCACCACGCAATCGGCATCCTGCAAACGGTCGGCCAAGACCGCCTCGTCAGGCTGATGATCCGTCCAGACGGTCACGTCGTGTCCCGCCAGCAGGTCAAAGCAAGGCAACCCGCGCAGGGTGTCGAACCAGTCGTCGAGGATATGGACCTTCATCCCGGCACCTTATGCGGATAGCGCGTTGATCGCTTTGCTGACCCGCTCATGCAGGATCAGCAGATCAGGGTCGCGGTCCTTCTGCGTGCCGATGCTGGCGATCAACTCGGCGCGCAGTTTTTCCAGATCACGGCGGGCGACGTGGATTTTCTCGTAATTGGTCATCATTCGCTTCTCAATGGGACAACAAAACGGGGATTTTGATCTTTTCCAGCACCTCGGCGGTCACGCCACCAAGGAAATCTTCGCGGAATTTGGAGTGCTCATAGGCACCGAGCACCAGCAGCGAGGGATCGTGCCGCTCGCAGTAGGACAGCAGGGTCTGCGCCACCGGATGGGTGGTGGGGAAGTTCTCATGCACCGCTTCGACGCCGTGGCGGTCAAGATGGCTCATCAGATCGGCGATCGGCCAAGAGGTGCGTTTGCCGACCGTCAAAACGCTGACCCGGCCATCGGCCTCAAGCAGGCGCAGGCTGTCCGACAGTGCCCGCGCGGCGGCGCGTCCGCCGTCCCACGCCAATGCCGCATGACTATGCTGCGCGCCTGCGTCATAGCCTGCCGGAACCACGATCACCGGTCGCCCGGATTGCAGCGCAATGCGGTCTGGGTGGTGGGTCACATGGGCATCATCACTCTCGGCGCGGGCACCGACGATCAGCATGTCATAGTACCGCGCGCCTTCGGAAAGCAGCGTGTCGACGCGGCCTGTCTCCTCGCGGAAATCCAGCGCGTCGCCCAGACCAAGGGCCGGGCGTAGCTCTTCGAACCGGCGGGTGACTTCGGCCAAGATTTCGCTGTTGGCAGCCTCCAATAGGGCGCGGGCCTCTTCGGGGATCCAGCGCGAGCGGCGGTCGATCACCTCATGCGCGGTATGGGCAAGGATCGCCGTGACATGCGCGCCGCGCTGTTTGGCCAGTGAGGCGGCATAGCGCAATGCGGCGACGGAGGCGTCGGAGCCGTTGAAGGCGACAAGAAGGTTCATCACGGGCATGTCAGCGACCCTCCCAGATGCGTGAGGGGACAAAGACACAGCCATCCGCCAGCTTGCGCGCCGTCCGCAGCAGACCGGCAGAGTTCAGCGCGAAGCCGTCCGACGTGTCATAATCCACCAGCACGTCAATCGTGCCAGAAGCATGTTCGAGCACAACGTCGGCGGGGCTTTGGGTGGGGCGGTCGAGCAGGCCATCGGCCACACTGCCGGGCGTGAGCGCGCAGGACGCGAGGCATTGCGCCCCGGTCACCGCCATGGAGGGATGCGTGTTCCAAGGCATGAAATAGCGCGTCGCGATGGTGCCGCCGTCGCGCGCAGGGGCCAGCAGACCGAACTTTGGCGTGACGGATTTTGCCACATCCCCCATGCCCATGGCGGCCCCGGCCTGAAGGCGAATTGCCTCCATCCGCGCGAAGAAATCTTTGTTCGCGTCGAGTTCGGCGACGCTTTCATACCCCGTCAGACCAAAGTCCGCCGCGCGGGCAATGACCATCGGCATGGCGACATCCATGCAGGTGACTTCGATCCCGTCAAAGGTATCGCGGATGTTGCCCGTGGGCAAAAACGCTCCGGTCGAAGAGCCGACGACGCCCATGAAGTTCAACGCGACAGCCGCACCGGCACCGGGCACGCCCGCGATCTCGGTGTCGCCGTCATAGGTGAGCACGCCGCCGGGGGTTAGCACTTTGGACAGCACCTTGGCCCCGGTGTTGACGGCGTGGATCTTGACCTCCGTCACATCGCCGGAGGGTTGGACGAGGCCCAACTCGACCGCCGCCGGGCCGACACCCGACAGGATATTGCCGCAGGTGGGTTTGAAATCGACCAACCGGTCCTCGACCGAGACTTGGGCAAAGAAATAATCCACATCGGCCCAGTCATCATCAGAAGGCGAAAGCATCGCGACCTTGGTGGTCACCGCCGCGCCGCCGCCGATGCCGTCGATGTTGAGCGGATGGCCGGAGCCGACGACGGCGAGCAGCACTTCGGCCAGAGTTTCGCGATCCTCAGGCAGATCCGCGCGGTTGAAGTATGGCCCGCGCGATGTGCCGCCGCGCATGAAGAGATAGGGGATAGCTGTCTGTGTCATCTCTAAACTCCTCAGTTCAGCGGCCAGGGCAGGTCGACTGCGCCTTGCAGCAGACCCGGCGGGAAATCACGGTTGAGTGCCCCGGCCATGACGCACATCAGCGCGATGCCGCAGGCGGTCAGGATCAGGGTTTTCGGCCAATGCGCCTGTGCACGAACCCGCAGGAAGCTGATCAAAAAGCCCAAGAGCGCGAGGATAAAGCCGACGAAATAGGTGGCGACGATCAGCCCCACGAACCACGCGAGCGTGCTCCAGAGGCCATAGGGTGCATCAGCGTCCTCGCCTGAGACTTCCTTGTCGGCAAAGATCGAATCTCCTTCAGGCCGCAGGATCATCTGCACCAGCAAGATCAGCAGCGCGGCCAAGGCGATGCCCCCCACGACCAGCGGCACGATCTTGTCGGTCATGTTGTAGTCGGGGATCAGCGAGGCATTGATCAGCGCGGCCACGACGTAGCCCATGATGATCAGCAAAAAGACCAACGGCGCGCGTTTGGAGCCTGACTGAACGTCGCCTTCGGCCATGATCGACTTGGCTTGACGCAGGCCCAGCACGACAGAGACCACAGTGATGATCAGCAGCACGATGACGATGGGGGAGAAGACATACTCCATGCCTTCCTCAAAAGATTTGCGGAACCGGAACGATGCGATCTGGAACGCTTGGTTCGAGAATTTCTCGACCGGGTTGGACAGCACGAAGCCGATCAAGAAGGCTGGGCGCGACCAGTCGAAGCGGCGCAGGAAGATGCCGATTAGGCCGATCACGAAGAGCGCGAGGATGTCTTCGAAGTTCTGCCCCGACTGGAACGCCGCGAAAGAGATCAGCATGAAGAGGAACGGCGCGAGGTAGGTGAAGCGGATGGTGGTCAGCTTGGCAATGCCGCCCGAGGCCGCGATGCACAAGAGCGTGCCGACGACATTGGCCAGCGCCAGCAACCAGACGATGGAATAGGTGATGTCGAGGTTGTCGCGCAGCATCGAGGGGCCGACTTCGATCTCGCCAGAGCCCAAAAGCGCGATGGCACCGATGAAAATTGCCATCGAGCCAGAACCCGGAATGCCGAAGAGCAGGGTAGGGACCAAGCCGCCGCCCTCTTTCGCGTTGTTCGAGCTTTCCGGCCCGATCACGCCGCGCACTTCGCCTTTGCCGAAATTCGATTTGTCTTTCGTCGTTTGAACCGCGTGGCCATAGGCGATCCAGTCAACGACTGACCCACCAAGGCCGGGGATGATGCCGACGACCACGCCGATCAGCGAACAGCGCACCGACAGCCATTTGTTGGCAACCCAATCACGCACGCCTTCACCCCAGCCCGCGCCAAGTTTGGCTTCTTTGGAAATCGCCCGGTCTTGGCGCAAAAGCGAGACGATTTCTGGTACGGCAAAGATGCCAAGACCCACGATCACCAGTTTCAAGCCGTCTGTGAGGTAGGGGATGTCATAGGTCGCCATGCGCAGGGAACCGCCCGCATCGGCCTCACCGATGGTGCCGATCAACAGGCCGAGACCCGCGGCCGCCAGACCTTTGAGCGCCACGCGCCCGGCCAGAACCGCGACCATCGACAGACCGAGGATCGAGATCATCAGCATTTCGGGCAGGCCGAAGGACAGGACGATGGGCCGCGCGATGACGATGAACATCGTCAAGAAAGCCGCGCCAACCAGACCGCCGAAGAGCGATGAGGTGAAAGCCGCCGAAAGCGCCCGTGCGGCTTGTCCCTTTTTGGCCATCGGAAAGCCATCGAGCACCGTGGCTTGGCTGGCCGAAGACCCTGGTATGCCCATGAGGACCGAGGCGAATGTGTCAGAGGTTGGCACCACCGCGACCATGCCGATCATCAGCGCCAGACCCAGCACAGGGTCCATGCCGAACATGAAGGGCAAAAGCAGCGACAGTCCCGCGATCCCGCCGAGGCCGGGAAAGACCCCGACAGCGAGGCCCATGACCACGCCCAGCACCAGATATCCCAGAACCATAGGTTGCAGAATTAGAGCCCATGCCTCGCCAAGCGCAGGCAGAGCGGTTGCGAACAGATCCATCGCACCGACCTCGAAATGTTAGAATAAAGGGGGGTGGCCCCGGGATTGACCCGGGGCCGAGAGGGTTCCGCTTACTTCAGCGAAACGCCATAGGCTTCTTGCAGCCAGTTGGTGACGAAGGCTTTCGCCTCCGCAGAGACGGTCGTGCCGCGCTGCGTAGCCTTTGCCGCGCCTTCGCCTACGAAGACGGGGTACTTACCGACACGCTTTTCAGCGATCTTGGCAAAGTCGTCGCGGTTGCGCACCGCGTCAAAGGCCGCCGTGTAGGTCGCGATCACATCGTCGGGGGTGCCTGCGGGCAGGAAGGCGATCTTTTGCACAGGGAAACCTGCGATAAAGAAGGCTTTCCATGCGTCCCATGCCTCGCCTTCGGTGGCGCAGCCTTCGGTCGCTTCGCAAACTTCCTTGAAAGTCGCGATGTCGGGGAAGGTGGGGTCGCGAACGATGTTGCCATCCTCGTCCAGCGCGCCCCATGTCATCATCGGCACGGCCTGACCTTTTTCGACGAGATCCGCAGAGGCCCCGAGGTAGCTTGACGAGGTCTGATAGTCGATCGTGGCCTCGCCGCGCTCAAACATCAGACGGCCATCGCCACGGCCCTTGATGCCGAAAACAGGCTCGACATTCATGCCCAGCATTTCCCATGCCAGCAGCGGCACGAGGTCAAGGCGCGTGGCCCCCTGCGAGCCGTAGATGAAGTTGACGTCTTTGAGGTTATTGGCGGTGCCGTCGAATTTCTCACCGTCCGTGGGGTTCAGATAAGCGACCCCGCCGGTGCCCGAGGCCATGACCGGGTTCCAGTCGCTGTACTCATAGCGCACGCGCGGGTCGTCCAGCAGGTAGGGGAACTGGGTTGAGCCGGAGGTGCCAAAAAGGACCGTGCCCTCGTCATGCTCTTGCTCTTGGAACCAGTTGGCGCCTTTGGTTGAACCTGCACCCGGCATGAACTTCACGACGACCGGGGGGTTGCCGGGCAGTTCTTCGGACAAAAGCGGCGCAAAGAAGTTGGCCCATTTGGCCGAGCCGCCGGTTTCCGAGAAGGGGATGACCCACTCGATGGTTTTGCCTGCAAAATCGACCTCGGCCAGCGCCGGGGCGGCGAGGCAGGCGGCGGATGCAGCGGTGGCGGCGAAATACTTGATAGTCATAGGTGTCCTCCCGTAGACATTCTGTACCGGTCAGACTTTCACGTCTGCCGTCGTTCGGATTTGTTTAGGGAACGAATCCCTCCTCCAACACGGGCACTCTGCCTTTCCAACCTTGCGCGAAACTTGCGCATTAGGATTAAGTTTTAATCATGCGCATTACAGTCATCGAAGACAATGAAGCCCTTGCCCAAGGAATTGCCCATCGCCTGCGGGATCGCGGCCATGCAGTAGACCTGCTGCACGACGGGGAAGAGGCCGATGCCTTTCTGCGCCATGAGGGGGCAGATCTAATCGTGCTGGATTGCAACTTGCCCGGCTGTGATGGGCTGGAGGTTCTGAGCCGCCTGCGCCGCCGCGGCGATGGAACGCCGGTGATCCTGCTGACCGCGCGGGCAGAGACGTCAGAGCGGGTGGCCGGACTGGATGCCGGGGCCGATGATTATCTGACCAAGCCTTTCGAGATGGACGAGTTAGAGGCGCGGCTCCGGGCCATGGCGCGGCGCAAGAACCTTGAGTTCGCCGCCCGCGACGCGATTGGTCCCTTGGTCTTTGACCGCACTAACCGCCAGTTGTTGAAGGATGAACAGCCACTGGCCTTCCCCCGCAAAGAACTGGCGACGCTTGAATGCCTGCTGGAAAGGCGCGGGCGGATCGTCTCGAAATCACAACTGATTACCCATGTCTATGGCACCGGGGCCGCGCAGGAAGACAGCGCAATCGAGCCGCATGTCTCCCGTCTTCGCAAACGGTTGGAGCCCTTCGGCATCCGCATTAAAGCGGCGCGCGGGCTGGGCTATATGCTGGAGGTCGATAGCGCATGACCTCGATGTCGCTGCGCTCTAGGCTGTTCATGCTGATCCTGCCGCCGCTGCTGTTGCTTTCGATCGTTCTGGGGTTTTGGCGCTTCGAAGTGGCGCAGCGCACCTCTGAAACCCTGTTTGACCGCAGCCTGCTGGCCGCAGCTTTGGCGATCTCCCGCGATGTGGCGATTTCTGGTGGGGATGCGCTTTCGCCCAGCACGCGGGATTTCGTCTCGGACGCCGGGGGCGGTGAGCTTTTTTACCATGTCACGGGCCCCGGTGGCATCTACATCACCGGCTATGCCTATCCACCCGTCTCTGGTGGCCGGGCGGGCGAGGATCGGCTGAACTACACGATGGCTGAATATCGGGGCGAGCCTGTGCGCGTTTTGCGGATGCGGGAGAGTACGACCATCGGTAACCTGACGGGCGATACGATTGTCACAGTCTGGCAAAGGGACAGTGATCGCAATGCCTTCGCCGCCGCCTTGGCGCGCCGCGCGGCGGCTTTGATCGCCAGTCTGATGGCGGCCCTTGCTTTGGTGGTCTGGTTCGGGGTGAAGATCGGCCTGCGCCCCTTGAACGATTTGCAAGATGCGATCCAACACCGATCCCCCGATGACCTGCGCGATATCCGCCGCCCGGTCCCGGCTGAGGCCTTTGGTATCGTCGCCACATTGAACCGGCTTTTCGGGCAGGTGCGCCAGAGCATCGAGGACCATCAGGTCTTTATTTCCAACGCCGCGCATCAACTGCGCAACCCCGCCTCCGCACTGTTGTCATTGGCCGAGGTTTTGCCAGATGTCAGCGACCCGCAAGAGCGTCGGTTGAGAGAACGCGAATTGATTGCTGCGGCCCGCAAATCAGCGCGGCTGGCCAACCAGTTGCTGTCTCTTGAACGGTTGCGCTACGACGAGGCCCCTGCATTCGATACGCTTGAGCTCAACGCTGTCGCTGCCGAAGTGTGCAGTGACTTTGCCCCCACCGTCCTGTCGCGGGACATTGGCTTTGGCTTTGAACCATGCACCACGCCGCTCCACGTTGCGGGCGACACTGTGCTGCTCGCCGAAGCGATCACCAATTTGCTTGAAAACGCGTTGACCCATGGCGGCGGCGGCCTCACCGCGATCCGCGTCAGCACCATGGTAGAGGGGCGATTTGCGGTTTTGGCTGTAGAAGATGACGGCACCGGCATTCCCGAAGACAGTGCCGAAGCCGCGTTTGAGAGGTTTGGCCAACTAAGCGAAGGGCAAGGCAGTGGTCTTGGTCTTGCGATTGTTAAAGATGTCCTGCGCCGTCACGGCGGGCAAGCCGAACTGGTGCCGCAAGACAAGGGGTTAATCGTAAAGATCAAAATCCCACTTTCTGCGCCGACTGTCTGAACAGCGGTTCCGATCAAGGTGTCACGCGGACCTTGAAAAACACACTCCCTTCGGCGCCTGCGGCATGCGTCCCGCTGCAATCCCACCGCAGGGGGCCTTCATATCCCGGTAGGTTGTCGCTTGGGGTTGCGAGATCGCAGATCAGCGAGGGGCTCACGGTTTGCGGCGTGGCTACAGCCTCCGCCAATTGAGTATAGGGCGGCGTTCGGTCGTAAATGACGATGGCGGATGCAATGCGCTGGCTCGGGTTCACCACTGTGATGCGGTAGACCAGTACATCCCCGGGCGAGGCTTGATTTGAATAGCCCTCACCCGTGCCTTGCGTTTCGTTCTGTACAGTTTTCACCAGAACGAGCTGACTGCCACCGACTTCGACCGTCACGCGATCCGTATCGGTTGTAATGTGCGAAGCAGTGGTTCCGGAAAAGTCCGTGGCGGCTTGCACCTCGTAGGTCAAAGCGCTGCCCGGAGGCAGGCCGCCACCCGCCGAGACCCTCGAGATCAGGCAGAGTTCGTCCCCCGCTTGAACGGAAATTGGCACGTTCAGCGGGGTGTCGGGCGCGCCATCGCAATCGTTGTCGATAAAGAGCGCAACTGAAAATGCACCGACCGCAGGCTCGGAAATGTTCTCTACGGTAAAGGTGGTGATGCCAGATGAACTGGCTCGATAGAGATGCGGCAAAAGGGCGATTTGGCCCGCGCCGATGTGCGCGTCACGGTCCTCACTCAAAGTGGGAAGTGGAATAATGCCTAAGGTAAGTCCGCTGTAATCGGTCTCAGGCGAAGGGGTGAAGCTGAACGAGCCATCATGTGGATCGCTGTTCACCAAGCCCGGCAGTGAGCCCGGTCGCTCGGAAATCGCTCTCCACCCTTCGGCGGGCACCGTGGAGACGGTCAGACTGCCAGTGTAGTTCGGCGCGAGCCGATAGGACCATCGTCCATCGGCGCCGACCTGCGGGCTTGCCAATAGCGCACCGGCATCGTCCAGCAGCAAAATGGTTCCTGCATTCGTGCCTACCTCGTCGCCCGTGGCAGAGCCATCGTGCGCGACCCCGCCGCGACCATCATCCCGGATCAGCTGGCCTGAAATTTCACCGCCCGAGGTTGCGAGAGCGATCGTGACGCTGGCTTCGTCATCGTCGGCAATCCCGTCCTGCAAGTCATCTTGGGCCAGACCAACGGCTGGATCGCTGTCGAGGTCGGGTAGGGAACTGCTCACGATCTCGACGACGTTTGTATAGTTGCCACCCGCTGTGACACGCACACGTATGGTAAGGGTTTCAGTCGCACCCGGCAGGATTTCATCGACGAACCAAAGTCCCGTACTTGGGTCGAAATAATCGCCGGTCGGAGGGGCCGTGTCGCTGATATAGGCGAAACCTGCGGGGATGCTTTCGATCACCTTGACCCCCGAAGGCGAGCCGGGGCCGTCGTTTGTCACGCTGATCACCCAGTCGATGATGTCGCCTTCGACAGCGGTTGTGACGGGAGAGGTGGTGCCCGCTTGATAGGCCTCTTTGGTGATTGAGAGGTCAGAAAACTGCGGATCGAAACCAAAGTCGTAGGCCACTGTAAAGGCACCGGAATCGGCCTTTACACCAACGAGGGGATTTGAGGTTCCGATCTGCGCGCCGGGGGGGAGGTCTGCGTCATTCACATCGACCTCTACCCGGTAGGTGGTGCCCGCAGGCAAGCCGACAAAGGCATATGTTCCGTCAGGCTCGGTATCGACTGTCCGGATGAAACTGTCATCGTCCAGATCATTTGGCGTTGCGTTATCCGAGTACAAATCCACCCGGATCCCGCCCGCCAAGTTCTCTTCCGCCCCGTCTTTTATGTCGGAACCGTCTTGATCGATATAGATATTGCCGCCCAGCCCGGACAGTACGAAAGGTGTCCCGCCGCGGCACGAGGTGCCATCGCTGAAACCGCCCTCATCCGTGCCCGTTGCCAGTCTTAATCGATTGCCGGTCGACGTATCGATTAGGTAGATTGAGTTCGATACCTCCTCATAGGCGTACATCTGGCCGTTCTCGTCAAAGAAAACCGCAGACCAGATGCCCGTGTAAACACTGGGCCCAAATTCCACCACCGTGGTGAAACCAGCGAGACCATTGTTCGCGAACACGCGAAACAGGCTGCCGGTGTTTTCGTTGATGCCGTAGATGAATCCGTCCAATGGATTTACAGCGAAATCGGACACCGTGACGGCTTGGGAGAGGGTCAATTGCCCGGCATCGATCGGATTGTTGGGGTCGGTCAAATCCAACAACTGCCATGTGACGTTGTCTGCTTCGTAGACCATTATACCGTTGGGCAAGATATCGCCCGCATCTTCGGCCCTTTCGGCGCTGTTTGGGAATGAAGGCATTTTGGTGAAGTTTCCGGTACCGTCCACGCGCCACAGCTCATCTTTGCCGGGGCGGACGCCATAGATATAGCCATCGATTTCGTTGTATCCCCAGCCGGCTGCCAGCCGGCGCGGCGCTGTCCCGAGGGGTTGCGATGACATGGAGTAGCCCGACCCGGTGTCGGTAAAGCGCAGTTTGCGCAACTGTGTTGGATCGTCAGACAGCAAGTATAGGCCACTGTCGCAGGAAACCGGAGGAACATCGCCGGAAACTGTCAGCCTGTAGTCCTCAACCTCTCCGTCAAGTGCGACGGGGACGACGCCCTCGGTGGTTGACCACCTGAACCGCGCGAATGTCGGCGTGAGCACGGAACTTCCCGGCACGTTCACATCAAATCGGATCTCGCCATTCAGCGTGTTATCTTTATCCGAAGCGCTGCCGTCCTGCAGATCAGAGGCGATCTGCTCAGTAGCGTCGAAGAGCCCGTTGCCGTTAAAGTCGATCCACGCCTGAAGATAGGCCACGCCGCCTGTCAAACTGCCGACCCCGCCGGTCACCTCGTTTACGAACACGGTTATTTCAGTCGTGCCGCCAGCAAAGAGCTGGGGGAGCGTGACCCCGTCTTCGTCGTCGTTCCCGTCAAGATCGTCGCCCAAAGCATCTGCACTTGCTTGAGAGGCAGCTTCGGGGTCAGGAGGGAGGGCCCCTAAGTAGGTCCCCGCGATGCCGGTTTCAGCGATGATGTGCAATGGGTCGCCATAGCTTGCCGGAGCATCACCGCGATCGACCAGAGGGGCCGCAGCGATATTGATCGGGTAATCTTCGACCTCCCCATCCAAGGAAACATCTGCCACGCCGACGACCGGAGTTGTAGACCACCGAAAGCGGGCAAAGGTCTGGTCTAGTACCGCGTCACCCGGGACAATCACCTCAAATTGGATCAGGCCATCGCCCGCGACCTGATCCCCGCCGGTGCCATCGTCTTGCAAATCGCGCGCGATTTCTTCGGCGGTTGCAAGGGCCATGACATCGTTGCCGTCGTAGTCGATCCAAGCGGTCAAAAAGCCACCGTCGCCTTGGACACGTGCTTCTAGTGTTGCGATAAAACCTTGGATGAGCGGGGGAATCGTTATGCCATCGTCATCGTCCGACCCCGCATCATCGGCGTTCCCTGGCCCTGCATCGCTTGTCAAAGCATCGCCCAGATAGACCTTGGGCTCTGACCCCACCGTATGGAGTGCATCCCCATATATCGATGGCGCGTCGGTAAAGTCGGCACAGGCTTGGATGTCGGTCAGTTGCAGAGATCCGGCGAAGTTTGCGCTGTTGTTTTTGCGGGTGCCATGATCGATCACGACCCGATCAACCGGGGCGCCAAATCCGACTTCTACGGCAAAATTTTCGGGTAAGGCTGT
Organism: Sulfitobacter sp. D7; assembly: GCF_003611275.1. Taxonomy (NCBI): domain Bacteria; kingdom Pseudomonadati; phylum Pseudomonadota; class Alphaproteobacteria; order Rhodobacterales; family Roseobacteraceae; genus Sulfitobacter; species Sulfitobacter sp. D7. Next base: position 1,755,713 of record NZ_CP020694.1, read on the forward strand.
TGTCGAGAATGCGCTGTCGCGCTCTGCCAAAACAGAACCATCCGCATTGGCCCGGCGAAACATGGAGGCCGAAAGCGGGCCGTCGGCGATGGCAGGTTGCACGCGCACGCCGTTGCGTTCGCCGTAGACCGCTACGGATTCGTCGAATTCCAAGCTCGTGACGTAGAAAAGGACGGAGTCCATGGGGGTGTCAAAATCAATATTCAAGGTGGCATATTGCTGTGTGAACACGGGATTGCCGCCATACCCGGCGGAGTAGAGTTCATTTGCGTTTCCGATCGCGGCTGCGCGGCCAATTCTGGCATCAGCGTTTGCAGTTGCAGTGAGTGAACCGCCGACTCCATAGCGGGTGAAAGTAGATGTCGCGCCGAGGGCTGCAGGGCTGTCAGATGTCCAATCGACGATTGAAAACCGCGTTCCAGAACAGGTTGGAAGCGTATCGGCTGGCACGGCGGTGACGTTAACGCTGACGCTGTCGGTATCGGCACCGCCTTCATCGCTGGAATTCGCGGCATCGGCGGTGATGCTGCCTCCCGCCGCGGTAGAGACATAGGCGTCAAACTCGATGGCGCCGCTTCCAAGGCCGTTCAAGCTGGTCATCGGAAGGAGCGGGAAACTGCCGTTTGTCGGGGTGGTCGCAGGGCGGATATCTTCGCCCGAGATGACCTGAAAGTTCGTCGTACCCGAAATTTCCGGCGGCAGGGTCACCGAGGTTTGCACATTGGTCATGGGGCTGAGCGATGTATTAACATAGCTCACGCGGTAGGTCAGCGTGGCGCCCTGCGGGACGTCGCCCCCCGAATACGGGGTGCCGTTCACCGCTGTAATGGAGATTGATACGAAAAGGTCCTCAGGCCCCGCAGGTGAGACGGCTGAGGTTCCGGCGACCCAGTAGCGCCACGGGTTGTCGTTCCCGGCAGAGGCGCCTTCGGCGGAGTCTCCGCCGTGACCTTCGGCATTGAAATATCCAATGTTGGCCGGGTCGCTGACTTTCACTTCCATGACGGCGTAATAAGTCTCTCCCTGCGCGATCCCGCCGAAGGCGTAGCGCACTGCGTTTGTGCCGCTCGGCAAAACTGACGCGGCGCTGCTATTGAGGTTAAAACCCGCGGTCGTCTCGGTGCAGGCTTCGTAAGAGTTAACGCCCGGGTCCAGCGATTCGGGAAAGACGGATCCGGCGCCAGTGGCAGGCCCGTCTGGCCCCGCGAGCAGCGGATCATCCGCTTCGCAGGAACCGGGATAGCTGATCCGGTTCCAAGGGCCGGTGGTGCCGTAACGGTCCCAATCGGATCCTGAATCCGGGCCTGCCACGGGGCTGCCCGCGCGAAAGGGGGTCGCCCCTCGGCCGCCCGTGATCGTGGTCTCTTCTTGTGTTGAGAAACCGTTTGGGTCGATTGTCCCCCCAGAACCGAATGCGTTGATCTGAACCGCGTCCCATTTGTTGTGAACGCGGGCGGTGCCGGTGCCGCCAACACTGCTCCAAGGGCTGCCATTCGTGGGATTAACGAGGTACCCGTTTTCTAAAGTGGCGATATCCGATCCATTTGCGAACAATGCAGTATCCGGACGGGTTGAGTAGAAAATACCAGTATCGCCATAGATATAGGCCAGCCCGGCGTTGCAATTGGCGATGGAAAACCCCGCTGCTTGGCACTGCGCCGTGTCAGAGGGAGCCCAGCCGTTGGGAGAGATATCAAATACTTGCTGGCCCTTCGGACCCCACCCCTTAGACACGCCAGACCCCGTCGAGGCACGCGCCGGGCGGGCGTCGCGGGCCGCGCCTGTAGCATCAGTCATATAGGCGGATGCGACTTCGGTCCCGGCGGGCACATACAACGTGGCATAGCCGCCCGGACCATCAAGCGTGCCTTCGGCTATGACGGGAAAGTCGGCAATGATGGCAATGTTATCACCGGCTGAAATCGGCGGCAGCCCCGCCGCGACCCGGTCCGCGATCTGCTGACGGCTTGCATCGGTCAGCGAAACCCCACCGCCGCCCAGCCACGCGCCGTGCGAAAGCACCATGGTTGAAAAACAGAGCCAAAAGAATGCCCCCAGAACGGCTTTGGCGCTCGCGCAGAATAATCTAAAGAATATCATGACTTACTCTCAATTTGTCCTGCACTAGGCTTTCATCGGGTAACTTTTGCGTCAATCTGAGCAGGTGGGTCTTGGGCATATGCTTTGGGTTAGGTCTGCTAGGCTTTGGTGAGATTTCTTAACCGCGCAGGGTTAACTATGTATTGAAGGGCGACAGGGTCTGATGATTGCGGCTGCTGGAGGCCGGGCACGTGTCGCGCGCGCTTGGCGCTGTCGCCTGCGTCGGCGCGCCAAGACGACATCCGGGGTTGAGCGCGGCCCTATGGGCCCCGTCGTCAGGTCTTGGCCGTGAGGCAAAACAGTCGTTAACCAAAATTAAACCAGTCCCTCCCTATCAAGGATGTGAAAGGGAGAATTTGATGAAACGTCTTGTTATATTGGGATTTCTCACCGGATCGCTGGCGGCCTGTGTCGAACCTCCGGCCTCACCCATGGAAGCCGCGGCGCGACGGGCGGCGGCGGCGGAATTGACCGCCAAACAATGTGCAGGCTTTGCGGGCGGCTATGAGAGCGTGCGCAAATTGCGGCACGACGCGAACCAGAATATCGCCACGGCACGGCGGCTTGGGGCGACGGATGCGACGATTGCCAAGGCGCGAACGGATGTGCGCATGGCCTTTGATATGCAGGTCGCCTTCTCCAATCCGCAGCAGGCTTGCAACATGATGGTGGGCGAACTGGCTTGGGCTACGGGATGACCCCCTCTAGCGATGCGCCACGTCGAGCCAGATCGGCAGATGGTCCGACGCGCGGCGGGTCTGCGACGTCTCGACCACGCCGCCTTGGCGCACTGTCAGATGCTGATCCAACGCCATGCGATCAAGAAAAGCCACGGGGATCCGGGCGTGATAGCTTTTGCCCGGTGCATGGATCGTAAAGCGTTTCGCCAAGCGCCCCAGCCCGACCTTTTGCGACCATTCGTTCAGATCGCCCGCGATCAGCGTGGGGCAGGCGGCGCAGGCATCAAGGTGAGCGATCATGGCGCTTAACTGTTCCTTGCGGGAGGGGCGCAGCAGGCCAAGATGCGAGGCGATGACCCGCAATTGCCGCGCGCCGATGTGCAGGTCGGCCACCATGGCACCGCGCGGCTCGACCCCCGGCAGGGTCAGATGCGCCACCTGATCGATCTTGGCGGAGGGGCGCACCAAAACGGCGTTGCCGTGCCAGCCTATGCTGACATCGCTTGGCGTTGGCACAGGGCGCATGCCCGTGACCTCTTCGACCCGATCCAGCGGCAGGGCAGAGGGGCGCGGGGCGCGGCGGCGGTCGGCTTCTTGCAGCACCACCACATCTGCATGCAGGCTGCGGATGATCCGCATGATCCGCTCCGGATCGCGGCGTCTATCGGTGCCCAGGGCCTTGCGGATGTTATAGCTGACGATGCGCAGCGATTGGGGGGCGACGGCGGGGATCATAGAACAGGCGCTCCCAAACGAAACAGCCCCTCGGCCACCTTGCGGATCATCCCCGTCGGAGGCTTCTCCATGGCGCAGTGTTCGGAGAGATGTTCAAACCAATCATGCAGCTTCGCGACCGACCCCGCGTCATAGACAAAAAGCGTCACCTCAAAGTTCAGCAACATGCTGCGCACGTCGAAATTGGCGGTGCCCACAAGCCCCATATCGTCGATGATCCCGGCTTTGGCGTGGATCATCCCGGGCTGGTAATACAGCACATGGCCGCCAGCTTCTTGCAGGTCGCGCAGGTAGGCACCGCGGGCAAAATCCGCCAGCCGTTGGTTGGAGCGTTCGGGCACCAGCACCCGCACATCCACACCGCGGCGGGCTGCGGTCGTCAAAGCCGCACCAAGTGCTTCGGTCGGCACGAAATAGGGGGTCACGAGCCAAATCCGCGCCTCAGCCAAATGCAGCGCGCGGATCAGACCGTCGTGCAGCGGGTCCTCGGTGATATCGGGTCCGGAAGGAACCAATTGCACCGTGGCGGTCCCGCCCGTATGCGCCGCGACCGAGGGGGCAGGCTCCAAAGCCTCCCCGCTGGCCACGCCCCAATCCGAGCGGAAAACATCGCCGAAACTCTGCACTGCGCGCCCCTCGAGCAAGAAGGCCAGATCGGTCCAACCGTCCTCAAGCGCCGTGGGGCCGAGGTAGTGCGCGCCGATGTTCATGCCGCCTGAAAAGACTCGCGCATCATCCGCGATAATCATTTTGCGGTGGTTGCGCAGGTTCAGGTGGCCTGAGCCCGGCACTTGCAACAGCGGTGAATAAAAGCGCACGTCACCCCCTGCCGCACGCAGGCGGCGCAGTGCCGCGGCCGGGCCGCGCAGGGTGCCCAAACGGTCCATCAGCAGCCGAACTTTGACACCGGCCTTGGCGCGTTCGGTCAGCGCATCGACAAAGATACGGCCGGTGTCGTCATTGGCAACGATGTAGAAAAGCGCGTCGATCCGTTTCTCGGACCCTTGGATCAGCGCCATCACGGCTTCATGCGCCGCTGTCGGATCACCCAAGAGCCGCAGGTCTTGCCCATGGGCGGCGGCGGGCAGGCCGAAATACTGCATCGTCGCGTCCAGCGTATGCACCGGACGGGGCGGCGGCCCTCCGGTTTCCCCTTTGAGGAAATGCACCGGGGAGTAGCGCGAAGATTGTTTGCGAAAGCCCAGCCCGAGAAACAACGGCACCGCCACCCATGGCAGCGCGATGATGAACAGCAGCCAAGCCGCCGTCGATTGCGGCGTGCGGCGCTGTTGCAAAATCACGATCGCCGCCAGCAGCGTCAGGATCACGATGATGACGATCTCTAGATGGGTGGTGATCCAAGACATGGGGTGGGGTCTGCTCCTTCTTGCTGGCAATAGAGGCAAATAACCCGTTCACCTTTGACAGCAAGCCTTGGTCGGTGTCAGGCGTCGAGGAATGATTTTAGTGTGGTTTTTGAGGTGGTGGCTTTGAAAGACGGATCCTGCTTGCAATGCTACCGTCGGTGCAGGGCCGATCCGCGCAGGCTATTTGCGCTTTCGTGGCAGTGACTGGGGCTGCATTATCCGTATTGCGGCGGCAAGTATCTGATGCATCTTGATAATTATCGCTAAGCCCCAAGGCGGAAACACACTTGATACATAACTTAAGCGGCGCTTGGCCGAGGGTATGTTGCAAATGTGCGACAATCAGCGCATCGCAAATCTGTGAAGTGAAAAACCTGAAACCCAATACTAGATGAGGCGTTGCGTAAGTGACCCTGCGGCGAGGATCGCAGGTCACCTGTATTTAAGGAGCAGAACATGAAACGCACGACAACAATCGCCAGCATCGCCCTGATCGCATCCAGCGCCTTCGCGGGTGCAGCAGCAGCCGGTTCGCTGGAAGACACCACAGTTGAAGCACCGGTTTTCACACCTGCGCCGACACCCGTGGCCGTTGATGGCGACTGGACAGGCTTCTACACCGGTCTTCAGGTTGGTCAAACCGACATCGACAGCGACAGCGGCACCCTTGACGGTGACGACACGTCCTACGGTTTCCACGCCGGTTACGACTATGACTTCGGCAAGTTCGTACTGGGTGGTGAACTCGACTATGACAAAACCGACATCGACCTGGGCAACACAGGCGTCGCCGCGGATTCCGTTGCACGCGCCAAGCTGAAAGCCGGTTACGACTTCGGCAACACGCTGGTCTATGCAACAGCTGGTGCAGCCCGCGCCGACACCGACGTTGGTGATGAAACAGGGCCCTTCGCTGGTCTGGGCGTCACATATAAAGTCACAGACCGTTACACCGTCGGTGGCGAAGTGCTGCAGCACAAATTCGATGACGTAGGCGGCACAGGCGACGATCTGGACGCGACAACCATCTCCCTGCGTGGTTCCATGCGCTTCTAATCTATCTTGGCGGGGTAACTCGCTTGGATAGGGGGCCGGCTTCCGAAAGGAGGCCGGCCTTTTTTGTGCGGACAGGCAGCGTGGCGGGCATGTCATCTGGCAAAGATGGGCAATGCTGCCCCCAAGCAGGCTGTCTTCGTCCGTCATGGCCGCGCGCTACGCGCATAAAACTTAACCGGACAAGGGGCTTGGCGGAGGGCGGCGGGCTTGCTACAAGCTTGTCATGAACACCGCAACGCTCATTATTTGCTGCATTACCCGCTGAGACATCCCCGCGGGCCGCTGTTCACGTCATTCCCATTCTGACAAAACTATGCCAAGCCCGCGTCACACCCGCGCAAGGACGCCTGCCCATGACCCGTGACCTGACGATCAAGCTGCACAACACCGCCACCCGGAAGAAAGAGGATTTCACGCCGATTGATGCGCAGAATGTGCGGATGTATGTCTGCGGTCCCACGGTCTATGACCGCGCGCATCTGGGCAACGCGCGGCCCGTGATCGTGTTTGATGTGCTCTACCGTCTGCTACGGCATGTCTATGGCCCCGAACACGTTACTTACGTGCGCAACTTCACCGATGTCGACGACAAGATCAACGCCCGCGCCGCCGACAGCGGGCGCAGTATTGGGGAGATCACCGCAGAGACGACGCAGTGGTATCTCGACGACATGGCCGCCGTCGGCGCGCTCGAGCCCGATCACATGCCGCGCGCCACGCAATACATCCCGCAGATGGTCGCGATGATCCGCGGGTTGATCGATGAGGGCTACGCCTATGAGGCAGAAGGCCATGTGCTGTTCCGGGTGCGTAAATATGCCAAATATGGCGCGCTCTCGGGCCGCTCGGTCGATGATATGATCGCAGGCGCGCGGGTTGAGGTGGCGCCCTACAAAGAAGACCCGATGGACTTCGTCCTGTGGAAACCTTCGAACGAAGGTACACCGGGCTGGCCGTCGCCTTGGGGGCAAGGCCGTCCGGGTTGGCATATTGAATGCTCCGCTATGGCGCATGATCTTTTGGGCGCGCAGTTCGACATCCACGGCGGCGGGATCGATCTGCAATTCCCGCACCATGAGAATGAGATCGCCCAGTCGAAATGTGCAGGCCACGGCTTTGCCAACTACTGGCTGCACAACGAGATGCTGCAGGTCGAAGGCAAGAAGATGTCCAAGAGCTTGGGCAATTTCTTTACCGTGCGGGATCTGCTGGAACAAGGCGTGCAGGGCGAGGTGATCCGGTTCGTGATGCTCTCGACCCATTACCGCAAGCCGATGGACTGGACTGCCTCGAAAGCAAAGATTGCGTACCATACTATTAACCAATGGTTCGAGATCACTGAGGGTCTGCAACCAACTAGCAAAGATGATTTCATCCCGGACAGTAATTTTCTCGCAATTTTAGGTAATGACCTGAACACACATGGCGCGCTGACTTTCGTTAGAAGTCTGAAGAAAGAACCGCAAAAATTACTCGACCATGCTAGATTTCTTGGCTTTCTATCGGATGAAAGAAGAGCTCTTTTTGCAGAGTTTCGCGCGAACAGCGCCTTCGGCTCTGGAACTACCCCCCAGCTTTCTAGATTGGGACGAGATCTCGATGCTCTCCGCAAAACGGCGATGGTCTCAAAGGACTTTGGGGAGGTTGATCGATGGAAAAGATTGCTCTCTCAAGCGGGTGTAATCGTGAAAATGACTAAGAATGAGGTGAATTTGTCCCCCGGGGAGACATACGAGCAAGCTTCTGTAGATAAGATTGATAAGAGCATCTCAGGTGGCGGATCCAAAAGTGAATAAAGAATGCCTCACCCTCTACGACACCACTCTGCGTGATGGGCAGCAGACCCAAGGCGTGCAGTTCTCAACCGATGAAAAACGCCAGATCGCCGAGGCGCTCGACACGCTCGGGGTAGACTATATCGAAGGCGGCTGGCCGGGTGCCAACCCCACCGACAGCGCATTTTTCGAGGCCGCTCCGCAGACGAAGGCACGGCTCACCGCCTTTGGCATGACCAAACGCGCGGGCATGTCGGCGGAAAATGACGACGTGCTGGCCGCCGTGTTGAACGCCGGAACGCAGTCGGTCTGTATCGTCGGCAAGACCCATGACTTCCATGTGAAAACCGCGCTAGGCATCACGCTGGAGGAAAACACCGACAACATCGCCAAATCGGTCGCCCATCTGGTCGCCCAAGGCCGCGAGGCGCTGTTTGATGCCGAACATTTCTTCGACGGTTATAAGGCCAACCCCGACTACGCGCTTGAGGCGATCCGCGCGGCCTATGAGGCGGGTGCGCGCTGGATCGTGCTTTGCGACACCAATGGCGGCACGCTGCCCGAAGAGATCGGCCGCATCACCCGCGATGTGATCGCCGCAGGAATCCCCGGTGACCGGCTGGGCATTCACACCCATGACGACACCGAAAACGCCGTGGCCTGCACGCTGGCCGCCGTCGATGCGGGCGCGCGCCAAATCCAAGGCACGCTGAACGGGCTGGGCGAGCGGTGCGGCAACGCCAATCTGACCACGCTGATCCCGATCCTGTTGCTGAAAGAACCCTATGCCAGCCAGTTCGAGATTGGCGTCACCCGCGCCGCGCTAAAAGGGCTGACGCGGACCAGTCGGATGCTGGACGAAATCCTCAACCGGGTGCCGATGAAACAGGCAGGGTTCGTGGGTTCTTCGGCCTTTGCGCATAAGGCGGGGCTTCATGCCAGCGCCATCGCCAAAGACCCCAGCACCTATGAACATATCGACCCCGCACTGGTCGGCAATACCCGCGTCATTCCGATGTCGAACCAAGCCGGGCAATCCAATCTGCGCAAACGGCTGAGCGATGCCGGTCTGGCCGTGGCCAAGGGCGACCCGGCGCTTGGCCGGATCTTGGAAGTGGTCAAGGGCCGCGAGGCGCAGGGCTATGCCTATGACACCGCACAGGCGAGTTTCGAGCTGCTCGCCCGCGACGTGATGGACCAGTTGCCGCATCTTTTCGAGGTGGAGCGTTACCGCGTCACGGTCGAACGTCGCCGCAATGCCGAAGGCCGGATGGTCAGCCTTTCCGAGGCGGTCGTGGTGGTCGATGTCGACGGAGAAAAGCGGCTCTCGGTCTCGGAATCGCTGGACGAAGATGGCGCAGACCGTGGCCCGGTCAACGCCCTCTCCAAAGCGCTGGTCAAGGATTTGGGCAAGTACAGCAGTCTGCTGGATGACATGCGTCTGGTTGACTTCAAAGTCCGCATCACCCAAGGCGGCACCGAAGCCACCACCCGCGTCATCATCGACAGCGAAGACGGGCAGGGGCGGCGTTGGTCCACCGTGGGCGTCAGCGCCAACATACTCGACGCCTCATTCGAGGCATTGCTAGATGCGATACGTTGGAAATTGATCCGGGACCGCGCCCAATGACAGACGATATGACCGCTTTTTTCACCCTGCACCGTGACCTGCCGCGCGAGGGGCCGGGGGAGCCTTCGGACGTGAACTGGGCCGTGGAACAGGTCGACCTGCCCGCGCGCGCCGAGATCGCCGATGTGGCCTGCGGCCCCGGCAGCGACATCGGCGCACTCCGCGCGGCGATTCCGCAGGGCCATGTGACCGCCCTCGATCAAACCGCGCATTTCGTTGACACCGCGCGGGGCCGTTTCGTGGCCGATGGCAATGTCACCCTGCTGCGCGCCGATATGGCCGCGATCGCCAATGAATATGATCTCATTTGGTGCGCCGGTGCGGTCTATTTCCTTGGCGTGACCGAGGCGCTGACCCGTTGGCGCAAATCCCTGCGCGCGGGTGGTGTGGTGGCATTCTCCGAGCCTTGCTGGCTGACCGATACCCCTTCGGAGGACGCCCGCGCGCAATGGGCCGACTATCCCGCGATGAGCGACCCAGACGGCATTGCTGAACGGGTGCGCGCGGCGGGATATGAGGTCGTGGCGACCCGCGTTCTGTCGGAGGAGGCTTGGGAGAATTACTACACCCCGCTGGAGGCCCGCATCGAAAAGCTGCGCCCCGGTGCGGATGACGCATTGGCACAGGTGCTTGATGCAACAGAGGCGGAAATCGCCTGCTGGCGCGCGCACGGGGATGAATTTGGCTATCTGTTGACGGTGGCACGCCCCGCATGACCTTCGACGCCGACCTAAACGCCTGCGCCGCCATGGTAGAGCGCGCCGACCCTTGGCGCTTTCGCGCCGCCATGGCCGCCCCCGTCGAGACGCGCAAGCTGCTCTTCCCGCTCTATGCCTTCAACGTCGAGGTTGCCCGCGCGCCATGGGTCACCCAAGAGGCGATGATCGCCGAGATGCGCCTACAATGGTGGCGCGACGCGCTGGAGGAGATTGCTAAGGGCGGCCCCGTCAGGCGCCACGAAGTCACCACGCCGCTGGCCCGCGCGATCGCGCCCGAGGATGCGGAATTACTCGATGAACTCGTCGCTGCGCGGCGGTGGGATATCTACAAAGACCCCTTTGAGGATGCTGCCCATTTCGCTCGCTACATCGACCAGACCGCAGGCCATCTGATGTGGGTCGCCGCACGCCGCCTTGGCGCGACGCAAGAAGCGATCGTGCGTGATGCGGCCTATGCCACCGGCATCGCCGCTTGGCTCTGTGCCATTCCGAATTTGGAAGAGGCGGGCCGTGTGCCGCTGCTCGATGGCACGGCGGAAGGGGTTTCGGCCCTTGCCAAGGGGGCGTTGGACCGCCTGAAATCAGCGCGGGCCAAACGGGCGCAGATCCCAAAGGCGGCGCGGGCCGCATTGTTGCCTGCCGCCCATGCCGGACCTGTTTTGCACGCGGCTGTGGCAGACCCGCAAAAGGTCTCCCAAGCAGGCTTGCCTGACCCGCGCCGCCATTTCGCGCTGCGGGCCATGGCGTCTCGCTGGTAGGCGCTTAGCTCAGCTGCGTTTCTTTGCGGCTGCGCAGCACCAGCCAGATCAGCGAGCCACCGGCCAGCACCAAGAACGGCACCATGGCAAAGTTCACCGCTGCCCAGCCTTCTTGCGCCGTGCCGCCCGAACAATTCATCAAACCGCCCGAGGCGAGCGAGGCGACGGTCACGCCGCCGAACACCAGCAGATCGTTCAGGCCCTGCATCCGCCCGCGCTCATGCGGCTCATGCGCCCCGGCGAGCATGGTCGTGGCCCCGATAAAACCAAAGTTCCACCCCAGCCCCAAGAGGATCAGCGCGACAAAGAAGTTGCCCAGTTCCACCCCCTGCAGCGCCACCAGTCCTGCGGCGGCAAGGATCGCGATGCCAAGGCCCATGATCCGCTCGACCCCGAACCGATTGATCAGGTGGCCGGTAAAGAAGGACGGCGCGAACATCGCCAGCACGTGGCCAGTGACCACGTAGCCCGCGTTATCTTGGCTATAACCGCAGCCGACGACGGCCAGCGGGGTCGAAGTCATCACGAGGTTCATCAGCGCATAGGCCACCATGGCGCAGATCACCGCCACGGCGATGCGCGGCGTGGTCAGAAGCTCCCAGCGGCTGCGGCCCTTGGGCGCGTCATGCGCCGGGATCGGCGGTTTTGGAATGTCGATGAAAAGAAACAGCAGCGCGCCCACAACGTTCACCGCCACCACGGCCAAATAGGTGCCAAGGAAGGGCACCACGAGGCTGCCAGAGGTCGCCGTGGCAAGCTGCGGCCCGATGATGGCCGAGACCAGACCGCCCGCCATCACATAAGAGATCGCCTTGGGCCGGAAGTCATCCGAGGCAGTATCGGCGGCGGCGAAACGGTAGAACCCTTGGGCAGACATATAGACGCCCGTCAGCAGGGAGCCGAGCAAAAAGACCGGGAAAGACGCGAGATAAAGCCCATAGGCCGCGACCGCGCCGCCCAATGCTCCGCCCGCAGCCCCCAGAAAAAACCCCGCCCGTCGGCCAAACCTTTGCATGATGGCCGAAACCGGCGTGGCCGAGAGCATGGAGCCCAGCACGATCATCGAGATCGGCAGCGTGGCAAGACAGACATTGGTCGCCAGCGACTGACCGGCAAGACCACCCACGAGGAAAATCATCGGCATCTGCGCACCAAGAAAGGCCTGCGCTGCCACCAGCACCGCTACGTTGCGCCGGGCGCGTCTGTCGTCGATCATGTCTGAATTCCTCACTTCCCGCCAAGGCGTAGCCCTGCCGATGCGTAAGGGCAAGCCCGGCCCCGGTTTTTGCGCCCCCGATCCCGCTTGCACCCGACGCCAAGCTCGCCGATGATTGCGCCGATGACCGCCTCAAACCACCCTTCGCTGAACCTTCTTCTGCTCGCTGGCACTGCCGAGGCGCGGCAGCTTGGCGTCGCTTTGGCTGAGGCCGGTCACAGGGTCACCGCATGGCTGACGGAACCGCCGCGCGGCAGCAATCCGATGCCGATGGCGTTTGAAATGCGCGACCCCGACGACACCACCGCCCTGCGGCGCGATATGGCGGGTTTTGATGCGGTGCTCGATCTCAGCCATGGGTTCGATGCGGGGCTAAGCCACGCAGGTTTTGCCGCCGCCAAGTCCTTGGGCAAACCCTTCATCAGCTTTTCTCGGCCTGTCTGGCCTTTGGACAACCCGCTGCTGCAATCGGCGCCCGATGTGACGACAGCCGCCCGTGCGGTGCCGCCCGGGGCCCGCGTCTTTGTCGCCACCGGCTGGGCGAGCCTGCCCGCGTTCCTGCCGTTCAAGGGCGCACGCCTCATGCTGCGCCAGACGACCCACCATGACCGGCCCGCACCCTATGACTTTGTCGACCTGATCTTTGGCGATCCGCCTTTCACCGTGGAGAGCGAGACGGCATTGTTCCGTGAACTCGGCGTCGACCTGCTGATCTGCCGCAACCTCGGCGGGCAGGCCAGCCGGCCAAAGGTCGACGCCGCCCTGTCGCTCGGCTTGCCAGTAATCCTCATTGAAAAGCCGCGCCTGCCAGAGGGGGCACAGTGCCTGACCGACCTTGGCGCGATGATGGACTGGGCGGCGCAGCTGTGAGCCTTGCGCTCCCGATCACCTGCAACGCCGATGTGGCCGAGGGAGCCGCTTGGCTGTCTGAAGCCGAGCCGCGTTTTGCCATGGCGCTTGCACGCACCGGTCCGCTGCCCCTGCGCCTGCGCCCGCCGGGTTTCGCGGGCCTTCTCGACATCATCGTGGGGCAGCAGGTGAGCGTGGCCTCTGCCCGGGCGATCTATGCGCGGCTGGTGGAGGCGGGGTTGGACCGCCCGGAAAACGTCCTGCACGCGGGCGACGACGGTCTGCGCGCCGCGGGGCTGAGCCGCCCCAAAGCGCGCTATGTGCTGGCCTTGGCGGAGCGGAAGTTTGACTTTGACGCGCTGCACTGCCTGTCCGATGACGCAGCCATTGCCGCGTTGGTCGCCATGCCGGGTATCGGGCCGTGGACCGCGCAGGTCTATGTGATGTTCTGCATGGGCCGTCGCGACATCTTTCCAAGTGGCGATCTTGCGTTGCAAGAAGCCGCGCGGGGGCTGTTTGATCTGCCCGCGCGCCCGACGCCGAAAGACCTTACCGCCATGGCCGCCGCTTGGTCACCTTGGCGGTCGGTTGCGGCGCGCTTGCTCTTTGCCTACTACCGGGTGTTGAAACAAAAGGAAGGATTGTCATGACACGGGTTTTGAACGCCGAGCGCCGCGAGCCGGTCTCTGGCACCACACGGTCGGTTGTGGTGTTCCTGCATGGCTATGGGGCCAATGGCGCTGACCTGCTGGGCCTCGCCGATCCTCTGAGCGAGCATTTGCCGGACACGCTTTTCGTTGCGCCCGACGCGCCTGAAGCCTGCGCCGGCGCACCGATGGGCTTCCAGTGGTTCCCGATCCCGTGGATCGATGGATCATCCGAAGAGGAATCGATGCGCGGGATGATGAGCGCGGTCGAAGACCTCGACGCCTTCCTCGATGCGCTGATGGTGGACGAAGACGTGCTGCCCGAACAGGTCGTGCTCTTTGGCTTTTCTCAAGGCACGATGATGTCGCTGCATGTGGCCCCGCGCCGCGAGGATGCGGTGGCGGGCATCGTGGCCTTTTCGGGCCGCCTGCTGAACCCCGAAGCGCTGGCCGAAGAGGCGCGCGTCAAGCCGCCGGTGCTGCTGGTGCACGGAGATGCCGACGATGTGGTGGCACCGCAATCCCTGCCGCAGGCCGCCGAAGCCCTGCAAGAGGCCGGGTGGCAGGACGTCTACGCCCATGTGATGAAGGGCACCGGCCATGGCATCGCACCGGATGGCTTGAGTGTCGCACTTGCCTTCATGCGCGACAAACTGGGGCTTTAACCCTTCATCTCATCCCAGAGCCACGGCTCTGCGAATTCGACCGAATTGCCTGCCGGGTCGCGCACATAAAGTGAGCGCGCCCCGTTGGGCCAGTCAAAGCTGGTATCGATCTCGACCCCGGCGGCCTGCAGCCGCGTCTCCATCGCGGCGATCTCATCGCGTTTCATCGCAAAGCAGACATGCCCCGGCCCCCGCGCCCCATGGGGCGGCACCGGCATCTTCGGATTACCGGGCGGCTGGCTTGTTGCCGTGGGGTTGAAGACCAGCAAGACCGAGGGGCCAAGCGCAAAGAACATATGCCGCCCCGGCACCTCTTGAAACAGTTGTAGACCCAGAATGTCGCGGTAAAACTCCCGCGCCGCATCCAGATCATCGACGTAAACGGCGGCTTCGAGCAAGGACTGCGGGGCGGGCGCATCGGGCAGGGGGCTTTTCATCATGCCACAAGGTTAACAAACTCTGCCCATCTGTCACGCCTCTGTCGTAATCTTTGGGCAAAACCGGCGACATCTAGTGGTTCACCTTTGTCTTGCCAGAGAGAAACCGCGAGATATAGTGACTAAAACGGGCAGAGGACGCGACCAGATGGACGGCGATTTCAGGACCGAATTTACCCGCCACCCGGCGGCGCTCAAACACCACCCCGCGCTGGTGCTCAACGCGGATTATCGGCCATTGTCTTATTATCCGCTGTCGCTGTGGCCGTGGCAAGAAGCGGTAAAGGCCAAATGGCTCGACCGGGTCGAGATCGTCGCCGAATATGACGAGGTGGTGCGCAGCCCCTCTACGGTGATCAGGATCCCTTCCGTTGTCGTTCTCAAAGACTATGTCAAACCTCAAAAGCGCGTGGCCTTCACGCGCTTTAATTTATTTCTGAGGGATGAATTCCGCTGCCAATACTGCGGCGCGAAGGGGGATCTGACCTTTGACCATGTGGTGCCCCGCGCTGCGGGTGGGGTGACAAGCTGGCAAAACGTGGTGGCGGCCTGTAGCCCCTGCAATCTGCGCAAAGGCTCGCGGCCCTTGCACCGCACGGGGCTGGCTTTGCGCAAACCGCCGCGCCAACCCGCCGCCGAAGAGTTGCGCAACATGGGGCGCAAATTCCCGCCCGGCCATCTGCATGAAAGCTGGATGGATTTTCTCTATTGGGATGCCGAGCTTCAGGCCTGACGCTTAGATATCCAGTTCGACCCAGATCGGCACATGGTCCGACGGTTTGTCACGCCCGCGCACATCGCGGTCAATCTGGCAATCGCGCAGCCGGTCCGCCACGGTCGGCGACAAGAGAAAATGGTCAATGCGGATGCCGTTGTTGCGGTTCCAGGCACCGGCCTGATAATCCCAGAACGAATAATGCCCCGGCCCTTGGGTTCGCGCCCGAAAAGCATCCGTTAGCCCAAGGTTCACCAGCTGCCGCCACGCCGCGCGGGATTCGGGGCGAAATAGCGCGTCTTCGCGCCAACTGTCGGGTTTGGCCGCATCTTCGGCCTGCGGGATAATGTTGTAATCGCCCGCCATGAGGAAGGGCGTTTCTTCGGCCAGTAGCGTCTCGGCACGGGCTTGTAGCCGGGCCATCCAAGCGAGTTTATAGTCATACTTTGGCCCCGGCACCGGGTTGCCATTGGGCAGGTAAAGCCCGCAAACCCGTAGCGCCATATCGTCACCCACGACCGTGGCCTCGATCCAGCGAGCCTGATCGTCTTCGTCATCGCCGGGCAGGCCGCGGGTCACATCCTCCAGCGGGAGTTTCGACAGGATCGCCACACCGTTGAAAGATTTCTGCCCGTGGGTCTCGACGTTATAACCGCGCTCTTCGAGCATCTCGCGGGGGAAGGCCTCGTCGACCGACTTGATCTCTTGCAGCACAACCACGTCCGGCTGCGCCTCGTCGAGCCACTCGGGCAAGGCCGCGGCGCGGGCTTTGATACCGTTGATGTTAAAACTCGCGATTTTCATATCCGGCCCTCTTTCGACGTGGGTCTGCTATCGCGCAAATGCGGTGGCGGAGCAAGGGGGAGGGCTGCGCGCTTAGGGTGATTCTTGGGCGGCAATTTCTAGTATAGCTAGAGCCGCGGAATTCTCCCGCGCTGCATTGTTCTATAGCAGCCCTGTGGAAGGTTTTTAGTTGGCACCATGCAAAGGATGGAAAGTCGAACAATTGGTCGAAACTGTGGCGCGACACTAATGTGGATAACTTAACCAGTACAATAACTTAGGCGAAAAATCCTTGGCGAAACAATTTTAACGTGCATCAGTAATTGGACTACATCCTTAAATTGCAAAGCCCTTTGAAAGGACACCACGATGACCGCTATTTCCGCACGTAACTTCGCCCCCGTAACAGCGCCTGAAACACAGGACAAGCCGATGATGCTCGGCGCGGGGGTTGGCCTTTTCACCACCGGTCTTAACCGCGGAGGCGGTGACATGCTGATGGGCGAGGGGACCGAGATGTTCACCACCGGTCTGCACCACGACAGCGGCAGCATCGCGCAGGGGGCGGGGGTCGGTCTTTTCACAACCGGCCTCGCGCCGACCGAGGCGCAGGTGCTGCGCTTTGATGCCTGAAACTGGTTCAAGCGGGCGGCCCTGTCGCCCGCTGTTTCCCATCTGGAGGCGCTATGATGACCAATGTTGTTCTGCTGAGACCTGCCGAGTGCCGCGACCCGGGCGTCCAGTCCGCCCGCTTGATCCGCAGCTTTGCGAAGGAGCGTCGCGCTCAGGGGGATGTTTTTTGGCTCAAGGAAAACGCCGAACTGCTGGGGGTGCTGGCAAGCACGGGCGCCGCGCTGGACGCCGAGGCGCTAGAGCCGCTCGCCGCATTCCACGCAGGGTGCCGCGATCTGCTGCGCAATTTCCCACAATACTACCGTTTTATCCTGTCGATCTGCCTCGACCTCGAAGCAATCGGCCTGCCAAAGCAACACGGCGCGGCGCTCTGCGGCAGGGTTGCGCGGGCGGAGCTGGAAGGCGCGGAACTGTCGGACCTGCAACGCGCCGAGGCCCGCCGTCTGCTGCGCCGTCGGGGTGTCGGGCCGCAGGTCGGTGACGGGGCGCTTGGCCAGCGGCTGCGCGACTTCGTCTCGCGCAGTGTCACCTTTGCCATGCCCAATCGAAAGGCGGCTTATGAGCTGACACATATCATTTTCTACTTGTCGGATTATGGCCGCCAGATTCCCGAACTGCCAGACGGGACACTAAAGAGCCTGCATTTCACCGGGCTGCTGGCCTTTCTGGATCAGGACATGGATCTGCTGGCCGAGGTCTGCGCCGCGCTGCGTTTCAGCGGCAATTACCCAAGCCCACTGTGGGAAGATGCCATCGCGGCCTACCACCGCGCCCTGCGCGTTCAAGCCGAGCCCCATGCGCCCATGCATGACGATTATCACGAATTTCTTGTCACCGGCTGGGCCATGAAAATCGCAGACCGTTCGTCACTGGCCCAAACCATGCCGCAAGGCGCGCTGCGCTTTCACGCCGCCCGCAGCGGGCAGGGTGCGCTGCGCCCGCTGGCGGCTTGCTTGAGTGATATGGGGGCGCAGCGGCGCGCGGATTGGGGGTATATGCGCCCCCATGTTCTGTCTTATCTCGGACCTGACAGCCATGCGATCTTGCTCGCAGCCGAACGCTCTGGCCCGCATTTCGAACAGTTTTTCGAGGGGTTCGCACGGGCGCGCGCCTGAACGCGCCCGGATGCGCTCACATCGAAAATGACGTGCCGCAGCCGCAGGCCGCCGTGGCATTAGGGTTCTCAATCGTGAACCGCGCGCCGATCAGTTCTTCGGTGAAGTCGATCACCGCATCGGCCAGAAACGGCAGGGACACGCTATCGACCACCACCTTCTGACCGCTGCCTTCCAGAACGAGGTCATCCTCGGCAGGTTCGTCCAGCGCAATGTCATATTGAAACCCTGAACAGCCGCCGCCTTCGACAGCGACGCGCAGGGCTTTGCCTTCGTCGGCGGCGCCGATCTCGGCAAGGCGTTCAAAGGCGCGGGGGGTGACTTTGGGGGGCAGGTTCATCTGCGGGCTCCGATGCATCGGTTTTCTTTCGTGTTCCCCTAACATATAGAAACCACAAGGACAGGTCACAAGGACCGCGAGAGAGGACCAGCCGCAATGCGCGCAGAATTCGCCTCGGATCCGGACACCGCCAAGGGACGGTTGGTGCCGGAGGAGGAAAGCACGTTTCGCTCCTGCTATCAGCGGGACCGGGACCGGATCATTCACGCCTCCGCCTTTCGGCGGCTCAAACATAAGACGCAGGTCTTTGTGGAGCATGAGGGCGACTATTTCCGGACCCGTTTGACCCATTCCATCGAAGTGGCGCAGGTTGCGCGCACCATCGCAGGGGCGTTGCGCCTGAATGGCGAGCTGACCGAGGCCGTGGCGTTGGCGCATGATCTGGGCCACACGCCCTTTGGCCACACCGGCGAGGATGCGCTGCACAAGCTGATGGCACCCTACGGTGGGTTTGACCACAACGCGCAGGCGATCAAGATCGTCACAACGCTGGAGCGGCACTATGCCGAATTCGACGGGCTGAACCTGACGTGGGACACGCTCGAAGGGATTGCCAAGCACAATGGGCCGGTCATGGGCGCCGTGCCCCATGCGCTGGCTGACTATAACGCGCGCCATGATCTGGAACTGCACACCCATGCGAGTGCAGAGGCGCAGGTGGCGGCACTTTCCGATGACATTGCCTACAACAACCACGACCTGCACGACGGTCTGCGGGCAGGGCTGTTCACCGAAGCCGAGATTGCAGAGCTGCCCATGGTCGGCGCGGCCTATGCGGAAGTGGACCGGCTTTACCCCGACACCGACAGCTACCGCCGCCGTCATGAGGCGCTGCGCCGGGTCTTTGGCGTGATGGTAGGCGATGTGATCGAAACATCGTCCAAACTGCTGAAAGAGACGGGGGCGACATCGCCCGATGACATCCGCCATCTGGGCCGTCCGGTGATCCGTTTTTCGGATCCTGTCTGGCAGGACCTGCGCGAGATCCGAAAATTCCTTTTCACCCGGATGTATCGCGCCCCCTCGGTGATGGAGAATCGCGAGAAGGTCACTAAGGTGGTCGAAGACCTCTTTCCGCTGTTTCTGTCTCAGCCCAACCTGTTGCCGCGCCACTGGGCGGCGGCAATTGAGGCGGCAGAGGATGAAACCACGCTGGCGCGGATGGTCTCGGATTACATTGCGGGCATGACTGACCGATTTGCGTTGCAAGAACACGCCCGTCTCTTTGGCAGTGATTTGCGCAGCTTCCGCTAATCTTTGCGGCATGGTAGCCTGCCTTTTGTGATCCATAGGTGACGTGACATGATACAAACCCCCGTTCTGCCGGAAAGCCTTGCCGGTGACGCGACCTTTGCGATCCTTTCGGCGGGTCAAGCGCCGGGCCCAACGGTCGCCAAGCGCGCGGCGAAGTTGGGGGCGGAAGTCGTGGCGATGGACCGTGATCCCGCCGTGCTGGCACGGCTGATGAGCCAGTCGACCGCAAGGGTCGAAGGGCTGGCGCTTGCCGGGGATCTGGTCAGCCGGTTCGAACCGCTCCACCGCAACTGGGGCGGCACGCCGCTGCATTTGGTGTTGAACCTGATGCCGCTGGACCCCGACGATTGCGCCAAGGGCATGGACGCGCAGATCCGGGGGCTGTCTGCCATGGTGCGGGCCTTGGGCCGGGGCTTGGTGGCTGGGCAGGGGTCTGTCGTGACCGTCCTGCCGCGCCCCAGCCAGCCGCTGGCGCTTGCTGGTCATGGCATGATCGGCGCATTTGAGGCCGCCAATGCCGCGCTCGATAAGGTGTTTGGCGCACGCGGGCTGCATTTTCACCTGATTACGGTACCCGAGGGGCAAGCCGACCTCGCGGCAGACAGCGCGCTGTTCCTGGGGTCCGAGGCTGGCCGACGGCTCCGAAGTGGGCGTTTGGACCTCGGCTGATACCGCCGCTTCAAACGCCATTCCCTGACTTGGGCCCTCGCGGCCTGCCGCTTGATTGACTGCACTCCCGCACATGATAAACGGGCGGGGAACAAGGATACCCGACATGAACCTATTTGCCGAAATTCGCCATCTTATCATTGCGACGCTGGAACAGATGGTCGCGCAGGAGGCCCTGCCTGCGACCCTGAACTTTGACCCGATCACCGCCGAGCCGCCACGCGACGCCGCGCATGGCGATATGGCGACCAACGCCGCGATGGTGCTAGCCAAGCCCGCGGGCATGAAGCCACGCGATATCGCCGAAGCATTGGCCGCCCAATTGCAAAACGATCCGCGCATCACCTCTGCCGAAGTGGCCGGCCCGGGCTTTATCAACCTGCGCCTTGCGCCTTCGGTCTGGCAGAACGTGGCACGGCAAGTCTTGAACCAAGGCACCGACTTTGGCCGCGCGATCCTTGGCGCGGGTCAGCGGGTGAACGTCGAATATGTCTCGGCCAACCCCACCGGGCCGCTGCATGTGGGCCACACCCGTGGCGCGGTCTTTGGCGATGCGCTGGCCAGCTTGCTGGATTTCGCAGGCTACGATGTGACGCGCGAATATTACATTAACGACGGCGGCGCGCAGGTCGATGTGCTGGCGCGCTCGGTCTACCTGCGCTACCTTGAAGCCAATGGCAAAGAGGTGGCCTTTCCCGATGGCACATACCCCGGGGACTACCTGATCCCGCTGGGCGAGGCGCTGGCCAAGATGTATGGCGACAAGCTGGTCGACCAACCTGAGAGCGAATGGCTTGATCATATCCGCGACTTTGCCACCGATGCGATGATGAACTTGATCCGTGAGGATTTGGCGGCCCTCGGCGTTGAGATGGATGTCTTCTACAGCGAGAAATCTCTCTACGGCACCGGCCAGATCGAAGCGGCGATTGCTTCTCTCGAAGCCAAAGGGCTGATCTACGAAGGCGTGCTGGAGCCGCCAAAAGGCAAGAAGCCCGAAGATTGGGAACCGCGCGAACAGACGCTGTTCAAATCCACCGAACACGGCGATGACGTGGACCGCCCGGTCAAGAAATCCGACGGGTCCTGGACCTATTTCGCCCCTGACATCGCCTATCATTACGACAAGGTTAGCCGCGACTTTGACATGCTGATCGACATTTTCGGCGCGGATCATGGCGGCTACGTCAAACGGATGAAGGCGGCCGTGTCGGCATTGAGCGATGGTCATGTGCCGCTCGACATCAAGCTGACGCAGCTGGTGAAACTCTTTAAAAACGGCGAGCCGTTCAAGATGTCCAAACGGGCAGGGACCTTTGTGACCCTGCGCGATGTGGTCGATCAGGTCGGCCCCGATGTGACGCGCTTTGTCATGCTGACGCGCAAGAACGACGCGATGCTCGACTTTGATTTCGACAAGGTATTGGAGCAAAGCCGCGAGAACCCGGTCTTCTATGTGCAATACGCCCACGCACGGGTGGCTTCGATCCTGCGCAAGGCGCAAGAGGCTGGGGTCGAGGTTGCCGATGCCACGCTGATGGATGCGGATCTGACCAAGCTTGACCATGATGCCGAGCTGGGCCTGCTGCGCAAACTGGCCGAATGGCCGCGTCTGGTCGAAACCGCCGCGCGCAGCAACGAGCCGCACCGGGTGGCCTTCTACCTCTATGAACTCGCGTCCGATTTCCACAGCCTCTACCACTTGGGCCGTTCCGAAGACGGGCTGCGTGCGTTGCAAGAAGGGGACGCTGCCACATCGCAGGCAAAAATCGCCCTGTCGCGTGCCGTTGCGATTGTAATTGCGGCGGGTCTTGGTATTCTTGGGGTCACACCGGCGCAGGAGATGCGATAACCGCACCAGCGCGCCGAAAACAGGCAACCCCATGACCAGACCCGCGTGGCGATGTATCACGCCGGGCAAAGAGGCAGAGATGGCAGATTTCACGTCTTCCCCGACGACGGCGGGCTATGCGCCCGATTCCGCGCATGGCTACGCAGTGGGCAGCGGGCCCAAGACCCTGACAACGCTCACCAATATCGCAGGTGCTGTGGTTTCCTTGGCGCTTGTCGCGGGGATTGGTGTTTGGGGCTACAAGCTGCTGGTGCGTGATGTGACCGGCATTCCGGTGGTCCGCGCCATCGAAGGCGAGATCCGCGTGCGCCCCGAAGAGCCGGGCGGCGAATTGGCCCGCCATCAGGGCTTATCGGTCAATGTCGTTGCCGCCGAAGGCAGCGCCGGACGGCCCGCAGATCAACTGCGCCTCGCGCCGCGTCAAATGGAATTGCAAGACGAAGACCAGCCCGTTCAAGTGGCGATGGTTGCCGCAAAGACACAGGGCAATGCGACCCCCGCCGTCGCCCACGAGAATGACGGCGACCTGATCGATGCCTCCGCCGCGATCCGCTCTGGCAATGTTCAAGACCTCGTGGCGCAGCTGACCAATGGTGTCGCACCGCTCTCCGGGGCGGGCGCCTCTGGTGATCCGGTCGATGCCGCCGTGGCGATGGCGCTGGCCGATACCTCCGTGCAGCCGAAAGTCGTCAAGGCCGTATTGAACGCGCCCGGCGTGCGCAACTCCCTGCGTCCGCGCCGCCGCCCGGCAGGCGGTGCCGTGGTGACACCCGCCGCAGTCCAGAGCAATCCGGTCGCGACTGTCGCCCAAGAGGTTGATCCCGCGGCCCTTCCCGCTGGCACCCGGATGGCCCAGCTTGGTGCCTTTGACAGCCCCGAGGTTGCCCGCGAACAATGGGACCGTTTGCAGGGCCGTTTCGGTGCCTATCTCGAAGGTAAGAATCGCGTTGTGCAAAAGGCCACCAGCGGCGGGCGGGTGTTCTATCGCCTGCGTGCCATGGGCTTTGACGACATCGCCGATGCGCGGCGCTTCTGTTCGGCACTTGTGGCCGAAAATGCGGATTGCATCCCGGTGGTGATGCGCTGATGCGTCCCTTCGGGGCCACGATCCTCGACGCGACGGGCCTCCAGCTCAGCGTCGAGGAAAAAGCGTTCTTTCGTGACGTGCGGCCCTTCGGCTTCATCCTTTTCGCCCGCAACATCGACAGCCCGGATCAGGTCCGCGCGCTATGTGATGAGATGCGCGAGGCGGCAGGCCATGAGGCAGTAATCACCATCGACCAAGAGGGAGGCCGCGTGCAGCGGATGCGCGCCCCGCAGTGGCGCGATTGGATGCCGCCGATGGAACTGGCCGCGCGCGCCGGGGAACGGGCGACGAAGGCCTTTTACTTGATGTACCGGATCATCGCCCATGAGTTGCACAGCGTCGGGATCGACAGCAACTGTGCGCCACTGATCGATGTAGCGGGGCCCAAGACCCATCCGTTTTTGCGCAACCGGTGCTATGGCGAAACGCCGGGGCAGGTGGCCGAGATTGGCCGCGCCGTTGCCGATGCGCTGCTGGCCGGGGGCGTGCTGCCGGTGATGAAACATATGCCGGGCCATGGCCGGGCGACGCTCGACAGCCATCACAATCTGCCCCGCGTGGATGCCCGCCGCATTGATCTGGAGGCCGTGGATTTCGCGCCGTTCCGCAGCCTGCGCGACCTGCCGATGGGCATGACGGCACATCTTGTCTATGACGCGCTGGACGACACGCCCGCGACTCTGTCGTCAGAGGTGATGCGGATCATCCGCGATGATATCGGCTTTGATAACCTTGTGATGACCGACGATATTTCGATGAAAGCCCTGCAGATGACCCCGGCGGGAAGCACCCGTGCGGCCATTGCCGCGGGCTGTGATGTCGCGCTTTTTTGCAATGGACCGCTGGAAGAACGCCGCGCCGTGGCCGAGGCCGCAGGCGAGATGACTACAGCTACCCAGACCCGCGCGCTGCGTGCGTTGGATGCGCGGCAAACCCCCGACGACGTTGACATCGACGCCCTCAGCGCCCAGCTTGAGACGCTTCTGGGCGGGGCATTGCATGGCTGACACGACATTCGAGGAAGACAGGGGCGGGGCCGGTGGCTCCGTGGCCGACCGGCTGGCCGCCGAGGCGTTCATCATTGATGTCGAAGGCTATGAAGGGCCGCTTGATCTGCTGCTGTCGCTGAGCCGGACGCAAAAGGTCGATCTGCGCAAGGTTTCGGTCCTGCAACTGGCGCGGCAGTATCTGGCCTTTGTCGAGCGTGCCAAAGAACTGCGGTTGGAACTGGCGGCGGATTACCTCGTCATGGCCGCATGGCTGGCTTTCCTGAAATCACGCCTTTTGCTGCCGCCGGACCCCACCGAAGAAGGCCCCTCGGGCGAAGAAATGGCCGCCCATCTGGCTTTCCAACTGGAACGCCTGCAGGCGATGCGGGACGCTGCCGCACGCCTGATGGCGCGGGATCAACTGGGCCGGGATTTCTTTGCCCGCGGCCAGACCCAAGAAATCACCACTGTCAAAAAGGTCACCTATACCGCGACGCTGCTGGACCTGATGCAGGGCTATGCGCGCACCCGCACGCGGGAGGATTTCCGCCCCTTTGTGATGGACCGCGACAAGGTCTTTACCATGGAAGAGGCGCTGGAACGGATGCGCGGGCTGATCGGCTATGCGGGCGATTGGGGTGATCTGAGCAGCTACCTGCCCGAGGGCTGGGAAAGCGATCCTGAGCGCCGCCGCTCAGCGACCGCTGCGACCTTTGCGGCCTCCCTGCAATTGGTCAAAGAGGGGCATATGGAGATCCGGCAAAAAGAGATTTTCGCCCCCATCCAACTGCGCAAGAAGGATTGATGCGTGTCGGAAGAGATTGAAACGAAAGAAAAGAAACTGTTCGACGCGCCCTCGCTGGCCGAGCAGGAGCGTATGATCGAAGCCGTGCTTTTCGCCAGTTCCGAACCAATCACGCTGCGAGAATTGGAACAGCGGCTGCCGCGCGGCTCTGACGTGGGCGAGGCGATGGCCTTTCTGCGCCACCGCTATCAGGGGCGCGGCGTGCAGGTGATGAAAGTCGGCGACGCCTATGCTTTTCGCACCGCGCCGGACCTTGGCTTTTTGATGCATCGGGAAACGGTCGAGACCCGCAAACTCAGCCGCGCTGCGATCGAAACGCTTGCGATCATCGCCTATCACCAACCCGTCACCCGCGCCGAGATCGAAGAGATTCGCGGCGTGGCCGTGTCGCGCGGCACGGTGGATCAATTGCTTGAGATGGAGTGGATCCGCTTTGGCCGCCGTAAGATGACGCCGGGCCGTCCGGTGACCTTTGTGGTCACGCAGGAGTTTCTGGATCACTTCGGTCTGGAAAGCGCGCGGGACCTGCCGGGGCTCAAAGAACTGCGCTCTGCCGGGTTGTTGGAAAACCGCCCGCCCGCCGGTCTGCTGCCCACCGTAGGCGATGGCGAGGACGAGCCAGAAACCACCGAAGGCCAGAGCGAGCTGTTCGAAGATTGATTGGGGCCAGGGCTGACTTACGCCCCGCTGCCACTACATCAGGGAGGCTGATCCAAGGGAGAGGGCTGATGAAACCGATCGTCAATATGGTTCTGCGCCATGTCATGCGCCGCTTAATGTCACGAGGCGCTGGCGTGGGAAAAAAGGGCCGCTCGCGCGGGGGCACCGCTTTCAATGCGCGCAATGCGCAGCGAGGGGTCCGCTTGCTGCGCCGGTTTCTTCGCTCGCGGTAGGCGGTCAGACGGAGCGGAAATGCTTCGACAGTTTCAGACCCTGACCTTGGTAATTCGACGCGATGTCGGCGCCGTAAAGCTGGCTGGGGATCTGCGCCATATGCTCATAGACCAAGCGCCCCACGACCTGCCCATGCTCCAGCACAAAGGGCGCCTCGTGACAGCGCACCTCAAGCACCCCGCGTGAGCCTGCGCCACCTGCTTCGGCATGGCCAAAGCCCGGATCGAAGAAGCCCGCGTAATGCACGCGGAACTCTCCGACCATTGCCAAATAGGGTGCCATTTCAGCGGCATAGGCGGGCGGGATCGTCACCGCTTCGCGGCTGACAAGGATATAAAACGCGCCGGGATCAAGGATGATCTGGCCATTGGTGCTGTGCACCTCTTCCCAATAGGCGGCGGGGTCGTAGTGGCCGATCTTGTCGAGGTCGATCACCCCGGTATGCGGCTTCGCGCGGTAGCCGACAAGGCTGGTGCCGGGCAGCCGCAGATCGACGGAAAAACCCAACCCTTCGTCGATCACGGCAGTGCCGTCCACCAGTGGCGTGGTGTCATGCAGCGCGCGCAGGGCGTCATCATCGAGCGTCGCATCCCCGCTGCCAAAGCGGATTTGATTCAACCGCATACCGGGGCGCACGAGCACCGAGAAGGAACGGGGGCAGATCTCGGCATAGAGCGGGCCGGTATAGCCCGGCGCGATCCGGTCAAATTCGGTGCCGCCGTCGGTGATGGTGCGGGTCAGAAGATCAAGCCGCCCGGTGGAGCTTTTGGCATTCGCCACGGCAGAGACGCCTTCGGGCAGGGCCAGCCGCTCCATCAGGGGGACCACATAGACGCAGCCTTTTTCAAGCACGGCCCCATCGCTGAGGTCGACGCGGTGCATCTCGAATTCTTCCAAACGATCCGCGACCTTGGCCCCGTGCCCCGCAAGGAAAGACGCGCGCACGCGGTAGGCGACATTGCCGAGCCGCAGGTCAAGGCTGGCGGGCTGGATTTGCGCCGAGGTCACCGCCGGATCGGCGGCAATGGCACCGCTGTCGATCATCGCTGCAATCTGCTGGTTGGGGAGCACCCCGTTCATCGCATTGGGCATCAAACGGGGCCTTTCAAATGACAAACGCCCGCGCGTTACCGGCGCGGGCGTTTTGTTGTAGTCGGTTGGTCGGGCTAGCAGGACTCGAACCTGCGACCTTCCGTCCCCCAGACGGACGCGCTACCAGGCTGCGCCATAGCCCGACTACGTGGGCTTCATACCCGATCTCGCAGGGGGCGCAAGAGGGAATTGCCAAACTTTTCATCGCGATTAGTAATTTGTTTCGGTGCCGGGTTCCGCGGCCATACGCGCGCGCAATTCGGCCAGATCCAGCAGCAGACCGGCGACCCGAGGTTGCACGTCACGCGGCAGACGGTGGACACGGGCGCCAACGCTCAGCAGCCCCGGGCTGGCGGGGAAATCGGCTTCGGGGGTGAAATCAGGCAGATCGATGATCGCGGGTTTGGGCGTGTGGTCGACCTCGTCTTCTTGGGGCGCGGCTTCTGCGGGCTCAGGCGCGGGGTCGGGCGCCGCTTCGGTTGCCTGTTCAGGCTCGGGAGCCAGTGGGCGTTTGAGAAAATCGGGGAGGCTGGCGTTTGATGCCGGTTCAGGCTCGGACGGTTCTGGCTTAGATGGGATGGACATAGCCGGGGCGGGCTCAACCGCTGCATCAGCGGCAGGTTCATCCAATTGCGGCGCATCCGGCGTCGCGCTGTCTGACGGGGCCAGCGGATCAGGCGTGGCCCGTGGGTGGTCATCGGAGGGCGGCACGGGCGAGCGGCGCGGCACCGCCACAGGCGCGGCCTCCGGTGCTTTCGGTGCCTCTTCGACAGGCGTCGCCTCCGCTGCGCTTGCGGGTTCTTTGACGGGCAGAGCGTTCTCGTCCAGATCGGCGGCAGGCTCTGCCTCTTCGGCGTCCGCGTCCGAGACATCGGCCTCGGGCACGGCGTCAGACTTTGCGCCGCCAAAGTTCAGAACCACCCCGGTTTCCGGGCGGATGATGTCAGGTTTGGGGGCGGGCCGAGGCTCCGCAAAATCCAGCTCATCAAGCGGGGCAGAGAGGGAGGACACATGGGTCATCCCTTCTTCGCGGAGGATCTTTTGGACGCCTTTGATGGTCAGCCCGTCATCGTGCAGCAGTTTCTTGATCCCACCCAGCAACAGCATATCGGCCGGACGGTAATAGCGCCGCCCTCCAGCCCGTTTGATGGGTTTCACTTGGGTGAACTTACTCTCCCAGAACCGCAGAACATGGGCCTGAATACCGAGCCAGTCAGCGACTTCGGAGATGGTGCGAAAAGCGTCCGGCGATTTGACCATGGGTCAGGACTTGTTGCCTTCGGCAACGCGGTCTTTCATCAAATGCGAGGGGCGGAAGGTCAGCACCCGGCGCGGGTTGATCGGAACCTCTTCGCCGGTTTTCGGATTTCGGCCCACACGCGCGGTCTTGTCGCGTACCGAGAAGGTGCCGAAAGAGGAAATCTTGACCTGTTCCCCGTCGACCAGAGCGTCGGACATATGCTCAAGCACTGCTTCGACCAGTTGAGCACTCTCATTACGAGAAAGACCGACTTCACGAAATACAGCTTCGCTTAAATCCATGCGCGTCAATGTCTTGTTCGGCATTATATCCCCCATGCTTTCCAATAGCATATGCTGCTCAGAATTTTAGAGTCAACATCAATGCCCGGATCAAGCACGATTCGGCAGAGATTTTCCGCGTTAGCTCAGGGACTTACCAGCGCAGGACAACAGAGCCCCACGCCAGACCGCCGCCAATGGCTTCGGTGACGATCAGATCGCCCTGTTTGATCTGGCCACGCTCACGGCCCACAGACAGCGCCAGCGGGATCGAGGCCGCCGAGGTGTTGCCATGGTCCTGTACGGTGACGACCACGCGCTCCATCGGCAGGTTCAATTTCTTTGCGGTGCCTTGGATGATGCGGATGTTGGCCTGATGCGGCACGATCCAATCGACATCTTCGGCGCTGACGCCGGCGCGGTCCATCGCGGTATTGGCGGTGGCGGCAAGTTTCTCGACCGCGTGGCGAAACACCTGATTGCCCTGCATCCGCAGATAGCCAGTGGTGCCGGTCGACACGCCGCCATCAACGTAGAGCAGATCACGGTAGCGTCCGTCGGAATTCAGGTCCGTCGCGAGGATGCCCCGGTCGGACGGGCTGTCGCTGCCGTCTTGCGCCTCAAGCAGCAACGCGCCCGCGCCGTCGCCAAACAGCACACAGGTCGAGCGGTCGGTCCAATCCATGATCCGGCTAAAAGTCTCGGCTCCGATCACCAGCACATTGCGCGCCTGACCGGATACGATCAAGGCATTGGCGTTTGCCAGCGCATAGACGAAGCCCGCGCAGACAGCCTGCACGTCGAAGGCAAAACCACTGGTCATGCCCAATTCGGCCTGCACCATGGTCGCGGCGGAGGGGAAGGTAAGATCAGGCGTGGAGGTCGCCACGACGATCGCATCCACGTCAGAGACATCGCGCCCGGCGTCTTCGAGCGCCTTGCGCGCTGCGGCGCTGGCCATGGTGGAGGTGGTTTCTCCTTCGGCGGCAAAGTGGCGCCGTTCGATGCCCGAGCGCGAGCGGATCCATTCGTCATTGGTGTCGAGGGTCGCTTCAAATTCGGCATTTTCCACGACACGGGCGGGCAGGTAGTGGCCACAACCAGTGACAACGGCGCGCAGGCTCATTTGACGGACTCCTCGGCTGGCAGCGTCGCGGCAACGCGAGCGGCCAGCTTGTCATTGAATTTATTCTGCGACAACTGCGCGGCGAGTTTGATCGCAGCAGAGATGCCGGTCGCATCGGCAGAGCCGTGCGATTTCACCACCGTGCCGTTCAGACCCAGAAAGACGCCACCGTTCACACGGCGTGGGTCGATCTTTTTGCTGAGGCGGCGCAGGGATGTATAGGCCAGCAGCGAGGCCAGCCGGGACAGGGGCGAGTATTTGAACGCCTCGCGCAGGCGGTTGCCGATCATGCTGGCGGTGCCTTCGCCGGTCTTGATCGCGACATTGCCGGTGAAACCGTCGGTCACGATGACATCGGCGCGGTTGCCCGAGATATCGCCGCCCTCGACGAAACCGACGAATTCAAACCCGGTGGCATCGCCTTGGGCCCGAATCAGATCGTAGGCTTCTTTGAGTTCAGTACGGCCCTTATGCTCTTCGGTGCCGACGTTCAGCAGACCGACGCGGGGGCGTTCCAGTTCCATGCCGTTGCGGGCATAGGAGGTGCCCATCAGCGCGAAACGCAACAGATCATCGGCGTCGGCGCGCACATCGGCGCCCACGTCGAGCATCACGTTGAACCCCTGGGGGTTGGAAGACGGGTAGAGCACGGCAATCGCAGGGCGGTTCACGCCCGGCAATTTACGCAGCCGTATCATCGACATCGCCATCAGCGCGCCGGTATTGCCGCAAGAGACAGCCACGGCCGCCTCTCCGCTGCGCACGGATTCGATGGCCGACCACATGGAGCTGTCTTTGCCGGTACGCACAACTTGGCTCGGCTTGTCGTCCATCGTGACGACATCCGTAGCGTGACGTATTTCGCAACGGCCCCACAACTCGCCACGTTTGGCGATCAAAGGCTCCAACTGATCGCGGGGACCATGCAGGATAAAACCAATGTCGGGATTTGCTGTCGCAGAAAGCGCACACCCGGCAACAACTGCTGCCGGGCCTTCGTCACCCCCCATCGCGTCGACCGAGATCAGGGTGTGTCCGGCTTTCGCGTTGGGGTGATCGGGCTGGGCCGTCATCAGTGCGAATGCCTCACTGCCTTAGAGAAAACCTTGGAAACAACCGTAGCTTATGCTGCGTCGTCTTCCAGGTCTACTTCTTCGGTCAGGGCGACAACTTCGGTGTCGTCATAGTGACCGCAAGCAGCGCAGATGTGGTGGGGGCGCTTCAACTCACCGCAGTTCGAACATTCGTTCGGGTTCGCTGCGGACAGCGAATCGTGGGCGCGGCGGTTGTTGCGGCGGGATTTAGATACTTTATTCTGTTGGACAGCCATGTCTGGTGCCTTTGCCTTCGGGGTTGCTGACGTGCATGTGGCAGGCCGCAACCGTGTTTCAATTCGGACCCCGTTTCGGGCGTGACGACGCTTTAGGGCCGCAGCCGCGCAATGTCCAACCTTAATTCGGGTGAGGGCGGCAAAATAACGCGAATTCGCCGCGATGCAAGCGCGAATACCCGCGGTTTTCCGCCTGTTTCTTTAGGTTTCGTCTTTCTTTAGCGCATCGCGCAGGGCACCCAAGCCCGCGAAGGGCCGCGCGTCTTCGTCGGTCATCGGTTTCTGCCCGGGTTCGGCATGGACCATCTGGCCCAGTTCGACATCGCCCTTGCGGGGGTATTCCGGCACTTCCAACGCCAGCGCCTCAATCATCACCTGCGCAGGGTCGATCCATTGCCCCAGCGGTTCGGTCGTGTCGTCCTCGGGCATTTCGACCTCCTCCTCATCGGGGAGTTCGAAATCATGGACGAAGCGGCGGGTGATATTCGCGTCGATGCGCGTGGTAACGGGTTCCAGCGTGACCACGCAGGGCTGCACCACGGTCGCGCCCAATTTCCCGTCAAGCTGCCAGTCCTGCTTGCCGAGGGGTTTGATGCTCCCTGAAAAGCTGAGTTTGCGCAGCGCGGAGAGGTTCAACTCCTCGGCGATCTGCGCCAGCGCCTCTGCCTCAGGGCGCAGCGCAAAGCCGTTTGGCTCCGTCTGGGACAGGTCAGCGACCCGTAGAGCGGTGGGCGTAGGTGATTTGCGCGACATGAGATCCGACTTTCGTTTCTTGTACACTTGGGGTGCCTTGGTGTATGCGAAATAAAAGCCATAATCCGTCAGGGCAAGAGGGCAGAGCAAATGCGCAAATCGAAACAGACCGGCAAGACGAGTCTCCGGCTCGCAGGTATGGGCCTTGCACTGCTTCTCACAGCCTGCAGCCCGCAGTATGAAAACCACGGCTATGTGCCGCCGCAGGACCAGCTTGAGCAGGTCGTCGTTGGCAGCGATACCAAAGAAAGCGTCGCCCAGAAGATCGGTGTGCCCACCGTTTCAGGTGTTTTGAGCGATGATAGTTACTATTACGTTAAAATGCGCAAACGGGCTCTGGGCTTTCTGGCCGCCAAAGAGATCGAGCGTGAAGTGGTGACCGTCAGCTTCAATGAGGCGGGTGTGGTGTCGAATGTCGAACGCTTTGGGCTGGAACGCGGGCAAGTTGTGCCGCTATCGCGCCGCGTGACGACATCTCCCGTAGCCGATAACACCTTCCTGCGTCAGCTTCTGGGCAACATCGGCCGCTTTAGCCCCTCGGCATTCGGCAGCTAAGTTTCCCCCGGCATGTCCCGCCGGACGGTCGGCGGGGCAGCGGACAAGCGAAGGCGACCTCGCAGATGACCCATGCGCCCCCGGGCCGATATCTGACGCGCGAAGCCATCACGCCTGCTGACATTACCCGTGCGCAGACGCTTCGGGCGCAATGTTTTCAGACCGGAACCACCCCAGACAGAGACCCCTTCGACGCGGCTGCACGGCATTTTCTGGTCGAGGACCGCGCCAGCGATAGGCTGATCTGCTGCTTTCGCCTGACGCGGTTTCAGGGCACGAGCCTTGGCCAAAGCTATGCCGCGCAATTCTATGACCTGAGCCGCCTATACCGGATGGAGGGCGCCATGCTGGAACTTGGGCGCTTTTGCATTCATCCAGATTGGCACGATCCGGATATTCAGCGCCTCGCTTGGGGGCAGTTGGCGCGAGAGGTCGACCGCAGCAGTGCGGCGCTTCTGTTCGGCTGTTCCTCCTTTGCGGGCACCGATCCTGCCGCCTACCGCGATGCCTTTGCCCTGTTGAAACAGCAGCACCTTGCCCCGGCACACTGGCGGCCTGCCGCCAAAGCCGCGGATATCCACGCCTACGCCCGCGACAGCCATACCGCAGATCCCCGGCGCGCGCGCCAGCAGATCCCGCCGCTGCTGCGCAGCTATCTGGCGATGGGGGGATGGGTCAGCGATCACGCTGTGATCGACCGGCAGATGAACACGCTGCACGTCTTTACCGGGCTTGAGATCGCCGCGATCCCACCCAACCGCGCGCGGCTCTTGCGTGCATTGGCCTGACGCGGGCGCGCCTTTGGACATTGACCTTGCCCGCGCCGAGAGATAGCTGGCGGGCATGGCACGCGCACCCCTTTTACAACTCACCGACATTTCGCTGACCTTTGGCGGCGATCCTGTTTTCGAAGACCTCTCACTGGTGATTCAGACCGGCGACAGGCTGGCTTTGGTCGGCCGCAACGGCTCGGGCAAATCGACCCTGATGAAGGTCATGGCCGGGCTGGTCGAGCCTGACAGCGGTGCGGTGATTGCCGGGCCCGGCGTGTCGGTCGGCTATATGGAGCAGGAACCCGATCTTACGGGGTTCGAGACGCTTGGCGATTTCGCCGCACACGGTCTTGATCCGGGCGAGATGTACAAGGTCGAACGCGCGGGCGAGGGGCTGAAGTTCGACCCCGCACGCCCCGTCGCCACCGCTTCGGGCGGCGAACGCCGCCGTGCGGCACTGGCGCGGCTGATGGCCGAAGAGCCCGAGCTGATGCTGCTGGACGAACCGACCAACCACCTCGACATCGAAGCCATCGCTTGGCTCGAATCCGAGCTGAAGGGCACCCGCACGGCCTTTGTCATCATCAGCCACGACCGCGCTTTTCTGCGCGAATTGACCCGCGCGACCCTTTGGGTGGACCGCGGGGCCGTGCGCCGACAGGACATCGGTTTTGAAGGCTTTGAGGCTTGGCGCGATCAGGTCTGGGAAGAGGAGGACATGCAGCGTCACAAGCTGAACCGCAAGATCAAGGCCGAGGCCCGTTGGGCGGTCGAAGGCATCTCTGCGCGGCGCAAACGCAATCAGGGCCGGGTGCGGGCGCTTCAGGATCTCCGCGCCGAACGGTCGGCCCAGATCAAACGGCAAGGCACGGCGGCCATGGCGTTGGAGGCCGGGCCGAAGTCTGGCCGCAAGGTGATCGAAGCTGCGGGGATCGCCAAGAAATTCGGTGACAAACAGATCCTGCGGGATTTCTCGATCACTGTGCAACGCGGCGACCGGATCGCGCTGGTGGGGCCGAACGGCGTGGGCAAGACCACGCTGCTGAACATGCTGATCGGGAAAGAACAGCCCGATTCAGGCGAGATCAAGCTCGGCACCAATCTGGAACTGGCGCTTTTCGATCAGGCCCGTGCGCAGCTTGACGGGGACATGACCCTTTGGGACAGCCTCACGGGGGATCCTGACATGCGCGTGTCAGGCAAGGCCGATCAGGTGCTGGTGCGCGGACAGCCCAAACATGTGGTCGGCTACCTAAAAGAATTCCTCTTTGACGAGGGGCAGGCCCGCGCGCCTGTGCGCTCGCTCTCAGGCGGGGAAAAGGCGCGGCTGCTGCTGGCCAAGATCATGGCACGGTCCTCGAACCTTTTGGTGCTCGACGAGCCGACAAACGATCTGGATGTTGAGACGCTTGACCTGATGCAAGAACTCTTGGGCAACTACGACGGCACCGTGCTGCTGGTCAGCCACGACCGTGACTTCCTTGACCGCGTGGCCGCCACCACCATCGCCATGGAAGGCGACGGGCGTGCCACGGTCTATGCCGGCGGCTGGAGCGACTATCTGGCGCAGCGCGACCAGGATGATTTTTCCGACAGCGTGGTAAAGTCCAAGCCCGGCAAGGCCGAGCCGAAAGCAGAGAAGAAACAATCCGTCTCAGGTCTCAGCTTTACCGAAAAGCACCGGCTCGAAGCGCTGCCGGGTGAGATTGAGCGTCTTGAGGCGGAGATCGGCAAACTCGAAGAACTGCTTAGCGACGCGGAGTTGTTCACCCGTGAGCCGGTGAAGTTCCAAAAGGCCACCGATGCGCTGGTGCAGCGGCACGAAAAACTGTCCGACGCCGAGGAAGAGTGGATGGCGCTGGAGGAAAAGGCGCAGGGTTAACCCCCCGCGTCTTTCAGGGCGATCTGCGGCCGGTATCCATTGCGGAAGGCGGCGAAGCTGCTGGGCGGAGTGAGCAGGGTGACACGGCCCCGAGGGCGTGGTTGCGCCGGGCCGTAGCCTGAGGGCTGATAGCGGTGGAAGGCATCGCCGAACAGCACCCCACTCTGGCCTTCATGATCTAAGACAAAAGACCCGTCAGGCAGGTCGTGCATCGCCACATCCGCATGGCGACGCTGTTGGAAAACGCGCGGCACGGCGCGTTCGCTGTGCAACTGACGGTCAAGGGCCGCAGCAGGCCCCGACACATCGCAGCACGCCCGAAAACGTCGGTAATCCGCGGCGCGGCATTCAGCGCAGGGCCGGTGACCTGCGGCAAAGGCCACGGCCTCGTCCAGAAAGAAAAGCTCGGTATAGTGCCGCGGGGCCATCAACTGCCGCCGACGGCCCTTAAAGCTGAGCACACAGCACACCCAATTCTGATGCGCCCAACGGCGTTTGGGGTGCAGACCGTTTTCATCGTGCAGGATACCGCGATTGCCCATGAACCCACCCCGCGCGGGGTGGGCGATGATCTCTCCATCGGGCTGGACGCGGTTCTGCAGCGGCATCAGCGCATCCGCAGCGCCCCATCAAGGCGGATAACCTCGCCGTTGAGATAGCCCATTTCAACGATGAACCCGGCCAACCGCCCGTATTCCGAAGGATCGCCAAGGCGCGGCGGGTTGGGAACATCCTTGGCCAGATCCGCTTGCACTTCTTCCGGCAGGCCCGCCAGCATCGGCGTCTTGAAGATGCCGGGCGCGATGGTCATCACGCGGATGCCGTCTTTGGCCAGATCCCGCGCCATGGGCAGGGTCATGCCTACGATCCCGCCTTTGGACGCGGCATAGGCGGCTTGGCCCTTTTGACCGTCGAAAGCGGCGATTGAGGCGGTGTTGATGATCACCCCCCGCGCCCCATCGTCTTCGGGAGTGTTCTTGGCCATGGCCACCGCTGCAAGCCGCGCCACGTTGAAACTGCCGACAAGGTTGATGTCGACCGTGCGTTGAAAGGCGTCCAAGGGGTGCGGCCCGTCGCGGCCTGTGGTCTTGATGCCAAGGGCAATACCTGCGCAGTTCACCGCCGCCGTGATCCAGCCCATCTTTTCCTGAGCATGGCCCACCGCTTTTTGGACCGAAGCCTCATCCGTCACATCGGTCATGACGAAATGCCCGCCGATTTCCTTGGCCACAGATTCGCCCCGTGCGGCGTCACGATCCAGCAGGGTGACCTGTGCCCCCTGCGACGCAAAATAGCGCGCCGTGGCTTCGCCAAGCCCCGATGCGCCCCCGGTGACGATGGCGGCTGTACTGTCTAGTTTCATGATGGCTCCCCCCGATATGAACGCTTGTTCAGTTCAACACGAAGTCTCGCCCCATGCAAGCGATGCCGTTGCGGCGGGGGGCGAGGAAGGCCGTTGCCTTCCCCCCTTGGCAATCAGCCGACCTGCACCAGCGCGTGGCGTTTCTTGCCCGCACTCAGCTTGATCGGAGAGGACAGCGCGCTCGCATCCAGCATCATGCCCGCATCGGTCAGCGGCTGGTCATCAATCCGCGCGCCGTTCTCGGCAATCAGGCGCTTGGCCTCTTTGCCGGACCCGGCGAGACCCGATTTCACCAGCAGTTGCACGATAGAGACGCCATCGCCCACATCCGCCGCCGAGAGGGTCAGGGTGGGCAGATCGTCGCCCACACCGCCTTTTTCAAAGACTTCACGCGCCGTGGCTTCGGCGTTGCGCGCCGCTTCTTCGCCGTGCAGCAGGCCGGTGACCTCATTGGCCAAACGCACCTTTGCCTCGTTGATCTCGGACCCGGCGAGCGCGCCCAAACGGTCGCATTCATCGACCGGCAGCTCGGTGTAGAGTTTAAGGAAACGGCCCACATCGGCATCGGTGCAATTGCGCCAGAACTGCCAGAACTCATAAGGCGAAAGCATATCGCCGTTCAGCCAGACCGCGCCGCCCGCAGATTTGCCCATCTTCTTGCCGTCGCTGGTGGTCAAGAGGGGCGAGGTCAGGCCGTAAACTTCGCCGTCGATCACGCGTCGGGTGAGGTCGATGCCGTTGACGATGTTGCCCCATTGGTCGCTGCCGCCCATCTGCAGGATACAACCGTAGCGACGGTGAAGCTCCATAAAGTCATAGGCTTGGAGAATCATGTAGTTGAACTCAAGGAACGACAGCGATTGCTCGCGGTCCAGACGCGATTTTACGCTTTCAAAGCTGAGCATCCGGTTGATTGAGAAGTGCCGCCCGATGTCGCGCAGGAAATCGAGGTAGTTCAGCTCATCCAGCCACTCGGCGTTGTTGAGCATCAGCGCGTCGCTCGGCCCATCGCCATAATCAAGGTAGCGGGCAAAGACCTGACGAATGCCTTCGATATTGTCGTTGATCGCCTCGGGCGTGAGCAGGGGGCGCTCATCCGAGCGGAAGGATGGATCGCCCACCTTTGTCGTGCCGCCGCCCATCAGGGTGATCGGCTTGCCGCCGCATTTCTGCAACCAACGCAGCATCATGATATTGACCAGATGCCCCACGTGCAGCGATTTGGCCGTGGCGTCATAGCCCACATAGGCGGGGGCTGCGCCTTGTCGCAGGGCGTCGTCCAACCCCTGATAATCGGTGCAATCGGCCAGAAAGCCGCGCTGCATCATCGTGTGGATGAACTCCGATTTGGGATGGTATGTCATGGTGACTTGCCTCAAAACTGTATTGCGGGGCAATCTATATGCGTACGAGCGGCAAAGGAAAAGGCCATGAATAGGGCCATGCACAGGCAACATGTCGGAACCGGTGTGGTGACGGCTCTGGGAATGATGTCGGGCACCTCTCTGGATGGGGTGGACGCCGCGATTTTGCGCACCGATGGGCAGGACATCACCAGCTTTGGGCGCAGCGCCTATCGCAGCTATTCGACTGAGGAACGTCGGGTGATCGCCGCCGGATTCGGGAAATGGCACGGGGCCGAGGTTGAGGCGGCAGCCCAAGCTGTCGAGTCCGCGCATCTGGCGCTGTTGGATGATGTGTTGAAAGATGAACCCGGGGTCGAGCTTGTCGGTTTCCACGGCCAGACCCTTGCCCATGCGCCGCGGATGCAGGGCACGCTGCAGGTGGGCGACGGGGCGCTATTGGCGCGCACCATCAACTTGCCCGTCGTCTGGGATTTCCGCAGCGCCGATGTCGAACTGGGCGGAGAGGGCGCGCCTTTGGCACCGTTCTTTCACCATGCCTGCGCGCGATTTGCAGGGCGGGAGGGCCCGGTGGCCTTTTTGAACCTCGGCGGCGTGGGCAACCTGACTTGGGTCGATCCGCGCGTTGCACGCCCAGAGGAAGAAGGCGCGCTGCTGGCTTTCGATACCGGCCCGGCAAATGCGCCGATCAACGATTTGATGCAGGCCCGCCTCGGCCAAGACTTTGACGAAGGCGGCAGACTGGCCGCGCGGGGCAGGGTGGAACATGGCGCGTTGGAGCTATTCCTTGCCGAGCCATACTTTGCACGCATGCCGCCCAAATCGCTCGACCGGAATGATTTCGCGGAAATGGTCGCCTTGGTCGGTGAACTGTCAGACGCCGATGCCTGTGCCACCCTGACCGCCATGTGCGCCGCTGGCGTGGCCGAGGCGATGCAGCACTGCCCGGCCCCGCCCGAGCGGGTCTATATCACGGGGGGCGGGCGCCATAATCCGGTGCTGATGCGGATGCTGGACGTCAGCCTTGATTGCCCTGTCGCTCCGGTGGAAGAGATCGGGTTGGATGGCGATATGCTGGAGGCACAGGCTTTTGCCTATCTCGCTGTACGCGTGGCGCGTGGCCTGCCGACCTCATGCCCTAGCACGACCGGCGTGCGTGCAGCAGTGGGTGGCGGTACTGTCAGCCGAGCATAGCCGCGTTCAGGTAGGTCCGGCGCTTGCCGGGATGTCGGTCAGCGGCAGCTCATAAAAGCAGATCGCCTTACGGGCGAAATCAGGCATTGGCTGGTAGGGCCCCCGCTCAATAAACCCAAGCGAGGCATAGAGCGCGCGGGCAGGGGCAAAGGCGATGGACGTGTCGAGATAGACCTTCTCAAACCCATCCTCCCGCGCCTGATCTATCAGCCTTTGGCAGATCGCGCGGCCCGCGCCGGTGCCACGGGCGGCATCCGTCATGAAGACGCGCTTGATCTCGCTCTCGGTATCGCTCAGCGCATGGGACATGCCGCAGCCCAGAGGGATGCCGTCCCGCTCGGCCAACAGAATGATGCCGCGCGGGCGGGCGTGTTCATCGGCCAGACGGGCCATCAGAGCGCTGTATTTGTCTTGCGGATAGAAGGTCTCGACAATCCGCCGCTCGGTCGGGGCGAAAGTGTAAAGAAAGTCACGGTAGGCCCAGCAAAGTTCAACCACCGCCGCGAGATCCGCAGCGGTGGTGACAGGACGAATATCAACTTTAGACATCAGCCGCGCAGGATCGAGCGGCCCGCGTATTGCGCGGTCTCGCCCAGCATTTCCTCGATACGGATCAACTGGTTGTACTTGGCCAGTCTGTCGGAACGCGCGAGCGAGCCGGTTTTGATCTGACCGCAGTTTGTCGCCACGGCAAGGTCTGCGATGGTGGCATCCTCAGTCTCGCCCGAGCGGTGCGACATGACGTTGGTGTACCCCGCGCGATGCGCGATATCGACAGCCTTGAGGGTCTCGGTCAGGGTGCCGATCTGGTTGACCTTCACCAGCATGGAGTTGGCGCAGCCGCGTTTGATGCCGTCGGACAGACGCGCGGGATTGGTCACGAAGAGATCGTCGCCCACCAATTGCACCTTGCCGCCCAAGACATCTGTCAGCGCCTTCCAGCCCTCCCAATCGTCTTCGGCCATGCCGTCTTCGATGGAGATGATCGGATAGTCGTTCACGAGGGCTGCCAGATAGTCGGCGTTCTCTTCGCTCGACAGGGTCTTGCCCTCACCGGAGAGGACATATTTGCCGTCTTTGTAGTATTCCGTCGCCGCACAATCGAGGGCGAGGTACATGTCTTCGCCGGGCTTGTAGCCTGCTTTTTCGATCGACTTCAAAATGAAATCAAGCGCATCGCGCGACGAGCTGATGTTCGGGGCAAAACCACCTTCGTCGCCAATCCCGGTCGACAGACCCGCGGCGGAAAGTTCTTTTTTCAGCGTGTGAAAGACTTCGGCGCCCATGCGCACGGCTTCGCGGATGTTCTCCGCGGCGACCGGCATGATCATGAATTCCTGAATGTCGATCGGGTTGTCGGCATGTTCGCCACCATTGATGATGTTCATCATCGGCACGGGCAGAACGCGGGCAGTGGTGCCGCCGATATAGCGGTAGAGCGGCTGCGCGCAGTAGTCTGCGGCGGCCTTGGCGGCGGCCATCGACACACCCAGAATCGCATTTGCACCAAGGCGGGATTTGTTCTCGGTTCCGTCGAGTTCGATCATCATCTCGTCGATCTCAACCTGCTCGGTCGCGTCGATCCCGACCAGCGCCTCTGCGATCTCGCCGTTGACGGCGGCGCAGGCTTCCAACACACCTTTGCCCATGTAGCGGGACTTGTCGCCATCGCGGCGTTCGTTCGCTTCATAGGCGCCTGTGGAGGCACCGGAAGGAACCGCTGCGCGGCCCATTGTGCCGTCTTCGAGGATAACGTCGACTTCGACCGTCGGGTTGCCCCGGCTGTCGAGGATTTCGCGGGCGTGGATGTCGATGATCGTGCTCATGGGCTTTGTCCTCATGTTCGGGTTTGCAGCGGTTTACCCCGGCAGGCCCGGCTTGGAAAGACCGCGGCGGGGCCGGGGGGTGATTTTGTGTTCGCGCAGCAGGGTATAGACCCCCGAGGCGATGATGATTGCGGCCCCCACCAGCGTCAGCGTGTCGGGGGATTCGTCAAAGACCACGATCCCCGCGACCAACGCGAATAGCATCCGCATGTAACGAAAGGGCGTGACGAAGCTGACTTCGCCCACGCGCATGGCGGCCACGATGGCGTAATAGGCCATCACACCGATCACCATCGCGGCGGCAAGATAGACCACCTCGGCCCCGCCGGGCATGGCGGCGGGGGTGCCAGCGGCCAGCATCAGGATCAGGCCCGCCGGGACCAGCACGATAAAGGCAAGAAAGCTAAGCTGCATGGAACTGATGCTTTTGGGGACTTTACGGGTCGCCAGATCGCGAAGCGCAAGGCCGATGACACCTGCCACGGCAAAGA
Source organism: Sulfitobacter sp. D7 (assembly GCF_003611275.1). Classification (NCBI taxonomy): domain Bacteria; kingdom Pseudomonadati; phylum Pseudomonadota; class Alphaproteobacteria; order Rhodobacterales; family Roseobacteraceae; genus Sulfitobacter; species Sulfitobacter sp. D7. The sequence continues at coordinate 1,796,753 of NZ_CP020694.1, forward strand.
GCGACAGCGCGTTGAACCCCTCTAACCCCGGCCGGACGATCAGCAGCACGCCGAGGAAACCCACGACAATCGCGCTCCAACGGCGCCAGCCGACGGGTTCCCCCAGAAACAGCGCCGCACCAAGGGTCACGGCCAGCGGGGTCGCCTGCAAAATTGCGGAGGCCGAGGAAAGCGGCGTCAGCACGATGGCAGTCACGAAACAAAGGGTGCCCAGCACCTCACCCACGGCGCGCAGCAGGATCGGCCCGGTGAGCATATCCGCAGAGAACAACCGCCGCCCCTGAATGCGCAGGATCACGGCAAAGATCGCCCCGCCGCCCGCGCCCAACAGCGCGATGATCTGCCCCACGGGGAGGGCATCGCTCGTCAGTTTGACGAACATATCCTCAATGGCGAAACCGGCCATGGCCAGCACCATCAGCATCGCGCCGCGCAGATTGTCCATGTTATCGCCCTTTCACACCGGATATTGCCAATCGCCCATGAACCTTTTGCGATGAAAGGGCAAGAGCCCAAAATGCGCGTCATGCGTGTGGCTCTGGCGCCCGCTAAGGCAGGGTGCTAGCCATCATGCATGAGATGGCCCAGCCTTTCCCTTGCCCCGCGTGACACCCTGCTGACCCTTGCCACAGGGGGTCTTGGCGCGCTGCTGTTTTGGTGGCTCAACGCCCCTGTCTATATGCTGCTGGGGCCGGTGATCGCGGTGAGTGGTCTGGGGCTGGCCGGTCTGCGCACGGCGGTCGACCCGCGGCTGCGGGATGCCTGTTTCGTGGTGCTGGGCATCGCTGTCGGCGCGGGATTTAACCAAGATGCGGTCAACGCCATGGTGCGCTGGCCGCTGGCCTTTGTATTTATGACGGGGGTGATCTGGGGGATTATGGCTGTCTGCCGCTGGATGCTGGCGCGGTATTTCGGTTTCGACGCGCGTTCCGCGCTTCTGGCCTCGGCTCCGGGGCATCTGAGTTTCGTCATGGCGATTGCCAGCGACGGAGGCTCTGACGTGCCGCGGATTTCGATCACCCAGTCGGTCCGGCTTTTGGCATTGACCATTGTCGTGCCTTTTGCCGCTTTGCTGATGGGCGTCGATATGACCGGCAATATCGCCCCGGCGGGCGCGGGGATGGAGGTGCTCTCAATCTTCGTGATGATCTTTGCGGCCGTGGTTGTAGGGCTGATCTTTGCCCGGCTTTCGGTGCCCGCACCACTTTTGATGGGGGCGATGGTGGTCTCTGCCATCGCGCATCTGACCAAGTTGGAGACCGGGGTGCTGCCGGGTTGGCTGACCCTTATCGCCTATCTGGTGCTGGGCTGCCTGATCGGCACGCGGTTCTCTGGGATCACGCCCGCGCGGTTTGTCAGCGGGCTTGGCGCGGGGCTGGCGATTACCGGCGTGGCCGTCGGGCTGGCGGGGCTGGGTGCTGTGCCTGTGGCTTGGGCGCTCGGCATGCCGCTGGGCCATGTGTTGGTGGCTTTCGCGCCCGGTGGGCTTGAGACGATGATCGCGCTTGGCGCGGTGCTGGCCGTGGTGCCGGGGTTTGTCGCCGCCTGCCACATCATGCGGCTGGTGGTGCTGAGCGTGCTGTTGCCCGCCATGCTGTCGCGCGTCTCCCGCCGAGAAAAGCGTCCCGCCGAGTGATACGCAGGCGTTAAGGTTTCAGCCGCACCATCAGCCGATTGCCTGTCTTTCGGGTTTCCAATGCCTTCAGATCAGCCGCCAAGGCGCTCAGTTTGCCATGGCCGTATGTCCGGCTGTCAAAATCCGGATGCGCAGCCTGTATCGTCTGGCCGATCTGGCCGAGATTGTACCAATCGTCCTCAGTGTCGATCTTATCCATCGCGGCTTTGAACAGGGGCAGGGCGTCGGCCACTTTGGCGCTGGCGCGGGACGTTGTATCCGGCTCCGCGCCGTCGAGGTTTTCAATTAGAATGAAGCGGTTATAGACGTTGCGCAGCGAATCGTGGGTCTTCTTTTCGCCGATGCCGATCACCGTCACCCCATCTTCGCGCAGACGGTTCACCAGCGCGGTGAAGTCACTGTCGGACGAGACGATCACGATGATATCGAAGCGGCGGCTATGCAGAATGTCCATCGCCTGAATGACCAGACCGATGTCGCTGGCGTTTTTGCCCTTGGTGTTGGCGGTTTCCTGATGGGCCACCAAGCCCAACTCGCGGATCGGCGCCTTCCATCCTTTGAGGTGGTCATTCGACCAATCGCCATAGACGCGGCGCAGGGCGGGCTCTCCGATGGTTGTGACCTCCCGCATGATGGCCGCGGCATGTTTGGCCGGGACATTGTCGGCGTCGATTAACACGGCCAGAAGCGGGCGGTCACGGTCGGTCATGGGTCATCCTTCTTGATTGGCACACCGTAAAGTTCCATCCGGTGCCCCTGCAGTTTGTAACCCAATTTACGCGCGATACGTTCCTGAAGCTCTTCGATTTCTGCGTCGACGAACTCAATCACCTCGCCGGAATTCACGTCGATCAGGTGGTCGTGATGTTCGCGCTGCGCATCTTCATAGCGCGCCCGGCCATCGCCGAATTCTAACTTGTCGAGGATGCCTGCCTCTTCGAACAGTTTCACCGTGCGGTAAACCGTGGCGATAGAGATGCCGCTGTCGATCTCAGTGGCGCGGGCCAGCAATTCCTCGGCATCGGGGTGGTCGTCACTGTCGTGAATTACCTGCGCGATGACCCGGCGTTGACCTGTCATGCGCAGGCCCATGGCCTCGCACCGTTTGATGATCGGGTTGCGCATCGTTTCGCCCTTCGTCCGTCGGACCACGTTCCTAACATTCTAGCGCGGTCAGACGCCACCGCAATTGAACCCCGCCGGTTGACTTTTGCCCGCGCACCGCCCATGTGGGGGTCAAGCGAAGCCTTCTGCCGCGTGAGCAGTATCAGCGCCAAGTCCCATAAGGGGCCTCTGGACGCTGACGACAAGGCCCGCCGATGTTCCCAAAATCACGCGTGGGGCCAAGCGCGACAGACGGGTGTGAGGCATGTGGCCTGCGCCCGCGATCTGGCTTGCGCGACCCCGTGGCGCCTGAATTGGGCGCGGCGACTAAGGATGGTGCGCGCTCTTGCGTGCCGGAAAGTGAACGAATGAGCGATTTTGACATGATGGGCCTGCCAAAGAACTTGGTGGCCCGGTTGAATGAAATGGGTCTGAAAGATCCGACCCCGATCCAACGACAAGCAATCCCCCAAGCCATGAATGGCCGCGACGTGATGGGCCTTGCCCAGACCGGCACCGGCAAGACGGCGGCCTTTGGTGTGCCGCTTATCGCGCAGATGATGGAGCTTGAAGGCCGCCCCGCGCCGCGCTCCGTGCGCGGGCTTGTCTTGGCCCCGACACGCGAGCTGGCCCAACAGATCGCCGTGAACCTGCGCGGCTATGCCGAAGGCACGCCGATCAAAGTGGCGATGGTTGTCGGCGGTCAGTCGATCAACACGCAGATCAAGCGTCTGGAGCGCGGTGTCGATCTGTTGATCGCCACGCCGGGCCGTCTGCTGGACCTGCTGGACCGCCGCGCGGTCAAGCTCGACACCACGACCTTCCTCGTGCTGGATGAGGCCGACCAGATGCTCGACATGGGGTTCATCCATGACCTGCGAAAAATCTCGAACCTGATCCCGAAAGAGCGTCAGACGATGCTGTTCTCGGCGACCATGCCCAAGCTGATGAACGAGATCGCCAACAGCTATCTTAGCAGCCCGATCCGCATCGAAGTCTCGCCTCCGGGCAAGGCGGCGGATAAGGTGACGCAAGAGGTGCACTTCATCGCCAAGGCCGAAAAGACCGAACTGCTGAAAGAGCTTTTGGCCAAGCATAAAGGCGAGCGCGCATTGGTCTTTGGCCGTACAAAGCATGGCTCGGAAAAGCTGATGAAGACGCTGGTGAAAGCCGGTTTCGACGCCGCTTCGATCCACGGCAACAAAAGCCAAGGCCAGCGTGACCGCGCGATTGCGGGTTTCAAAAATGGCGACATCACTGTGCTGGTGGCCACCGATGTGGCGGCCCGTGGTCTGGATATCCCGGATGTGAAGCACGTCTATAACTTCGAGCTGCCGAACGTGCCTGACAACTATGTGCACCGGATCGGTCGGACCGCGCGGGCGGGCAAGGACGGCGCTGCCGTGGCCTTCTGCGCACCGGATGAAATGGGCGAGTTGAAAGCGATCCAAAAGACCATGGGCATCTCGATCCCTGTGGCTTCGGGCCGTCCGTGGGAAGTGATTGATGAGCCGTCCAAACCCAAAGGCCGTGGCCGTGGGCGCGGTGGCCGTCCCGGTGGCGGCGGTGGTCGTCCCGGTGGCGGCGGCGGGGGCGAAGGCGCTGGCAAGCCAAGCGGTGGTCGTCGCCGTCGGCGCGGTGGCGGCGGCGGGAAGCCGGGCGGCCAGCAGGCAGCCTAAGCCGACATTTAGAATGTTGAACGACCCAATGGCGTGCTGTGACAACCACAGCGCGCCATTGACTTATCCGACCCGCGTGGCTGCGGTCTTAGCGGTGCTTTTAGGCTGGCTGATCCTGTCGCAAGACACCGGGCTCACCGTTTGGTTCGCCCTGCTGCTGGTGGCGACAGGGATCCACCTGATCAACCGCAAACCCCGAGTGCGCTAGGCTTCAGGTCCCGCAGAAGGTCGCCGGGACGATCTCATCTTCGGTCGGCGGGCGCTGAAGCTCGGGATCGGTCTCTTCAAAGGGCGTCGCCAGCGCTGTCATCAACCGCTCGAACGGGGCCATGTCGCCCGCAACGGCGGCTTCGATCATCTGCTCAATCCGGTGGTTGCGCGGGATCACGGCGGGGTTCGCCGCCTGCATGACCGCCTGCGGGTCCGGCTCATCCTTGATCCGGCTGCGCCAGTTTTCGGCCCATGCGTCAAAGGCATCGCCGTTGGTAAAGTGATCACGCGCTTGATCGGTCCCAAGGGCGCGGAACGTGTTGGTGAAATCCGAGCCGTCCGTTTGCATCAGGCTCAGCAGTTCGTTGATCAGATCCACATCCTCGGGTCGAGGATTGGAAATTCCGAGTTTGGCCGCAAAACGCCGCAGCCATGCGGCTTCGACCAACTCGGGCAAGTCATGTACGATTTCGGTGGCGTCTTCGACGGCGGTCTCTTTGTCGTCCATCTGCTGTAAAAGCGAGGTCGCAAGCTGCGCCATGTTCCACACAACGATCTGCGGTTGATTGCCGTAGGCATATCGGCCCTGCCGGTCGATGGAACTGAACACACGGCCCTGATGAAAGGCATCCATAAAGGCGCAGGGGCCATAGTCGATCGTCTCGCCCGAGATGCTGCAATTATCGGTGTTCATCACCCCGTGGATAAAGCCGAAGGACATCCACTGCGCCACCAGCTCTGCCTGCGCGGCACAGACCGCGCGCAGAAGGTCAAGCGGACCCTCGGCATCGGGATAATGCCGCGCAATGGCATAGTCGGTGAGGGTTTTGAGCGCCTCCGTCTCTCCGCGATGGGCAAAGACTTGAAAGGTGCCGACGCGCAGATGGCTTGCGGCGACGCGGGTGACGATGGCGCCGGGCAGAGGGCCGCTTTCGCGCAGGATCGGCTCGCCTGTGGCGACAGCAGCCAGAGCGCGGGTGGTCGGCACGCCGAGCGCATGCATCGCCTCGCTGATTAGATATTCGCGCAGCACCGGCCCAACCCAAGCGCGGCCATCGCCCATACGCGAATAGGGCGTCGGGCCGGAGCCTTTGAGCTGAATGTCACGGCGCTTGCCGACGCTGTCGACGACCTCGCCCAGCAGGATCGCACGGCCATCGCCAAGCTGCGGGTTGAAATTGCCGAACTGATGCCCGGCGTAAAGCTGCGCCAAGGGGGCCGCCCCTGCGGGCACCTGATTGCCGCCGAAAACCTGCGCGCGGGTCTTTGCATCGCCGCCTTCGATTTCCAGCGACGCCGCCAGATCGTCGTTCCATGCCAAGAGCTTGGGCTCTTTTACCGGCGTCGGGTCGAGCCGGGTAAAGAACCCGTCGGGCAGGGTGGCATAGCTGTTATCAAAGGGAATACGCATCACAGTTTCCGAGACATAAGCATGTAATCCTCGCGGGGGCGGAAGCCCGCACGGGTATAGACTTTGAGCGCCGCTTTATTGGTGCGGTCCACCTCAAGATGGATGGCGCGCAACCCGCCTGCGGCAAGCGCCCGTGGCAGAGCGATCAGCGCTTCCGAGGCAATGCCGCGCCCCCGCACGCCGGGACGGACGTAGATTTCATCAATGATGGCGTCCAGCCCGCCGAATTCAACCGACCAGCCGAAACAGATCACCACATAGCCAATCGGCGCGCGGGGCGGGCCGATCAGATAGGCGGCCCCATGGGGGATCCCCTCCAGCAGCGGCGCCAATCCGTTGCGGCGCTGCTCGTCGGTCATCTCAATGCCCGCTTCGGCGTGAAAGGCCGTGACCAGCCCGACTAATTTATCAAGATGCTCAGGCGCGCCGAGGGTGAGATGTGCGCTCATAGACGGGCCAGCCTTTCGGTAAGCAGCGCAAAGAACCCATCGGCATCAAGGTCGCCCACGAAAAGCGCGTTGGGCGCGCGGTCTGTCACGCCCCACCAATCGGCTACGGTCATGCCCATGGTCAGTTCAGACACAGTCTCGATCTCGACGTTGATATGGCGACCTTTGAACAGATCGGGGTTGATTAGATAGGCGGTGACGCAAGGGTCATGCAACGGCGCGCCTTCGGAGCCGTATTTCTCTTTGTCGAACCGCTCGAAGAAATCGGTCATTTCGGCCACGGCGACACCCACCGGCGTGCCAATCGCGCGGAAGGCATCGTTGCGCGGTTTGGTGACCAGGGCCTTATGGGTCACGTCCAGCGGCATCACGACGATGGGAATACCTGATTTAAACACGATGTCAGCGGCTTGCGGGTCGACGTAGATGTTGAACTCCGCCGTGGGGGTAATATTGCCCCCTTCGAAATAGCCACCGCCCATCAACACGATCTCTTGCACCCTCTCGGCGATATCGGGCGCCTTTTGCAGGGCGGTCGCAATATTGGTGAGCGGGCCCAAGGGGCAGAGGGTCACGCTGCCTGCGGGATGGGCACGGATCTGTTCGATGATGAAATCGACGCCATGCCCCTCGGCCAGCGGCATGGTGGGGTCGGGCAGGTCGGGGCCATCAAGGCCGGTCTTGCCGTGCACATGTTCTGCCGTCACCAAGTCACGGCCCAGCGGGCGGTCGCAACCGGCAAAGACGTTTACATCCCGGTGCCCCGCCAATTCGCAGACGATGCGCGCGTTTTTCGAGGTCAGCTCCAGTGGCACGTTGCCCGCGACACAGGTGATGCCCAGCACGTCGATCTCTTCGGGGCTGGCCAGCGCAAGGAGGATCGCGACGGCGTCGTCCTGTCCGGGGTCGGTGTCGATGATGATTTTGCGCGGGGTCATGGGCTTACTTTCGTCAAATTGCTTGGGGCAGAGCCTTGCCGGAGGCTCATGTCTTTGTCCAGCCGCAGGCCCGGCGATTAGCCGCGTTCCGCCAGTTTCACGGCATCCCAAAGCGCATCCATCTCAGACAGATCACTGTCTTGCGGGGTTTTGCCCATGGCCGCGAGCCGCGTTTCAATCCCTTCAAACCGGCGGGTGAATTTGGCGTTTGCAGCGCGCAGGGCGGCTTCGGGATCAAGCCCAAGGTGGCGGCCGAGATTGGCCATCACAAACAGCAGATCGCCGTATTCCTCCTCAACCTCGGCCTGCGAAAGCGTATCTTTCGCCTCGACCAATTCGGCGGCCTCTTCGGTGATTTTGTCCAGCACCTGTGTCGTCTCGGGCCAATCAAAGCCGACCCGCGCTGCGCGTTTTTGCAATTTCATCGCGCGCAACAAAGCGGGCAGGCCAATCGCCACCCCGTCCAGCGTGCCGCCCTGTGCTTTGCCAGCGCGCTCTGCGGCTTTGATCTTTTCCCAATCGGCGGTTTGCTGTTCGGCGCTCTTGTCGCGGGATTCGTCGCCAAAGACATGCGGGTGGCGCGCCACCATCTTATCGCTGATGTTGCGCACCACAGATTGAAAGGTGAAATGCCCCGCTTCTTCGCCCATGGCCGTGTGATAGACCGATTGCAGCAGCAGATCGCCCAGTTCGCCCTCAAGTTCCGCCCAATCGCGGTGGGCAATGGCATCGGCAACTTCATATGCCTCTTCAATGGTATAGGGGGCGATACTGTCGAAATCCTGCTCGATATCCCAGGGACAGCCCGTCTCGGGATCGCGCAGGCGGCGCATGATTTCCAGCAGCCGTTCAATGCCAGCATCGGAATCGTGAATGAGATCGGCTTTTGTGTCGTCCGGCATTGCAGGCCCCGTATGTCTGGTGTCAGATGCACCCTGACCAAACCAACCCCAAGGAGTCCAGCCCATGCCCGTGGTAAACCGCATCAACGCCTTTGCGGAGGATATGACAGCGTGGCGGCGCCATTTGCATACGATCCCCGAGTTGGATCTGGAATGTCATGAGACTGCCGCCTTTGTCGCCGAACGGCTGCGGGAATTTGGCGTCGATGAACTGCACGAAGGCATCGCGACAACCGGTCTGGTTGCCATCATCAACGGACAAGGCGCAGGGCCGACAATCGGCCTGCGCGCCGATATGGATGCTCTGCCCATACATGAAGCGACAGGCAAGGACTACGCCAGCACCCGCATGGGCAAAATGCACGCCTGCGGGCATGACGGGCATACCACGATGTTGCTGGGCGCCGCGCGTTATTTGGCCGAAACACGCAATTTTTCGGGCCGGGTGGCGCTAATCTTTCAACCTGCTGAGGAGGCCAGCGGCGGCGCTGGTATCATGGTCGACGAAGGCATCATGGAGCGGTTCGACATCGCGCAGGTCTACGGCATCCACAACATGCCCGGGTTGGACGAAGGTGCGTTTTTCACCACCCCGGGGCCGTTCATGGCAGCGGTGGACGAGTTTCACATTCACATCAAGGGCAAAGGCGGCCATGGCGCGATGCCCCATGACACCCGCGATCCTGTGGTGGCGGCCTGCGGCATCGCCACAGCGATCCAGACCATCGTCAGCCGCAATCATCTCGCCTCGCAGGATTTGGTGGTCTCGGTCACGCAAATCCACACCGGCAGCGCCGATAACATCATTCCTGAGACCGCTTATATCAACGGAACCGTGCGCACCTTTGACCGCGAGGTGCAGGAGATGGTGATGCGCCGCATGCAGCAGATCGTGGACGGGCAGGCGGCAAGCTATGACGTTTCAGCAGAGCTGGTCTATGAGGTCGGCTATCCCGCCACGGTCAACGATCCCGCCAAGACCGAAACCGCGATCGCGGCGGCAAGCGAAGTGGTGGGCGCGGACCGCGTGTATGGCGACTATGGCCGCGAAATGGGCGCGGAAGATTTCAGCTTTATGCTTGAAAAACGCCCCGGTGCCTATCTGTTCCTCGGGACCGGTAAGGGCGCGGGGCTGCACCATCCGGAATACGACTTCAACGACGAGATCGCGCCGCTCGGCGCATCCTTTTTCGCCCGCATCGTTGAGCGGGCACAGCCAGCAGGAGGCAAGTAATGGCACTGGAAGACGCGGCCAAACAGATGGATATGGCCTTTACCCGCGAGGACCTCAAAGGGCCGAGCTATGAGCTGACCTTTGGCGGTGCGACCTCCTTCCTGCGACGCAAATACACCAAAGATCTGACCGGCGTGGACATTGCCGTAACCGGCGTGCCCTTTGACCAAGCGGTGACCAATCGCCCCGGCACCCGCCTTGGCCCCCGCGCCATCCGCGAGGCGAGCGCGCTGCAAGCGCCCGACGCGCCCTATGGCTGGGACTTTGACGTGCTGAGCGAATTCGCCATCGCGGATTATGGCGATCTGGCTTTCGACTATGGCCATGTCAGCCAGTTTCCGGCGGCACTCACTGCGCATATCAAGACCATTCTGGATGCCGGTGCGGCCTCGGTCGTGCTGGGCGGGGATCACTATATCTCCTTCCCGATCCTCAAGGCCTATGCCGAAAAATACGGGCCGATCAGCCTGTTACAGTTCGACGCTCACACCGATACATGGGCCGACGACGACATGGACCGGATCGATCACGGCACCATGTTCTACAAGGCCGTGAAGTCCGGTATCGTCGATCCCGCGACCAGCGTGCAGGTCGGCATCCGCACCACCAACGAAGACACGATGGGCGTCAACATCATCGACGCACGTGAGGTGCATGAGAAGGGGCCGCAGGCGACCGTGGCCAAGATCAAAGAGGTCCTTGGCGATCGAGCTTGCTATCTGACCTTTGATATCGACGCGCTTGATCCGGCCTTTGCCCCCGGCACCGGCACGCCGGTCTGGGGTGGGCTGACCTCGGCGCAGACCTCGATCATGCTGCGCGATCTGGCCGGGATCAACATCATGGGCGGCGACGTGGTTGAGGTCTCTCCGCCCTTCGACACCACAGGCGCGACAGCGATCGCGGGCGCGCATGTCGCGACCGAGATTCTGTCGTTGCTGGGCCACCGCATGAGAACCGCGTGAGCGAAGGCCACAACTTCATCGGGCAGCCCTCAGGCTTGGGGGCCGCCCACCTCACCGCGACCACCTGCGTCGCCTCAAATCGCCGACCTTTGAAAGGTGCTTAAAATGCTGTTCTGGATCATCGTGATCGCCCTCGTCGCCTTGGTGGCCTATGTCCGATTTGCGCCAACCGATATCGCGCGTTGGCATGCGCAGGCCGAAGGGCAAAAGATGGGCAAGACCCAAGGCACCAACAGCTATATCTGGCGCGCACCGGTTGACGGCGACGGGCAAGAGACTTTGGCGCAGCTTGATAGTGCCATCATGCAGACCCCGCGTACCGAGGTCGTCGCCGGATCACTGGCCGAGGGGCAGGTCACCTATGTCACCCGCACGAAATTGATGGGCTATCCAGATTTCACCACCATCGGCGTCTACGGCGCTGATCCGCGCTACATGGAAGTCTATGGCCGCTCGCGCTTTGGCCGGTCAGATCTGGGTGTCAACGCCAAACGGGTCAACGGCTGGCTCGCTCAGATTGAGGCGCGATGACAGGCAGCCTTGCTGCACCTCGCGCCACATCGGCACGTTGAGCGACATCTGACATTGCGCCATGAACATGCGCCCACCGACCTGTAGGCAGATAGTTTCACCCAGTTCCACACGGGCGCCGGTGCTGTTGGTGCAATAGCAATCAATCGTCTTGCCGCCCGGCGCTTTGACATCCGCAAGGGCAGGGTGCAGGGCCGTCAGGGCCACAAGGCAGGTGAGCGGCAAGATGTGTTTCATAGCCCATGATAGCATAAGCCGCCTCTTGACCAAAGCTTTTGCATAAGCGACAGGAACCCCATGATCCCGATGCACCGCCTCGCGCAAATCTCGCAACGCTTCCAGTTTTTGGAGGCCAGCATGTCTGCTGGCTCCGATGGGGCCGATTTTGCAGCCCTCGCCAAAGAATACAGTGATTTGAAGCCCGTGGTGGATCAAATCGACCTTTACCAGCAGCTTCAGCGCGACCTTGAAGAAGCCCAAGAGATGCTGAAAGACCCCGAGATGGCCGAGCTTGCGCGCGAGGAATTGCCGCGTCTACGCGCCCGACTGCCCGAGGTTGAAGGCGCGCTTCAATTGGCGCTGCTGCCGCGCGACGCGGCCGATGCAAAACCCGCGATGCTAGAGATCCGCCCCGGCACCGGCGGCGACGAAGCGGCCCTATTCGCGGCCGACTTGCTGCGCATGTATCAGCGCTATGCAGAGGCGCGCGGTTGGGGGTTTGACCTGATCGAAAGCCAGATGACCGAATTGGGCGGCGTCAAAGAAGTCGTCGCTCATATCACTGGCCAAAACGTTTTCGCCCGCCTGAAATTTGAAAGCGGCGTGCACCGCGTGCAGCGCGTGCCCTCAACCGAAAGCGGCGGGCGTATCCATACCTCGGCAGCCACCGTGGCGGTGCTGCCCGAAGCCGAGGACGTGGATATCGAGATCAACGCAAATGACCTGCGGATCGATACAATGCGCTCCTCGGGTGCGGGCGGCCAGCACGTTAATACCACCGATTCCGCCGTGCGCATCACCCATATCCCAACCGGGATCGTGGTGACCTCATCCGAGAAATCCCAGCACCGCAACCGCGACAAGGCAATGCAGGTGCTCAAAGCGCGGCTCTATGACATGGAGCGCAGCCGGATCGACAGCGCACGGTCCGCCGACCGCGCGGCGCAGGTGGGCACGGGAGACCGGTCCGAGCGAATCCGAACCTATAATTTCCCCCAAGGGCGGATGACCGATCACCGGATCAACCTAACGCTGTACCGGCTTGAGGCCGTGATGCAGGGCGATCTGGATGAGATCGTCGATGCGCTGACCGCCGACGCCCAAGCGCGGCAACTGTCGGAGATGGAGGGGTGAGCCCCCAGACCGCGGCCCAAGCCATGGCCGCCGCGGCCGGGCGGCTCCGGGCGGCGGGCGTGCCCGATCCGGCGCGGGATGCGCGGCTTTTGTTGGCCCATGCCGCCGCCGTGGATGCCGCCCGCGTGACCCTGATCGCGCCCGAGGAAATCGCCCCCGAGGTCGCCGAACGCTTTGAGCAGCTAATCGCCCTGCGGGCCGTGCGGGTACCGGTCTCACAACTCATTGGACGGCGGGCATTCTATGGCCGCGACTTTGCGATCAGCCGCGATGTGCTTGACCCGCGGCCAGAGACGGAAACCCTGATTGATCTGGCCCTCGGCAATGATTTCTCCCGCATTCTGGACCTTGGTACCGGGTCGGGCTGTATCCTCGTCACCCTGCTGGCCGAAAGGGCGCGCGCGACGGGGCTGGGCGTTGACCTTTCCGAAGCCGCCTGCCTTCAGGCCAGCGCCAATGCGGTTCAGCATGGGGTGGCCGAGCGGGCCGACATCCGTCAATCCGATTGGTTCAGCGCCGTTGACGGGCGCTTTGATCTGATCTTGTCGAACCCACCCTATCTGGCTGCCGATGAAATGGCAGCGGTCTCTCCGGAACTGCGTCAGCACGAGCCAGAGATGGCGCTGACCGATGGGCAGGACGGGCTGAGCATCTATCGCATCATCGCCGCCGAGGCGCAGGGCTATCTCACGCCCGAAGGCCGGGTCATGGTCGAAATCGGCTGGCAACAGGGTGAAGCGGTGCAGGAAATCTTTGCCGCCGCAGGCTGGGGACGGGTGACGCTGGCGCATGATCTGGATGGGCGGCCAAGGGTCGTTTCAGCCGATAAACCGGCGTGAAATCGCGAAAAAACGGCTCTTTGGCGGGTTCAGCGGCAGTTTCTTCTTGCCCAAGCCTGTCTGGCATGGTTAGTCAGGGGTGTTGCAGCGGTGGATGCCATAGGCGGTCCCGCGCGGCACTATGCCCAACATATCGCTTAGGCCGGGTTCAAGACGTGCTTTGCACCCCCCGGTGAACGACACACAGCACACAAGGCTGACATCATTCCATGAATTCTCCCAGATCACGCTCCCGGTCGAAGAATAACCGCAAACGCTCGTCGCAAGGTGGCGGCGGCAATGTCGTCAACCGTGTTTTTGACAGCTCCGGCCCCGAGGGTAAGGTGCGCGGCACGCCGCAGCAGGTTATCGAGAAATACAACCAGCTGGCCCGCGATGCACAGTTGAGCAATGACCGTGTTGCGGCCGAGAACTTTCAACAGCACGCCGAGCATTATCTGCGTCTGCTGAGCGAAGCGCAGCGCGAGGTGGATCAGCGCCGCGAAGAGCAAGAGCGCCAGAACCGTGAGCGCCAAGCCGAGCGGGATCGCGAGCGTGCAGAGCGTCAGGAGCGCGAAGCGCAGCAGGGCGGAAATCAACCTCAGGGCAATCAGTCTCAGGGAAACCAACCGCAAGGCGATCAGCCAAAAGCGGAGAAACAGCCCGAGCAAGAGCCCGCTCAGCAGCAAGCCGAGGCCGAAACGAACAGCGAAGAGAGCACGCTGGTCGACACGCCCGAGAGCAAGCCCAAGCCGAAACGCGCTCCGCGTCGCAAGCCCAAGCCGAAAGGGGCAGAGACACAGCCGCAGGACAATGGCAGCGATGGCGACGGTAACGACACTGCCAAAGCCGCAGAATAACAAAAGCCCCGCAAATTGCGGGGCTTTTTCGTGTGGGCCATTGGTAGGGCGCGCGGGGTGGGCTTACCCTTCCATCCCCGCCTGCACATATCTGACACGCCCGTTACGCCGCAGCACTTCTTCACGCGGCTCCCAGTCGTAGCGCGGGTCGCTCATGACCGGCGACCAGAACAACTCGCCGCCCTGCCGCCATGGATCAAGGACAAGCCCTGCCTCCATCTGGGCACCCGCCGCCGAGATGATGGCCGTCGAATGATCCAGCAACAATCGCGAGTCGCCATTGGCGATGGCGCGGTGCATGTCGAGCGTGGCGAAATCTTCGGCCAACAGCCGTTTCTCCAGATCCTCTGCCCAATGCCAACACAGGCCCCGTGGCTTGCTGCCGTTGTTGACCTTCACGTTATGGATCAGCGGCGGGTCGGTGATTTGATAGGCAATCGCCAGCTCATGGGTATGACGGTAGGCGATCCGCGCTGCACGGGCGGCCTCTGCCGGGTCCACACTGGGCGAGAGTTCTGTAATGGCACGGGTCAGCGCCGAAATATCGGCCTCAGTCCCCAGTGGTGGTGGCCCGTTGCGGGGCAAGGCACAGGCGGAAAGCGTCAGCAGCAGCGTGCAGACGAGCAATAGACGGTAGAACATTTTCACCCCTTGGCGATTTCACGGGCAAGGGCGCAGAAGCCCTCTAGCGGCACCTGCTCGGCCCGGTCGGTGGGTTTCAGCCCGGCGGCGTGAAGGCGATCTTCGATATCCGGCGCGGCGCCCTTGAGGGCCGAGCGCAGCATCTTGCGACGTTGATTGAACGCCATCGCGACCACGCGGCTGAGCACGGCGGGATCAGCCGGATAGCGCGGCTCGGGCAGGGCGGTCAGATGCACCACACTCGACGAGACCTTTGGCGGCGGTGTGAAAGCCCCCGGCGGCAATTGCATGACGATACGCGCATCGCTGCGCCATTGCGCCAGCACGGCCAGCCGCCCATAGGCTTTGGAGCCGGGCGTCGCGACGATCCGCTCGGCCACTTCGCGTTGGAACATCAGCGTCAGGCTTTGCCAAAACGGCGGCCACTCAGGCGGGGTGAGCCAGCGCACCAGCAACTCGGTCCCGACGTTATAGGGCAGGTTGGCGGCCACGCGGATCGGCGGGGTCAGATGGCTCAGCGGGTCGATCTCCAGCGCGTCGCCTTCGATCACCGTCAGGCGACCGGGGTAATATTCCGCCACCTCGGCCAGCGCGGGCAGGCAGCGGCGGTCCTTCTCGATCGCCAGCACGTGCCGCGCGCCCTCGGCCAGCAGCCCACGGGTGAGGCCACCGGGGCCGGGGCCGATTTCCAGCACGTCGCAATCGGCCATATCCCCCGCTTGCCGCGCGATTTTGGCCGTGAGGTTCAGGTCCAGCAGGAAGTTCTGGCCCAGCGATTTCCGCGCGGCCAGTTCGTGGGTGTTGATCACCTCGCGCAGCGGCGGAAGGTTGTCGATTGCACTCATGTTTTTTGGCCCATCTGCCATGCCAGTTTGATCGCTTCGATCATGCTGGTCGGGTTGGCGCGCCCTTGGCCCGCGATGTCAAAGGCGGTGCCGTGATCGGGGGAGGTGCGCACGAAAGGCAACCCCAGCGTCACATTCACCCCCCGGTCAAAGTCCAACGTCTTGATCGGGATCAGCGCTTGGTCGTGATACATCGCTACTGCCGCGTCATAGCCTGCGCGGGCGCGGGCGTGGAACATCGTATCGGCGGGCAGCGGCCCGGCCAGGGCATAGCCTTCGCCTTGCATTTCGATAATCAGCGGCGCGATCCAGTCGATCTCTTGCTGCCCCATGCTGCCGCCTTCGCCCGCGTGGGGGTTCAGCCCGGCCACAGCAATGCGCGGACGTTCAACACCGAAACGGCTCTGCAATTCCTGCGCCGTGATCTCAATCGTGCGGCGCAGGCCCGCGGCTGTCAGCGCCTGCGGCACCTGATCCAACGCGATGTGGATCGTGGCGGGCACGACGCGCAACTGGTCAGAGGCCAGCATCATCACCACGTCGTCGACACCAGCAAGTGCTGCGAGATATTCGGTATGGCCGGGGTAGGCGAAATTCGCGCCGTCCTGCAGCGCCTTCTTGTGGATCGGCGCGGTGCAGATGGCACAAGCGGCCCCCGTTTGCACCAGATCGACTGCGCGGGCGATCACGTCAATCACCCCCTGCGCATGGCCGGGCTGCGGCACCCCGGCGAGCGCGGCACTGTCAAAAGCGTGAGGCAACACAGGCAGCGCATCGGCATTTGGCCAGCCCACATCATCCGCACTGTCGATCACACGGTGGGGCACATCCTTGGGCAGGTGGCGCGGGTCGCCGATCCAGAACATCGGGATGTCAGACGAAAGCGCCGCCCAAGCACGGGCGGCGATCTCTGGGCCGATACCTGCGGGTTCACCGCAGGTGATGGCCACCGGCCGGGAGGGGCCGCTCATTGGCGGGTGATACGGGCTTCGGCGCGGGCCTGTTCCAACAGTTGCGTGGCGTAGCCCTCAAGCTTGCGCTGCCGGATTGAGCTTACCACCGCGTCGCGGTTCACATCGGCATTGGCCGCCGTGGTGCGGTTGCACAGCATCAGGAACACCAACGTCTCCCCATTGGCACGGGTCAGCGTGGTCGAGACTTCGCCGGGGTCGAGTTTGGCCAGTTCGATGGCCACGTCCTGCGGAATCTCTGCCGGTGCCTTTGAGCCGCGGTCGAGCACATTGGCGGGCTGGCCCTTGGCAACACCGTAAAGGTCATCACATTGATCTACCTGACCGCGCAGCTGCGCCGCGCGCGACAGGGCGGCCTCGGACCGGCCACCGGGGATGTAATAGGCGGCGTAGTCAATCTCGGAATATTCAACGCTGGGCTTGCCAGTCTCTTCGATGCCGCGCAGCTGGAACAGGGCCACGGCGTTGGGGATCGGCAGCGGGGCCGTCACCTCACCGGGGGCAAGCGCCAGCAGGATCGGGCGCAGGCTGGCGGGCAGATTTTCAAGCGGGGTCCAAGGCATCTTGCCGCCGCGCCCGCGTGAGGCGGTGGCGGAATATTGGCTCGCATAGGAGGAAAACTCAGCCTCAGTCCGGCTTTGCGCGATCCGCGCGGCCAGCGCATTCACCTGATCGGCGTTCTGCGGCGGGGCGGGGATGATGATCTCGGACAAAAGCACGCGCAGGCCATTGTTGCCCCGGCTGCTGCCAAGGGCGCGGTCGACCTCTTCGTCGGTGATGTCGACGCGGCCATTATAGCGCGCGCGGATCAGATCACGCCACGCGGCGCTGATCACGATGAAGTCACGAAAGGTCTCTTCCGAGATCTGCGCCTGACCCAGAACCTTGAGAAATTCTTCGGTCGTCAGATCCGCGCGGCTGGCAAATTCGGACATGCCGGATTGAATGCCCTCTGGCGTGACTTCGAGCCCGGCTTGGTCAAGCACTTGCCCGCGCAGCCGGTCGTCGATCAGACTGTCGATCACGCTGTTGGTATCCGTTCCCGGTGCGCCGATCAGCTGCATGAAACGCTGCCGCTGCTGGACTTCGTAACCGGTAATGACCTCATCGTTGACACGGGCCACGGGCGCAAAAAGGTTCTGCGCCGCTGCGGATTGGCCGACGACCAACGCAAGGGCGAGCGCTGCAGTGCCACGGATCCCGGCACGGACTGTCTGTTTCGTTACTTCCCACATGAGCGTACGTATCTTTCTGTTCCGGTGTTTGCGGCAAAGCCCCTGAGGCCGATGTTAAAACCGATATCCGTTGAGGGCTCAACACTTGTTGAGGATGAATAGCTGCGGTTAACGGAAAGGTCGACCTGCACGCATTCATTGTTGTAGCTCAGGCCAAGACCTGCCGTCGCGGCGCGTTCATCAGCGAGGTCGAACCGCCATTCGGCCGAAGCTTGCCATTGGCTGTTGATCGAATAGCTGCCGTCAAAGGTGATCTCTGACACATCTTCGTCGCGGTCCTCTGCGGCGTCTTCATGCAGCCAGACATAGCTGCCCGCGATCTGCCCGCGTTTGAAATCCCAGATGCCGCGCAGCTCAGCCTTGGCGACTTCGAAATCATCATCGATCAACCCGCGCCCAATGAGCGCCAAACCGTCGTCGCTGCGCAATTGCCCGGCCAGCAGGAAATCGGAATGGGTGCCCTGCAACCCCGAGCTAAAGGTGAAGGCATCATCGGCCTTGGCCCGGATGACCTGCCCGAAAGAAAAGCTGGTATCCAAACCGGTCGGATCAATCCGCGCCCAGTTCACACCGAAAGCCGCGACCGCACCGCGTTCACGCCGGTCGGGGCGCGGAAAGCGGCTGAGCGACAAGAAGTTGCCCTCGTCATATTCGACCAGCGTGCTTTCCTCATTCGGGATATTGAGCCGGTCCCCCCCGGTCCAGCCGAACTGCACAATCGGTTCGAACTGTTGCACCACACCGCGCGCCTCGCGGCGCTGCATGGGGTAGCGAAATGCAACAGAGGCATGCGGGACGAGGTCGTAGTGCCGCTCACTGTAAAAGGCATCCTGCGCGATGTTGAACAGACCAAAGCTCGCCCCGGCCCGGAGATCGGTGACCAGACCGTTGCCAAAGGTAAAGCGCCGCAGCCATTCAGCCTCGCCATTGAGCCGCGACACATCGCGCCCGTCTGCTTCGCCATCGCCGTCGCCATCGGTGCTGAGATCAGAGGCCCGGCGGTGGCTATGGGCCTCAAGCGTCAGACGAACTTCGCCGCCAAGTGACGTGGGGAAATAGCGCCGCTGGTGTTCGCCGTCCAAGACCAGATTGGGCAACAGATCATTGTCTTCGCCATCGCGCAGCGACTGGTAGTTCAGCAGGCTTGCCCGGACATATTGATCCCGCCGCGCGCGGCTGACGGTCAACTCGCTGGTCAGGCGGTCCTTGTCGGAATAGCCGTAGTCACTGAGGTAGGACCGGTCGCTGGTGACCTCGATCCCGAAGTAAAGTTTGTAGTCCCGCCGCAGATCGAAGGTGCCGGTGCCAAACAGGTAGCCACGGGTTTCACCCGGCTCCAATTCGTCATCGGTGATCGCGCCGTCAAAGTCGATCCGGCCAGAAACGAAAGCCTGACGGTAGCGGAATTCAAGCGTGCGGGTTTCGGCGGAAAGATAGGGCGTCAGCGTCAGATCGCGGTGATCGCCAATCTTGATGAAATAGGGCAGTTTCAGCCCCACGCCCAATTGCGAGGTTGAGCGCACCGAGGGGGCGAGAAAGCCGGTTGCGCGGTCCAATGTCGGGTCGGGCAGGCGCAGGCGCGGCAGATAGGCGACGGGCACGTTTTTGATGCGAAACTGCGCCTCGTCAAAGTAAAGCTGCTGGGCCAGTTGGTCATGCACCACCCGTTTGGCGCGGATTTGCCAAAGTGGCGTTTCGCCATCTTCGCATACTTTGCAAGAGGTTACGGCGGCTTTGTAAAGTTGACTATAGCGCCCTTCGACCCGGTTGATCTGCACGGCAGCGAGCTGCAATTGCTGTTCAAGGATCATCCGCGCGCCGCGCAGCAGCCCCGATTGCAACCCCGCATCGAGGGAGGCCGCATCGGCGAGGATCGTGGTATTCTCGCCCTCCGACAGCACAATTGGCCCTTCGATGCTGAGCGCGCCGGTGGCCTGATCATAGCGGATCGCCGTGGCGCGCAGCCGCGTCTCACCTTGGAAGGCTTCGACATTTCCCTGCGCAACCAAGACCTTGTCACGGGTAATGAACACCTGATCGGCCACCAGAACGGCGGGGCGGTCGCTGGCCGGGGCGGTCTGTGCGCTGACCGTCAGCGGCGCGAAAGTCAGGGGCGCAAAAGTAAGGGCAAGTCCAACAAGGGCCGCGCGCATGTCAGCCATCCTCCGCGTGCAAAAGCAGGCCTAACGCCAGAAAAATCGCGGCCACGGGCGGTGCCCAAGCGGCGAGTATCACGGGGATCTGGCCGTTTTCGCCAAGGATCTGTGCGAAACTGCGAATGAAATACAAACCGAACCCCAGCAAAATCGAGGCCAGCACAGCAACGCCGGTCCCCCCAAAGCGGGTATGGCGCATGGTGAATGCGCTCGCAACCAGAACCATGGCGACCAGAAAGAAGGGCCGCGCCAGTTCGGCCTGCAACCAGACCTCATGCTGGCGCGTGCTGAAACCCGCCTGTTCCAACTGGCGGATGAACTCTGGCAGCTCGTAGATGGACACGGCAGCCACCCGGCCAATGCTCTCGCGGATGCGCTCAACGGTCAGGGATGAGGGGATGGTCAGGGTCTCATGCTCTTCAGAGGCGCCTTCGGCGTTCACCCCGGCCTCCAGCGGCCAAATCTTGGCCCCGGTCAATTCCCAGTCGCCACCGCTCAGCTGCGCGCTTTCGGCTTCGATCCGGCGGATCGGACCTTTCTCGGCGTCATAGCTGATGATCGTCACATTATAGAGAACGGAGGCATCGCTGTTGGTGCGCCACGCGCGAATGACCGATTGGCCTTCTTCCGTGCCCTGACGCAGCCAAAGCCCCTCGTCGCTCACCGACAGGGCCGAGCGACCGTTGGAGCGGTATTTCTGGGTCAGTTGCTCGGCCCGTTCACTGGTCGCGGCGACGATGGGGTTGAGAAAGGCCACCGCCAACGTGCCGATGATCAGCGCCACCACCACCGGTGCCACCAGCGCGCGCAGGGCAGAGCGGCCTGCGGCACGGGTCACCACCAACTCCGAGGACCGCGCAAGACCGATGAAAAGCGCCACCGTGGCAAGGATCATGATCAGCGGCAGGATCATATTGATGGTCTGCGGCATGTGCAGCAGCGTCATCCCCAAGACCTGATCCCAGCCCACATCATCATCGGCAAAGCGCCGGGCCTGATCCACACCATCGACCAGCATCACCAAGGCGGCCAGCACGCCGGTGATGACGAGAAAGCTCATGAAAAAGCGGCGGGCGAAGTAGAGATGGAGGATCATGCGGCCGCCCCTTTGCCACGTAGCCGCCGCCTTATCCAGCGCGGATGTGCCGCCTGCCATAGCATTGCCAGCGTCAGCACGGCCCCGATAAGCGAGGGCAGGTAGGCCAGCGGCCAAAGGGCCGCGGTCTCACGGATTTGCACCACCATCGTGCCCCGCAGCCCGTCAATGGCGATGAGCAGGCCAAAGGCGATCACCGCCTCGCGCCAGACGCCAAAACGGGAAAAGCCGCCAAGGATCAAAGTGGCAAAACCGATCATCGCCGCGACGAGGCAAAACAGCGGTTGCGCAAAACGGCCATGCAGCTCTTCGGCGACGACGCCCGCTGTGGTGTCGGTTTGCGCCGCAACCTCGCCCCAATTCCAAAGCAGATCGGGCGTCACCATGGCGCTGACCGACGGGTCGATCGCATCGCCACTGCTCACCAAGGGAGAAATATCAAAGGAAAAGTCGCGGAATTTGGCCGTGGCCAAACGGTTGCGTTCGGTGTCCAGCCGCTGCGCCATACCGCTGAGCATGATCAGCGTCGTGCTATCGCCATTGCGCGCCAGATAGGCTTCGGCGGCGGTATAGATCACCCCCTCATTGGCCTTGCGCCGATCCGACAGAAAAACATCACGCAGCACTCCATCGTTGTCGATGGCCCGAGTGTAGAAGGTCACATCGTCGGAAGGGTGTAGAAAAGTCCCCTCTGTCAGCAGCCGCGCGGTGAGATTGCGCGAGATCTCAGCCTCGCGCTGTTTCAACTGACCCTGCGCCATGGGCACCAGAAAATGGCTGAGCACCGTCATCATCACCGCCACACACAGCCCGAAGACAAAGACAGGCCAAGCCAACCGCCATGGGCCCGAGCCTGCGGCCTGCAGCACGGTCAACTCAGATTCGCCCGACATGCGGTTGGTCACATAGACCGAAGCGGCAAAGGTCGCGATGGGCAGGACGGTGACGATGAGCTTGGGCAGGCCAAGGGCCGTGAACTCCAAAAACACCAGTGCAGATTGGCCATCGCCGATCAAACGGTCGAAAAGGACCACCGCCCGGTTGATCCAGAACAGCGCCACAAGCACCAGAGCGAAAAAGCCGAACATAACCAGAAGTTGCGACAGCATGTAGCGGTCAATTCTTGCCACTCTGATCCCCCGAGATGCTCTGACGGCCTTTGCGCAGATCGTAAAGCAATTCGCGGGGCGGGAAAACTGCTATCTGGCCATGCGCGGCGCGCCGCGATAGGTCTGGGGCAAAATCAACCATGAGGCATGCCATGACCGATCTGACCCCCATCACTTTCGCCGAGACCGACATCGACCGTATCGCGGGGCATTCCGGGCGGATCGCGGTGTTTCTTGAGCCTGAAGGGCGGCTCGATGCCGGCGCGCGGCGGGTCAATCGGCTGACCAAAGGCGCCTTGCAGCGGCTGATGGAAGGTGAGCGTTTCGCAGCGCTGAAACCCGGTGACATGCTCAGCATGGGCTATCCCGCTGGCATGGCAGCAGAGGCGGTGGACGTGATCCACATGCCGCGCCGGACCGATGTGATGACCGCGCGCAAAGCCGGGGCCGCGCTGGCCAAGCGCCGGGGCGACAGTGATCTTTTGCTGCTTACCGCCGCGACCCGCCGGGTGGCGGATGTGGCCTTTGGTTTGGCGATGCGGGACTATGGGTTCGAGGATCACAAATCCGCCCCCAAGCCGCGTAAAGGCAGTGTTGAGGTGATGTGCTCCAAACCCGAGGAGGCCCGCGAGGCCGCAGCGCCGTTGATGGCGGTGGCCGAGGGCGCTTTCATGACGCGCGATCTAACCAACGCGCCTGCCAACATCCTGACCACAACCAATTTTGCCGAACGTCTGGCGGAAATGGAGAGCTTGGGCCTTAAAGTTGAAGTGCTGGATGAGGAAGAGCTTGCAAGCCTTGGTATGCGCACGCTTTTGTCTGTGGGGCAGGGGTCTGACAGCCCTTCCAAAGTCGTCGTGATGCGGTGGGATGGCGGCACAGATGATGCGGCCCCGCTGGCGCTGGTCGGTAAGGGCGTTGTCTTTGACACCGGCGGCATCAGCCTCAAACCCGGCGCGGGCATGGAAGACATGACCATGGACATGGGCGGCGCAGGCGTTGTTTCGGGCGTGATGCGCACGCTGGCGCTGCGCAAGGCCAAGGCGAATGTTGTCGGACTGGTGGGCATCGTCGAAAACATGCCCTCGGGCAATGCGACCCGTCCGGGCGACGTGATTACCACTATGAAGGGCGACACGGTTGAGGTCATCAACACCGACGCCGAGGGGCGTTTGGTGCTCTGCGATGTGATGTGGTACGCACAGGACCGCTTCAAACCTGCGGCGATGATCGATCTGGCCACGCTGACCGGTGCGGTTATTATCGGGCTGGGTCATGAAAACGCGGGCGTCTTCTCAAACGACGATGAGCTGTGCAACGCGTTCCTAAAAGCCGCTGAGAACGAAGGCGAAGGCGCCTGGCGGATGCCTTTGGGCCAAGGCTATGACGATCAGTTGAAAAGCCGTATCGCTGATATGAAAAACATTGGGGGGCGTCCGGCGGGGTCGATCACCGCGGCGCAATTTCTCAAGCGTTTCGTCAAGGATGAGACGCCATGGATCCACCTCGACATCGCTGGGGTCGCCTCGCTGAAGTCCGAGAGCACATTGGCCCCCGCGGGCGCGACGGGCTGGGGCGTGGCGGCGCTGAACCGACTGGTCGCCGACCGTTTCGAGAAGGGCTGAGCCGGATATGGGGGCGGCTTACTTCTACCACCTGACCCAGCGACCTCTGGTCGAGACGCTGACGATGCTGCTGGAAAAGTCGCTCGCCAACGGGTGGCGCGTGGCCCTGCGCGGGACCGATCATGCGGGGCTGCAAGCGCTTGACCGGGCGCTTTGGACCTATTCGGACGACAGTTTTCTGCCCCATGGCATGGCGGGCGGGCCGCAGGATGCAGAGCAACCGGTGTTGCTGACCTTGGAGGATGGCACGCCCAATCGCGCGGACTGTTTGATGGCGGTGCATGGTGCCGATGTCACCGCCGAAGAGATCGCGTCGCTGCAACGGGTCTGCGTATTGTTCGACGGGCATGACCCCGTGGCGCTGGATCAAGCACGCGGCCTGTGGAAGCGGCTGAAATCCGAAGGCGCGTCGGCGCAATATTGGTCTGAGGAAAGTGGTCGCTGGGAAAAGAAGGCCGAGACCTAAAGGCCAGCGGAGCAGGGGCAGGGCCGCAAGGCCGCCGCCCCTGACTGCTGGTCAGGCCGCTTTGTCGAGGGCGGGTTTCGCGGCAGCCGTGGCTTTGCTTGCGGTGGCCTCTGGCGCATCCGGTTCGACCTTGCTGACGTAGGATTTGGCAGCTTCGACCGCGCTGTTGTTCACCGGTGCGATCGTATCCAGCAAGGCGCGGGTGCGCTGGCTGTCGACGCTGCGCTGTGCAGCCGCACGGGCAAAGGCTTCGTTATCCGCTGTCGTGGCCTTTGGGGCCGTCTCGGTCGGCTTTGCCTGTGCTACGGCTTGCACCGCTTCGGTCTTGGCCGGGGCTTGCACGGACTGAGGTTTGGACGCCTCTTGGGCTGCCGCGCTGTTTTGCGTGGTCTGCCCTTCGCTGGCGGGTTTTGCTTCTGCCTGCGGGGCTTCGTTCTTGGTTTTCTCAGGCTTTTCAGCCTTTTCCGCCTTGGCGGGTTTGTTGCTTTGTTGGTAGGCAGTTGACCCACCCATAATATTGGTCAGCATAGCAGCACGTTCTCCAAAATTGGGTACAGTTGTGCCTTACAGATATCTGCCCAAAAGGGCGGAAACCTGTTCAATTCACGGCGAATGCGGCGTCATTTTGCGGCGAGTTTGATTCTTCTTTTCGCATTTCGGGCAAGGTTCTGCCCCAAATCACCGGCTCAAGCGCAGCTCACCGCCGCTGATCTCGATCCGGCCCCAGCGTTGCAGGTATCCCATCCCCAAAAGCGATTGGGACATGACCCCGTCATTCACCACCGCGGGAACATTGCGGTCAACCGCCTCGCCCACCACGACCTCGTCCAGCCGCACGAAAGCGGTGCGCGTCTCGCCATTGGCGGTGCCCGCGCGGCCAAGGTAATCAAGCCCCTCGGGGTCAATGCCAATCCGCGCGGCGTCGGATTTGGTCAAGACGATATCAGACGCGCCGGTGTCGAAGACGAAACGCACCGAAGCACCGTTGATCTGGGCCATCAGGTAGTAATGCCCATCGCGCCCGCGCGGCAGGACGATCTCACCCTCTTGGTTGACGGAGAGCTGTTGGCGGGCGGTGTCGCGGGTGATGTCTTGCCACAGGCCGACCCCGGCCGCCGCGCCGGTAAAGATCAGCCCCCAGACCGCCGCCTGTTGCAGCGTCTTGTTCATATTGGGCCGGCTTTGCAAAAAGAACCAGCCCGCCAGCATCGCCAGCAAAACGATGAGGTAGATCAGATGTGCTGTATCGATTTCGGCCATGAATGCGCCCCCTTACACCTCATATAGGAAGGGGCCGGGCAAATGTCAGCCGGGCGTCGGGCCGGGGCCAAAACCAAAGGCCGCCAGCCCGTCGAGCACGAATTGAACCGAGAGGGCCGCCAGCAACATGCCCAGCAGACGGGTGATGATGTTGATGCCGGTCTTGCCCATCGCCCGCTCTAGCGCGCCGCTGACCTGCATCGTCAACGCCATGACCACCAGCGTCAGCGCGGTGATCACGATGATGGTCAGCAGCCCTTCGCCGCCCGGTTTTTCACCCGTCAGCAGGATCACCGAGGCGATGGAGCCGGGGCCAGCGATCAGCGGAATGGCCATAGGGAAAACCGACGGATCGTCGTGGTCATCCTCATCCGCGCGGTCTTCGCGGCGTTTGGTGCGGCGGTCGAACAGCATGTCGAGCGCGGTGATGAACAAAAGAATGCCGCCCGCCACACGGAAGGCGGGCATCGAGATGCCGATAAAGCCCAGCACCGCCTCGCCAAAGGCGGCAAAGATCAACAGCACCAAGCCCGCCACACCCACCGCGCGCCATGCGATCAGGCGGCGTTGTGCATTGCTCATCCCACGGGTCAAGGCAAGGAAGACCGGCGCGATGGCGATGGGGTCGATCACCACGAACATCGTGACGAGGGCGGTGATCATATAGGCGGTGTCGAGGGTCATAGGTCTTCCTTGGCGCGGGGCTTCTTGCCAGAATGCACGAGGGCCGCCCCTTAGGCGACCCCCGCGATGTGATAAATTGGGCCTTGCTGGGTCAGGCTGTGGCTTTCTCCAGCTTTTCTTGCGCGCCGACCCAGAGGCTCTCCGCACGCTCCAGCGCTTCCATCACTTCAGCGTATTTCTTGTTCCAGACCTCAAGCTCGCCGGTCTTGGCATCTTCGTAGAGCGCCGGATCGGCCAGTTTCTTGGCCAGCTTGTCGCGCATCTCGTTGATCTTTTCCATCCGCGCTTCGGCCTTGCGGACTTCGCTGCGCAGGGCCAGCACCTCATCGCGGCTGGCGCGTTTGGGTTTGGGGGCTTCTTTGGGCTGTTTCGATGGGTTCTTGCTGACAGGCTTTTCGGGTGTCAGCAGCATCTTGCGATAGGCTTCGAGGTCTTCCTCATAGGGTTTGACCGTGCCGTTCGATACAAGCCAAAGCCGGTCGGCCACCAGCGACAATAGGTGCATGTCGTGGCTGACAAGGATCACCGCACCCGAGTAGCGCGTCAGCGCCTCGACCAGCGCCTCGCGGCTTTCGATGTCGAGGTGGTTGGTCGGCTCATCGAGGATCAGCAGATGCGGGGCGTGCAGCGTGGCCAGCAGCAGCGAAAGCCGCGCCTTCTGCCCGCCTGACAGTCGGCCCACCTCGGTCTCGGCCTGTTCCGGGCCAAGACCAAAGCCCGCCAATTGCGCGCGCAGTTTCGATTGCATCACACCGGGGCGGGCGGCGATCATATGTTGCAGCGGCGTCTCTTCGACGATCAGCTCGTCCACTTGGTGCTGGGCAAAGAAGCCCACCCGCAGCTTGGAGGAGTTGACCTGCCGCCCGGCCATCAGCGGCAAACGGTCCGACAAAAGCTTGGCCAGCGTTGATTTGCCCTGACCGTTCTTGCCCAAGAGCGCGATACGGTCGTCTTGGTCGATGCGCAGGTTCAGACGGGTCAGCACCGGGTTGTCGTCGCTATAGCCGACCGAGCCGTTCTCGATATTGATAATCGGCGGCGAGAGTTCCTCGGGCTCAGGGAAGGTGAAGACCTTGCGCGCCACATCCTCGGGCGCGGTGATCATGTCCATCTTCTCGATCATCTTCAGGCGCGATTGCGCCTGTTTCGCCTTGGAGGCTTTGGCCTTGAAGCGATCCACGAAGCTTTGCATGTGATCGCGGCGTGCCTGTTGTTTCTTGGCCATCGCCGCCTGCAACGCGCGTTTCTCGGCGCGCTGGCGGGCGAATTGGTCATAGGGACCCTGATAATACGTCAGCTTGCGGTCTTCGAGGTGCAAGATACCGCCCACGGCGCGGTTCAACAGACCGCGGTCGTGGCTGATGATCAGCACCGTATGCGGGTACTTTGCCAGATAGCTTTCCAGCCACAGCGCACCTTCAAGGTCGAGGTAGTTGGTCGGCTCGTCGAGCAGCAGCAGGTCAGGCTGGGCAAAAAGTACGGCGGCCAGCGCCACGCGCATCCGCCAACCGCCGGAAAAGGCAGAGCAGGGCATCTGTTGTTCTTCGTCGTCAAAGCCCAGACCTTTGAGGATCGACGCGGCGCGGCCTTCGGCGGACCAAGCGTCGATATCGGCCAGACGGGTCTGGATGTCGGCGATGCGGGTCGGGTCTTCGGCGGTTTCGGCCTCTAGCATCAGCCGGGCACGCTCCACATCGGCAGCCAGCACCGTGTCGATCAACGAGGTCTCGGATGAGGGCACTTCCTGCGCCACGCCGCCGATCTTGGCGCGGGACGGCAGAGAGATGTCGCCACTGTCGAGCGACAGCTCGCCACGAATGATCTTGAACAGCGTGGTCTTGCCCGCGCCATTGCGCCCGACGATGCCCACCTTGTGGCCCTCGGGGATCACGGCGGAGGCTTCCTCAAACAGAGGGCGGCCTTCGACGGAGTAGTTGATTTCTGAAATGCGTAACATGCACGCCGTTTGGAGCAAGCCGGGCCGAAGGTCAATCACGGCTTTTCATGTGTTAGACCCCATGCTAGGGAGCGCGCAAATCAACACCCGCTATGGAGTACAGCCAATGGCCCTCGAACGCACTTTCTCGATCATCAAGCCCGACGCAACCCGCCGCAACCTGACCGGCGCCATCGTCAAGAAATTCGAAGACGCTGGCCTGCGCGTTGTCGCACAAAAGCGCATCCACCTGACAAAGGCGCAGGCGGGCGAGTTCTACAAGGTGCACGCTGAGCGTCCCTTCTACGACGAACTGTGCGAGTTCATGGCCTCCGCGCCGATCGTTGCTCAGGTTCTCGAAGGTGAAAACGCCATCGCGAAAAACCGCGAAGTCATGGGCGCCACCAACCCTGCGGACGCCGCCGAAGGCACCATCCGCGCAGAATTCGCTGAAAGCGTTGGCGAAAACTCCGTGCACGGTTCCGACGCACCGGAAACCGCAGCGGTTGAGATCGCCTACTTCTTCTCCGGTCTGGAACTGGTCGGCTAAGCCACCATTCTTCGGAAAACGATTGAAAGGGTCGCCTTCGGGCGGCCCTCTTGCGTTTAGGGATCAGTTATTGAGCGTGGGGTGATGCGAAGACATGCGCCCTTCGACGTTTCCCGTGGGCGGCGCTTTGGCGGCTTGGTCCTTCAGGTGACGTTCCAGCAGATCGACGTTGCGCAGTTTCGACTTCCAACCGATGTCAAAAAGGTCACCCACCAGCGGGACCGAACCGATAACGTAATCGATCCCGGTGTTCACCAACATCTTCGCCAGCATCCCCTTTGGCGCGCCCATCCGGTGCGATTCTTTAAGGATATAGGCCGAAGGGAGCAGGGCGAGCGTATCGCCCACCACGGGCACGAAACCCAAAATCGAATCCCATCCCATGCGCACACCGACAATCGGCACTTTGAAGGCGCTGTCCATGCTGACCGCCAGACGGCGCAGACGGGCGAGGTCGGCTTCGTGAGAGGGGGCGTGGGGTTCCATATCTGTCCTTGCGTGTTGCTCTAGGCTGCAAACGCGCGGTCAGGCTGCAAAGTTCCCCAAAGCACCGGCCCCATCCGGCGCGTCGCGGGGCCTGCTCAAAGGCTGGCGTAATCGGTAATCAACGGTGTGGGACGCTGCGGTGGCTGGGCCGAGGTGCCCTTGGGCGTCTGCTCGGGCTTCGGTTTTTGCGGTTGCGGCGTTCTGTCAAGTCGGGCCATCGGGTAGCTCCTTTGCTGCTCGCTGGGGTTTGATGTCTCTCACCCTCGCAACCAGCTTGGGCGCGGTTCAGGTCCATAAAGGGGCCGAATTGCGCCCAGATTGAGGCATTTGTTGCGATTTTGCGACGGAATCCGCGGTTTTCCCCTATGAGGTGAGGGCGAAATGCGCCTCTGCGTGCAAGACGCTCCGCGGGGCAACGCGGCCCCGGCCTGTCAAATCGACCAAATGCGCCAGCACGTTTCGCGTGGCAGCCCCCAAAAGCGCGGCGGGGGTCTCGGTATAGATCACGCGGGCGAGGTCCTCAGCCGTGGCAGGCCCGGCGTTCAGCGCCTCAAGGATCGACGCCTCCCGCGCGCGGCGGTGCGCCACCAACCAGTCGAGCCGCGTGTTGGGATCGAGGACCGGCGCGCCGTGGCCGGGGTAGAACACACGCCACTGTCGGGCAGCCAGCTTTTCGCAAGAGGTCATGAAATCGGTCAGATCCCCATCGGGCGGCGAGACCAGCGAGGTGGCCCAGCCCATGATGTGATCCGCCGTGAGACAGGCATCCCCCCAAGCGAGGCAGAGGTGATTGCCGATATGGCCCGGCGTGTGCAGCACCTCCAGCGCCCAGCTTTCCCCCTCCAGTACGTCACCGTCGGCCAAGGTATGATCGGGGATAAATTCGTGATCCACACCTTCACCACCGCCCATCAGCCCCGCCTCGGCCAATCCCTGCATTACTGGGGACCGGCCCGCCGTGGCGTTGCCAAAAGCCCAGACCTCGGCCCCGGTCCGCGCGGCCAAGGGACGCGCGAGGGGGGAATGGTCGAGATGCGTATGGGTCACAATGATATGGCTGATCCGCTGGCCCGGCTGGAGCGCGGCGAGGATCGCGTCAAGATGCGCGGGGCTGTCGGGGCCGGGGTCGATCACGGCAACCTCGGACTGGCCCAGAAGATAGGTATTGGTGCCGCGATAGGTCATCGGCGAGGGGTTGGGCGCCACGATACGGCGCAGCCCGGGCTCCAAGGTTTCGGCAAGGCCAATCTCGGGGTCGAAGTTGTCGGGCGGCAGCATGGATTCACCTTTCGCTGGGGGAGGGGGCTGGCTAAGGTCTAGCCATGAATTTTGCCTGGCTCAAACGATATGTGCCGCGCGGCATCTACGGACGCGCCGCGCTGATCTTGCTGTTACCAGTGGTGTTTTTGCAGCTGGTCGTCGTGGTGATCTTTGCCCAGAGGCATTTTGAAGGCGTCACCGGGCAGATGACCGACACCGTCCTGCGCGAATTGGAACTGGTCATGCTGGCAGTCGGCACGGCTCCCGATGCGCAATCGGTGCCCATGGCGGTGGAGGCGCGGGCGGGCCCGCTTGATTTCGTGGTGACCCGCGCCAATCCTCCGCTGCCGGATGAAGACAGCATGCTGTGGTACGATTATTCGGGCCGGGTGCTGATCCCTCGTCTGCGCAGCAAGATGGACGGTATCGAAGCGGTGGACCTCAGCGATGACGATTTTGTCGTGCTTTATATCGAGAGTGTGCATGGCCCGTTGCGCATCCAGTTTGAACGGCGGCGGATCTCGGCCTCCAACCCCCACCAGCTTTTCGTTTACACGGTGTTTTTCGGCGTGCTTTTAAGCGTTATCGCGTCGATCTATCTGCGCAATCAATTGCGCCCGATCAAACGCTTGGCCCGTGCCGCCGAAGCCTTTGGCCGGGGCCGGCATGAACCCTACACCCCCACTGGCGCTGTCGAAGTGCGCGCGGCGGGCAACGCCTTTGTCGACATGCGCGCACGGATTGAACGGCAGATTGAGCAGCGCACGCTGATGCTCTCAGGGGTAAGCCACGATCTGCGCACACCGCTGACCCGTATGCGCCTTGGCCTGTCGATGATCGATGAAGAGGATGCCACCCCGTTGCTGGCCGATGTGGATGATATGCAGCGGATGCTGGATGAGTTTCTCAACTTTGCCAAAGGTGCCGCCGAGGGCGAGCCGGAGAAGGTGGCGCCGCATCGGTTCGTCAGCGCTATTGTCGAAGACGCGCAGCGCACCGGGCGCAAGGTTACGCTATTGCCGCCCGAGGGCGCGGGCGAGGGTTTTGTGAAACTGCGCAAAGTGGCGATGCGCCGGGCGGTGGATAACCTGATCTCCAACGCCGTGCGCTATGGCTCGCAGGCCGAAGTCTCGGTCATGCTGAGCGACCGCACCCTGCGTATCCGTGTCGAAGACGACGGCCCCGGCATCCCGGAAGAGCGGCGCGACGAGGCAACGCGGCCGTTCTCGCGGCTTGATCCTGCGCGCAATCAAGACAAGGGCGGCGGCGTTGGGCTGGGCCTTGCCATCGCCTCCGACATTGCGCGCGCCCATGGCGGGGTGCTGCGGCTGGGGGAATCGGCGCGGCTTGGTGGGCTGCGTGCAGATATTGTCATCGCGCGGTGACCCGGCGGCAGGATTGTGCCGCGCGCGCGGCTTTGCCACAGTGAGCCGACCTTAGAACGGAGCGCAGCCATGACCCCCTACGACATGATCAAAGCCCATCTCGACACCGCCGTGCCTTTTGCCGCCCATGTCGGGGTGAAACTGCTCAAGATCGGCGACGGCACCGCCAGCGCCGAACTGGTGCAGCGGCATGAGACCTCTAACCACATCGGCACGCAGCACGCAGGGGCGATGTTCACGCTGGGCGAAGCCGCCTCGGGTGCTGCCATGGCCGGGGCGATTGCGCCGGTGATTATGGACATGCGCCCCGTCGCGGCCATGGGGCAAATCACCTTTAAAAAGATCGCCGAGGGTACGCTGACCGCCCATGCCGAAACCTCGCGCCCCGGGGCCGAGCTGCTGACCGCGCTGCAAGAAGACGGAAAAGTCGCCTTTGACGTGGCGGTCGACATCCAGAATGAGGCGGGTGAGACGGTCGTTGAGATGCAGGTGAACTGGCATGTCAGCGCCAAACGCTGAGGTTTGGGCGAAAAGCGGGGGCGGAATGGTAGGCCCGGCAGGACTTGAACCCGCAACCAAAGCGTTATGAGCGCTCTGCTCTAACCAATTGAGCTACAGGCCCGCCATGGGCGTTTGGGTATGACGCCGCAGCCCGAGCGTCAAGACATTAGCTGCACCAAATGATTGCAGTGACCCGCACAATACTCTAACTCCGCGCGCAAGGGAAAATGCGCGCCGGGGGCCATGACCATGACGAAATCCGACAACGGAATCACCTATGCCGAAGCAGGCGTGGATATTGACGCAGGCAACGCGCTTGTAGAGCGGATCAAGCCAGCGGCGAAATCCACCGCACGGCCGGGCGTTATGTCTGGCCTTGGCGGCTTTGGCGCACTGTTTGACCTGAAAGGCGCAGGTTTCACCGACCCGGTGCTGGTTGCGGCGACGGATGGCGTTGGCACCAAGCTGCGCATCGCGATTGATACCGGCAACGTCGACAGCATCGGCATTGATCTGGTGGCCATGTGCGTCAACGATCTGGTCTGCCAAGGCGCCGAGCCGCTTTTCTTCCTCGACTATTTCGCGACCGGTAAACTGGAACTCGACAGTGCCGCACGGATCATCGAAGGCATCGCCAAAGGCTGCGCCGATTCCGGCTGTGCCCTGATCGGGGGCGAGACCGCTGAAATGCCGGGCATGTATCACGCGGGCGATTTCGACCTCGCCGGTTTTTCCGTCGGCGCGATGGAGCGCGGAACCGAGCTGCCGCGCGATGTGAAAGAGGGCGACGTGCTCTTGGGCCTGCCCAGCGACGGGGTGCATTCCAACGGCTATAGCCTCGTGCGCAAGATCGTTGAGCGCAGCGGTCTGGGCTGGAGCGACGATTGCCCATGGGGCGAAGGTGATCTGGGCAGTGCGCTGCTCACACCGACCAAGCTTTACGTCAAGGGCGCCGTTGCGGCCCTGCGCGCCGATGCCGTGTCGGCGCTGGCGCATATCACGGGCGGTGGCCTCACTGAAAACCTGCCGCGCGTGTTGCCCGTGGGGCTGGCGGCCGAGATTGACCTGAACGCATGGGACCTGCCGCCGGTCTTCAAATGGCTGGCCGCCGAGGGGGGCATGGCCGAGGCCGAGATGCTCAAGACTTTCAACGCTGGCATTGGCATGGTTGCCGTCGTCTCTGCCGATAAGGTCGACGCGGCCAAGGCCGCTTTTGCCGAGGATGGCCACGCTGCCATCGAAATCGGGCGTATCACCACCGGCAATGGCGTCACCTATTCCGGCGCGCTGCTTTGACCAAGCGGGTTGCGATTTTCGTCTCGGGCGGCGGCTCTAACATGCGGGCGCTGGTCGAGGATATGACTGGCGACCATGCGGGCCGCCCCTGTTTGGTGCTGTCCAACAACCCGGACGCGGGCGGGATCGCTTGGGCGCAGGCGCAGGGGATCGCGACCGAAGTGGTCGATCACCGCCCCTACGGCAAAGACCGCCCCGCGTTTGAGGCGGCTTTGAGCGCCGCACTTGAGGCCCATGCGCCGGACATTATTTGCCTTGCCGGCTTTATGCGCAAACTGACCGAAGGCTTCACCGATGCTTGGGCCGGGCGGATGATCAATATCCACCCGTCGCTGCTGCCGAAATACCGCGGGCTGCACACCCATGCCCGCGCGCTTGAGGCGGGCGATACCGAACATGGCTGCACCGTGCATGAAGTCACTGCCGCTTTGGATGATGGTCCGATCCTTGGCCAAGCGCGCATTCCGGTTCTGCCGGGCGACACGGCTGATACATTGGCCCAGCGGGTGCTGGTGCAAGAACATCGCCTTTACCCCGCCGTGCTGCGCCGTTTCGCCGCCGGTGAGCGTCAGCCAGTCATGCTGACGGGCTGACGCTGGTCAAAGCTTCCCTTGTGATGTACCTCTTTGACAAAGCCCGATGACCGGGCGTGCAACTTGTCAAAGAGCATTTATGAAAACCATCACCACGACCGCCGACCTCGCGCAATTCTGTGAAGAAGCTGCGCGCCATGATTACGTGACCGTCGACACGGAATTCCTGCGTGAGCGGACCTATTACTCCAAGCTCTGCCTCGTCCAACTTGCCATGCCCGGAACCGACGACAGCAACGCCGTGCTGGTCGATCCCTTGGCCGACGGCATCTCGCTTGAGCCGCTTTACGATCTGTTCCGCGACACATCTGTGGTCAAAGTGTTCCACGCGGCACGACAGGATCTTGAGATCTTCTACGTCGACGCCAAAGTCTTTCCCGAACCGCTGTTCGACACGCAGGTGGCCGCGATGGTCTGCGGCTTTGGCGAACAGGTGGGCTATGAGACCTTGGTCCGCAAGATCGCGCATGAGTCGCTGGACAAGACCTCGCGCTTTACCGATTGGTCCCGCCGTCCGTTGACCGACGCACAGAAGACCTATGCGCTGGCCGATGTGACCCACCTGCGGCAGATTTACGAGTTTCTGGCGCGCAAGCTTGAACAGACCGGCCGCGCCCGTTGGGTGGCCGAGGAGCTTGAGACGCTGCTCAGCCCCGATACCTATGTGACCCAGCCGCAGGATGCGTGGAAGCGGGTCAAGACCCGGACCAATTCGCCGAAGTTTCTGGCGATCGTCCGCGAATTGGCCGCCTTTCGTGAGGATTACGCCCGCACCCGCAATATCCCGCGCAATCGCGTGTTCAAGGATGACGCGCTGGTCGAATTGGCAAGCCTCAAACCCTCTAACGGCGAGGAGCTGAACCGCGCCCGTCTGCTGCTGCGCGAGGCCCGCAAGGGGGAAATCGCCGAGGGCATTTTGAAAGCCGTGGCCGCAGGCGTGGCCTGCAAAGCCGCCGACATGCCGCAACCCGACCGCAAGCGCGACAAGCTGCAGGTGAACCCGGCGCTGGCCGATCTGCTGCGGGTTTTGCTCAAGGCCAAGACCGAAAGCGCAGGCGTCGCGGCCAAGTTGATCGCCTCGGCCAGTGATCTGGATATGTTGTCGGCGGGAGAGCGCGACGTGCCGGCCCTGCGCGGCTGGCGGCATGAGGTCTTTGGCGCCGATGCGCTGCTGCTCTGCGAGGGCAAGATTGCTTTGGCCGCCGATGGGACGGATGTGAAAGCAGTCAAAGTCTGAACTGAAAAGAGCCGCCCGATTGGGGCGGCTCTTTCTTATGGTGCGTGGCTTGGCCGCTTAGCGGCGAGAGACCAGCGCATTCATCTGCCCTTCGACGCGAATCTCGCGCACCCCGGCCAGCATTTGATCTGTCAGACGACGGCCCGCGATGACCTCACGGGTGGGGCGGCTGCCTTGCGGTGTCGCCTTGTCGGGGCGTACCCCTTCCAGACGGTAAGTCAGAACACCGTCGACAGGCGTCTCATCAATCGTCGCAGGAGTTAGCTGCACCGCATAAATGCCCTGCCGCGCGGCAAGGCCCGTGGCGCGTAGGATCGCACCGCCCGGGACCGGCTCTATCGTAAGGTCGGTGATCTGCTCGAAAGGGCGCCCCTCATAGGTGTCGACCTCAACCGCGCGCCGGGCGAACAGCCCGCTGCGCTGTGGAATCAACGGGTTGTTGCTCTCTTCCGGCGCGGACGGTGCCGAACGCGCGGGGCCGAACCAATTCAGCGGGTTGATGCGGCTGTCACGGACCGTGCCACAGGCGGATACCAAAAGGGTCGAGGCCAAAAGAGCGAGGAGTGTCTTGCGCATGGGATCCGCCGTTAAGTTAACTTGTCTTGTGCTACCCCATCACGCCAGCCATGGGAAGGGGGTGGACCTTTGCGCATCGGCATCCTACCTGTCAGGCAATGGAATTCACCCAAAGAGAGTGCACAGATGGCCACGCCTGCCTTTGAAGAACTGGTCGAGGATTTCGAGTTTCTGGACGATTGGGAAGACCGCTACCGCCATGTGATCGACCTTGGTAAAGCGATGGACCCGCTGCCCGAGCCGCTGCGCGTGCCGGCGACCAAGGTCGACGGCTGCGCCTCTCAGGTCTGGCTTCATGCACAGTTTGACGGCGGCAAGCTGCATTTTGACGGCGCAAGCGACGCGATGATCGTCTCGGGGCTGATCGCGGTTTTGCGAAATCTTTACAACGGTTTGACGCCTGCCGAAGTGGGCGCTGTCGATGCCAAAGCGGAACTTGCGCGGCTGGGATTGAATGACCACCTCTCGGCGCAACGCTCCAACGGGTTGCGCGCGATGATTGAGCGCGTGCGCGAGACGGCCGCTCAGGAAGCCTGACGGTTAAAGGTCGCGCAAAGCGGTCTGCAAATCCCCGTAGCCCGTGAAGCGCCGCTCGAACGCAAGGCCGAGCCGCGCGGCGCAGCCTTGCGCCTTTTCGGTCAGCGCCGGGTCGTCCGTCTGCGCCTGATAGACCAGTTTCTCGTAATTGCCGAAATACATATCGCGCAGTTCCGGGTGCCGGTCGAGTCCCATTGGCTTGATGATGAAAGCCTCAAACTGCCGCACCAGAAAATCGGTGAGGTAGAAGGTGGTGATCTCATCTTCCGAGGTTTTGGCGAAACTCTCGTTGCCCTGAAAAAAGCTGTAGCAATGTGGCCCTGCGACCATCTGCACGCCCATCTCTTCGCAGGCCCGCTCCAGCCCGCCGCCCGTCCCGCAATCGGCGTAGACGACAAAGAAATCGTCATAGTCCGCGCGGTGTTTGGCGACCGTGTCGCGCACCGCTTGGGTGATCTTTTCCGGGTAGAGGTGATATTTCGCGGGCAGGCAGGTCAGGTCAAGATGGGTCCAGCCGTTCGCGGCCTTCAAATCCAGTATCTCACGGGCCAGCGCGCCACAGGCGATCAGCAGAATGCGGCCCGCGCGGGTGGGCGCGAGCCCCTCTTGGGTGAGGGTCCGATCATCTGGCAGATTGCTGTCGCTCATGGCGTCACCATCGCATGTCACCGATGCCAAAGCCAAGTGGAGCGGTGCCAGCAGCCTAGGCGTTGGCGGAGTTATGTTTCCGACCCATCCAGTCTTTGGCCGTTTCCACTGCTACGGCGGCATCGCGGCAATAGGCGTCAGCCCCGATGGCCTTGCCGAACTCTTCGTTCAGCGGCGCGCCACCGACCAGCACGATATAGTCGTCGCGCTTGCCCTGTTCGATCAGCGTGTCGATCACAACTTTCATATAGGGCATGGTCGTGGTCAGCAGGGCGGACATGCCGAGGATGTCGGCCTGTTCCGTCTCAAGCGCTTCTAGATAGGCTTCGACCGCGTTGTTGATGCCCAGATCGACAACTTCGAAACCCGCGCCTTCCATCATCATGCCAACGAGGTTTTTGCCGATGTCGTGGATGTCGCCTTTGACCGTGCCAATCACCATTTTGCCCACCCGGGGCGCGCCGGTTTCGGCCAGGAGCGGTTTGAGGATGGCCATGCCGCCCTTCATCGCATTAGCGGCCAGCAGCACTTCGGGCACAAAGAGGATACCGTCGCGGAAATCCGCGCCCACGATGGTCATGCCGCCGACCAGCGCTTTGGTCAGAACCTCATAGGGTTCCCAACCGCGGTCGAGCAGGATTTGCACCCCTTCTTCGATCTCTTCCTTAAGACCGTCATAGAGGTCATCGAACATCTGCTGGACCAGTTCTTCATCGTCCAACTCGGCCAGGATGATATCGTCTTCTTCTGACATGGTGTTTCCTTCTGCTGGGCGTGCAGGTGCATGACACTTGGGCCCTTGTCTCACGGAATGTTAGCGCCGGGGTCGCGGTTTGCGACATCGGCCGCGCCATGCGCGACGCCTTGGGAGCAAACTACTGCTTTTTGCGGTGTAAGGACAAGGGTTTGCGCAAGTTTACTTGCTGATGTTCGCACAATGTTCTAACCTTCTTTCATGGATAGGGAAGACCAGCGATTCCGCGTGCTTGGCCGCGCGGCAGGCAGCAATGACGCAGGCCGGTTTGAGCGTCACGCCCGCGTGGCGGAGGACGATGGCTGGGCACGGGAAGAGGTGCTTCCGGTGCTGCGTACCAACACCAGCATCGAGGTGCCGCGCCGGGTAATTACCTACAACCGCTCGCCGGATCTGCCCTTTGATCGGTCGATCAACCCTTATCGCGGCTGCGAACATGGCTGCGTTTACTGTTTCGCGCGGCCCAGCCATGCCTACCTCGGCCTGTCTCCGGGCTTGGATTTTGAGACGCAGCTGATCGCCCGGCCCGAAGCGCCGGGCGTTCTGGCGCGGGAACTGCGGTCGAAGCGTTATCAGGTCGCGCCCATCGCCATCGGCACTAACACCGATCCGTACCAGCCCATCGAAAAGACCCATGGCATCATGCGGGAGTGTCTTGAGGTGCTGTCTGAATTCAATCACCCGGTGGCAATCGTCACTAAGGGCAGCCTGATCGAACGCGACATCGACATTCTGGGCGATATGGCCGAGCGCGGATTGGCGGCGGTTGGCATTTCGGTGACTACGCTGGACGCAAAGCTCAGCCGTTTGATGGAACCGCGCGCGCCCGCACCGCAGCGGCGGCTGCAGGTGATCCGAAAGCTGTCGGAGGCTGGCATCCCGGTGCGGATCATGGCGTCCCCAATGGTTCCGGCGCTGACCGACCCGGAGTTGGAGGCGATCCTTGCCGCCGGACGTGACGCCGGGGCGCGGCACGCCAGTTGGATCATGCTGCGCCTACCGCGTGAGGTGTCGCCGCTGGTGCAAGAGTGGCTCGCCACCCATTACCCCGACCGGGCCGAGCGGATCATGGCGCGGCTGCGCGATATGCATGGGGGCAAGGAATACGATGCGGGCTGGCACAAACGCATGCGGGGCGAGGGGCCCTATGCGCAGATGGTGGCCCAGCGGTTTGATCTGGCAGTCAAACGTCTGGGGCTGACCCGCGCGGGCGTGCCGCTGCGCTGCGATCTGTTTCGACCGCCCTCCGAAAAGGGCGATCAATTGAGCTTGTTTTGAAGCTTAGCTCCGGCGGCGGCCACGGCGCGGCGCGCGCACTGGACCTTGCCCGTCGGTGCCGTCGCTTTCGGACGAGAAATCACCGATCTCTTCGCGGATTTGCTCCAACGTCGGGGCGGGACCTTTTTCCGTGCTATCGAGCGCTTCGCGCATCGCGACCAGATGCTCGGGCAGGGTGCCGCAGCAACCGCCGATGACGCTGGCCCCCGCGTCACGCGCCATGGTCGCATAGCGCGCCATCAACTCGGGCGTGCCGTCGTAATGGATGTGGCCTTCGACGTATTTCGGGATGCCCGCGTTGCCCTTGGAGATGATCGGCAGCGTGCCATTCTTGGCGGCGAAACCGAGTACCGTGCGCAGCAGGTCAGACGCGCCCGTGCCGCAGTTGGCACCATATGCCAGCGGTATGTTGTCCAGCCCGTGCACCATATCGACCATCCCTTCGGAGGTCAGGCCCATCATCGTACGGCCCGCGGTGTCAAAGCTCATCGTGCCGCACCATGGCAGACCCGCCAGCGCAAAGCCTTCGGCAGCGGCGCGGTATTCTTCGGGGGCGCTGATCGTTTCCAGCCAGCCAATATCGGCACCACCAGCTTTGAGGCCGTCGGCAGTCTCATGGAACATCTCAACGGCGAGGGAATGGGTCAGGGTGCCGACCGGCTCCATGATCTCACCCGTGGGGCCGACAGAGCCTGCGACGATGACTTTGCGCTCGGCGGTATCGGCCACTTCGCGTGCCAGTTCGGCAGAGACGCGGCTCAACTCATGCACCCGCTTTTCGGCACCGTGCAGCTTGAGCCGCGAAGCATTCGCCCCAAAAGAGTTGGTCAGGAACAGATCACTGCCCGAATCCACCGCGAAACGGTAAAGCTTGATGATCTTCTTCGGCTCATCGGTGTTCCACATCTCAGGCGCGTCGCCCGACATCAGCCCCATGTTGAACAGATTGGTGCCCGTGGCTCCATCCGCGAGCAATGTGCCCTTTTCAGCCAAAAGATCGGTGAATGCGTTGCTCATGGGGGCTCCTGTAG
This sequence comes from Sulfitobacter sp. D7, assembly GCF_003611275.1. NCBI lineage: Bacteria > Pseudomonadati > Pseudomonadota > Alphaproteobacteria > Rhodobacterales > Roseobacteraceae > Sulfitobacter > Sulfitobacter sp. D7. The sequence continues at coordinate 1,837,000 of NZ_CP020694.1, forward strand.
GGTCTGGGAATTTCGCCTGATGTCATGATGCCTTCATGGGGGCAATCTCATAATATTCATCTTCATTATGAGGACAGGCAAGGCGGGTCACCCCGGCGCGTGGCCGGGGTGGAATGGGTTAGCTGGTCTCGCTCAGCAGCTGCGCTTTGGCTTCGACCATTAGCGCCTGCATCTTGGCGCGGATCGTTGCCTCATCGGCGCGGTCGCCCAGATCGCCCGAGACTTTGCGGTAAACATCCTCGTCGCCCGCCTCTTCAAAGTCGGATTTCACCACCTCTTTGGCGTAGTCGTCGGCGTCGCTGCCCGATTTGCCTAAAAGTTCAGCAGCCCAGAGGCCCAGAAGTTTGTTGCGGCGCGCTTCGGCGCGGAATTGCATGTCTGCATCATGGGCGAACTTGCTTTCAAAGGCATTTGCACGGTCGTCGAACTTGCTCATAGCGGGTCTCCGATTGCTGGTGTTACCCTATTCATATGCGGTCGCCCCCGCGTTCCCACAAGTGGCGCGTCAAAGGTGACGGGCCATGCTTGCAGCAGCGGGGTGGTTGCACTAAGAGAAGCGCAAGCGGCGGGGATGTTCCCGGCCCCCTGTTGGAAAGGATGCCCATGGCCCGGCGCAACAAGATCTACGAAGGCAAGGCAAAGATCCTCTATGAAGGTCCTGAGCCCGGTACCATCGTGCAATATTTCAAAGACGATGCCACCGCCTTTAACGCCGAGAAGAAAGCCACGATCGAGGGCAAGGGCGTGTTGAACAACCGCCTGTCCGAGTTCTTTATGACCGGGCTGAACAACATCGGCGTGCCGACGCATTTTATCAAACGCCTGAACATGCGCGAACAGCTCGTGCGGCAGGTTGAGATCATTCCGCTGGAAGTGATCGTGCGCAACTATGCGGCGGGCTCCATGTCCAAGCGGTTGGGGATCGAAGAGGGCACGCAACTGCCGCGCCCGATTGTCGAGTATTGCTACAAAGACGACGCGCTTGGTGATCCGCTGGTCACCGAAGAGCATATCGCCGCCTTTGGCTGGGCAACCCAGCAAGACATGGACGATATTCTGAGCCTCGCGCTGCGGGTCAACGACTTTATGTCGGGCGTCATGATGGCCGTCGGCATCAAGCTGGTGGACTTCAAGATCGAGATTGGCCGCGTTTACGATGGTGACTTCCAGCGTCTGATCGTCGCCGATGAGATCAGCCCCGACAGCTGCCGTCTGTGGGACATCGAGACGGGCCAGAAACTCGACAAAGATGTGTTCCGCCGCGATCTGGGCTCGCTCACCGATGCCTATACCGAAGTGGCCAAACGTCTCGGCGTCATGCCCAAGAACAATGCGCCGGTCTCCAAGCCGACGTTGATCAACTAACGCGGCTTCGCCGTTCAATTTGCAGATGTTACAAAGGGGTGTCGCGCCATGAAAGCACGGGTGCATGTGATGCTGAAGAACGGGGTTCTCGACCCTCAGGGCGAAGCTGTCCGCCACGCGCTCGGAGCCTTGGGCTTTGACGGGGTGAACGGCGTGCGTCAGGGTAAGGTGATCGAGCTTGACCTCGCCGAGGGCACGACCGAGGCCGATGTGACCGCCATGTGCGAAAAGCTCTTGGCCAATACGGTGATCGAATCCTATTCGGTGGAGCTGGCCTGATGCACGCAGCGGTAGTTGTCTTCCCCGGGTCCAATTGCGACCGCGACCTTGCCGTGGCTTTCAAAGCCGCGGGCGCCAAGGTTTCCATGGTCTGGCACAAGGACAGCGAACTGCCGCAAGGCGTTGATATGGTAGGCATTCCCGGCGGGTTCTCCTATGGGGATTACCTGCGCTGCGGGGCCATTGCCGCGAATTCGCCGATCTGCCGCTCTGTGGCGGCTCATGCGCAGCGCGGCGGCTATGTGCTGGGCATTTGCAACGGATTTCAGGTGCTGACCGAAACCGGCCTGCTGCCGGGCGCGCTGCTGCGCAATGCAGGGCTGAAGTACATCTGCAAGACTGTAGGTCTCAAGGTTG